>JABZHN010000020.1:0-29586 GCA_015258835.1 Atopobium sp.
CTGATAACCTTGCTCTGAGCTGCGCTCATCTCTTGCAGAGCAGCAAGAGCTTCCTCTGCTTTGCCCTCCTGGACAACACCAAGAACGGAATTGATAACAACAACAAACAGAATAATGACAACGTCCGCAATTCCACCTTCGCCGGTATAAATTCCTTCAGTAGCGGAAATAGCAGCAGCAACAAGAAGCATGATGACCATAGGGTCAGCCATCTGTGCAAAGAACCTTTTAATGATTGATTCTTTTGGTGCCTCTTTAAGCTTATTAAGACCGTGGGCCTCAAGACGAGAAGCTGCTTCTACATCAGACAATCCAGCTTCAACATCAGTTTTTTGCGCACTGATAACATCAGACGCACTTGAAAGATACTCTTTCAAAGTTCCTCCTGGGTTTCTACCTGACAGATTGATGCCCGATCATAATTCCCCAGGAGAGGGGCAAGGGCTCACCAAGGTTGCCGTGTCAGGACCTTACAACGTCCTATCATAGGACCTTACAATGCTCTATCATTTTACCGTATTCTTTCTTTTTTCAAACCTTATAAATATTTCTTAAAACTCCTGTTATGTGCCAAATAATTGTTATTCAAGGGGTACAATAAGCGCAGTACATAACAACATAAGCCAAACGTTAGTTTTGGCAAGGAGGCAGTTATGAAAATCCTGTTTTATGGTGCTCAAAGTTATGACAAGGATTCTTTCAACCTTGAGCTTCCAAAGTATCCAGATGTTTCAATCGACTACATTGAGTCAAACCTTACGCCTATGACCGCAGGCTTTGCTAAGGGTTATGATGCTGTCTGTGCTTTTGTTAATGCAGATGCTTCAATTCTGACTCTTGAGATTCTTGCCGGCTTTGACGTTAAGCTTCTACTTATGCGCTGCGCTGGCTTTGATGCTGTCGATGTTAACGCTGCTAAAGACCTTGGTATTACGGTTACGCGCGTACCTGCTTACTCCCCTGAGGCAATTGCAGAGCACGCAATGGGTCTTGCGCTTGCTGCTAACCGTCGTATTCACCGTGGTTACATCAGAATTCGCGAGAATAACTTCTCGCTTGTTGGCCTTGTTGGCGATACACTACACGGTAAAACCGCTGGCATTGTTGGAACTGGTCGTATTGGCGCAGCACTTTGCCGTATCTGCAAAGGCTTTGGCATGCACGTCCTTGGCGCAGATCTCTATCCAAATATGAGCCTTGTCAATGACGAACACGTTGTTGATGAATATGTCAGCTACGATGAGCTCTGGGAGCGTTCGGACTTTATTTCACTCCACGCTTTCTTGAATGATGAGAGCTATCACATGATTAACGATAAGACCATCGGAAAGATGAAAGATGGCGTCATTCTCGTTAATACTGGTCGCGGAGGACTTATTGACACCAAGGCTCTTATTCGCGGCATTCTTTCTGGCAAGATTGGTGCTTGTGGCCTTGACGTTTATGAAGAAGAAAATCCAAACGTTTATAAGGACCGTGGTGCTGAGGTCTTTGACTCAGTTACTTCTACCCTTTGCTCCTTCCCTAACGTAGTCATGACAAGCCACCAGGCATTCTTTACTCATGAGGCTCTCTCACAAATTGCTCAGGTTACGCTTGATAACGCAACTGCTTTTGCTGAGGGCACTGACTACGTTGATAAAAGTGTGGTTTGCTAAGCGCCAGAGAAACAATCGCTTCAAAAACGGTTACTATTGATATCTGAATGTGATTTCAATTCCTATGAAAAGGAGAGATATGGCTCGCAAAAAGACCAAGATTGTTTGTACTATGGGTCCTGCTACAGAAAGTGATGAGGTTCTTCGTGAGCTCATTCTTGCTGGCATGAACGTCGCACGTTTTAACTTCTCGCACGGTAGCCATGAGTATCACCGCACTATGATTGGTCGCGTTCGTTCTATCTCTGATGAGCTTGGTATTCCTATTGCTATCATGCTTGATACAAAGGGTCCTGAGGTTCGCACCGGTCTTCTCGAGGATGGCAAGAAGGTCACCCTTACTACTGGTGAGTCCGTCATTGTAACCACCGATGATGATGTCATTGGTAATGCTCAGCGCTTCTCGCTTGACTACAAGAATCTTCCAAAAGAGGTCAAGAAAGGCTCTATCATCCTTATTGATGACGGCCTCATTGGTCTTGAGGTTGATCACGTTGAGGGCACCGACATGCACTGCAAGATTATCAACGGTGGTGAGCTTGGCGAGAAGAAGGGTGTAAACGTTCCTAACGTTAACATTGGCCTTCCTTCCGTCACTGAGCAGGACCGCGCAGACATCATGTTTGGTTGCGAGCTTGGTATTGATGCAATTGCTGCTTCCTTCATCCGTGATGGTGCTGCAGTTGAAGAGATTCGTAACATCTGCCGTGAGATGGGTACTCCTAACGTACAGATCTTCCCTAAGATTGAGTCTGCTCTTGGCGTAAAGAACTTCGACGAGATTCTTGCAGCTTCTAATGGCATCATGGTTGCCCGTGGTGACCTTGGTGTTGAGGTTCCTGCAGCTGAGGTTCCTCACATCCAGAAGACTGTCATCAAGAAGTGCAACGATGCCTACAAGCCTGTCATCACCGCAACTCAGATGCTTGATTCTATGATTCGTAACCCTCGCCCAACCCGTGCAGAGGTTACCGACGTTGCTAACGCAATCTACGACGGCACTGACTGCGTCATGCTTTCTGGTGAGTCCGCAGCTGGTAAGTACCCTGTTGAGGCAGTAAAGACTATGGCTTCCATCTGCAAGGAGACCGAGAAGTACCTGCCAGTCAAGGATGTCTATCACCAGCGTGAGGGCCTTAAGAACGTCAACGGCGCTACTGGCTTTGCTGCAGTTGATATGGCAATCCGTGTTGACGCTAAGTGCATCATCTGCCCAACACACTCTGGCCGTACCGCTCGCCTTGTTTCTAACTTCCGTCCAAAGCGTCCTCTGTATGCAATGTCTCCATCCGATGAGGCAGTTCGTCGCACTTGCTTCTATTGGGGCGTCTATGCATTCAAGACCTCTGAGCAGGGCACACTTTCTAACACCATGTACAATGCTCTAAACGTTGCAAAGGAAGTTGGCGTTGTAGAGACTGGCGATATTGTTGTTCTGACTGCTGGCGATCCTCATACCAGCCCACGTCTTGGTGACTACACCACTTCAACTAATGTTGCTATGATTTGCCAGGTTCAGTAAACCGCATTTCAGCTTTAACGTTATACGCACCCAAGCACAAGCTTGGGTGCGTATTTTTTTACGTGGGATATTTTTAACGTCTTGCCAGTAGTTACGCAATTTTCCAGCCGACGGTCTTCTCGCGCATGTTAACAAAATCAGCGTAGATGCCGCCTTCTGCCATCAGTGATTCGTGAGTGCCTCTTTGAACAATACGGCCCTTATCCAGGACAAGTATCTGATTTGCATTACGCACCGTCTTAAGGCGATGGGCAATCATGATGACGGTCTTAGACTTGGTGAGTTCTGCGATTGCACGCTGAAGTTCAAGCTCGTTTTCTGGATCAACATTAGCCGTAGCCTCATCAAGCACTACGATTGGCGCATCTTTTAAGATGGCGCGCGCAATAGATAAACGCTGGCGCTCGCCACCAGAAAGCATTGAGCCACCTTCTCCTAAACGCGTTTCGTATCCGTCAGGTAATGCCTGGATAAACTCTTCGCAGCAAGCACGCTTAGCTGCGTCAACTACTTGCTCATGAGTTGCGTCTGGATTGCCAAACTTGATGTTGTTCTCGATAGTGTCATCAAACAGGAAGACTCCCTGAAAAACAGTAGAGAAGTTTTGGAGCAAAGCGTCAACTTTATAGTCACGTACATCGCGTCCACCTAGCGTGACCTGGCCTGTATTCACATCCCAGAAGCGTTCAATCAAACGAACAAGCGTTGTCTTGCCTGATCCGCTTGGACCTACGATGGCACAAGAAGTACCTGCAGGAATCGAGAGACTCACATCGTCAAGAATTTGCCTGTCATCGTAGCCAAACGAAACATGAGAAAGCTCAATGTCACAGGATGCTGCTTTCTCAAGACCTTCTCCCTCTTCCATTGCAGGAGTGGCGAGAATAGCGTTTGTTTGCTCCATTGCGATTTCAATGTTACGCAGAATAGTTGAAAAACGACCAGCAGATTCAAGGCGGCTAAACAACATAAACGACATAACCACTACGGTTAAGCACGTAGCTGTATCGAGTGTTCCAGATAGCCATAGTCCAACTGATACCAGGCACATAATAATGCTTGTAGCCTTGGAGATAACCATCTGCAGAACAGAGAAACGAAGCGCCTTAAACTCAAGTTTGAGCGCTTGGACACGGCAATCATCAACTGCTTTGGCGTACTTTCCCTCAGCATCATCAATAAGGGAAAATGCCCTTACCACGCTAATGCCGCGAACATACTCAAGGACGGAGCTAATCAAAGTAGTATTTGCGGCCACATAATCATCTGATGTATTACGCACGTAGGCCTGCAAGACCTCCATTGTTATGCAGAAAAGTGCAAACGTAGCTGCAGTTATAAGGCCTAACTGCCAACAAAATACAAACAGGAATGCAACAATAATTGCTGTTAAGGCCAAACCACCAAAAACCATCATATAGAGCAAGCCACCAAGATTTTGCATTACATCCAGCTGGTTGGTCATAACAGCTGTTACTTCTCCAAGGCTATTCTCGTTAAAATAACCCATGGGCAAGCGGCGCAGTGTATCTCCAATTTCCGCGCGCTTGGTACCAGCCATACTAAAATTAGCATCACAGAAATTCTCACTCTTAAAATGAGCGCAAATGAACGCTCCTATAATGCTCAAAAGCATGACTCCCAGTGCAGAAACTATTGTCTGAGTTGAGAGCGTATCCGTAGTAAGAGCAGTAAAAACAATCCAAAGCGCTGTTATTTGTACTCCTTCAAAGAGGCAACCAAGAATGGTAAAGAAAAGGCCCTTGTGGAGTTTCTGGCGATAAGAACTTCCAAATTGAAAGTACATTTTTAGAACAGACAGCATTTTTACTCCCCCTTAAGCCTCGTCGAGTGCGCCAATGTGAGCACGGTACATGGTTGCATAGAGCGGGCATGTCTCCATAAGCTGATTATGCGTACCCTCAGCTTCAATAGAGCCATCGTTTACAACAACAATTTTGTCGGCATTTTGTACGGTAGAAAGACGGTGCGCGATAACCACTAGCGTTTTACCAGCTACCAGCTTTGCAACTGCAGATTCAACCTCTGCTTCAGATTCTGGATCCGCATAAGCTGTTGCCTCATCCAATATAATAATCGAAGCGTTTTTGAGCATTGCTCGAGCAATTGCTACACGCTGGCGCTCTCCGCCAGAAAGATGCCCACCTGAACCTCCTACAACCGTTTGATAGCCGTGAGGAAGTGATTGGATGAAGTTGTGGCATCCAGAAGCTTTTGCACAAGCAATTACCTCATCATCGGTGGCATCTTTTTTGCCCATCCTGATGTTTTCCATAATGGTTTCATCAAAAAGGTAACTATCTTGGTCAACATAAGCTACGAGGTTTGCAAGTTGAGATGGAGTGCAGGAGCGAATATCTTGTCCTCCAATAGACACAGATCCTTCATTTGGATCCCAGAAACCTGCGATAAGCCGAGCAACAGTAGATTTACCTGATCCACTTGGGCCAACAAGTGCTGTAACCTGTCCAGGCGCAATGTCTAAGGTAATCCCGTGAATCACTTCATTGCTTCCGTAGGAGAAACGGACATCACTCAGCTTAATTTCAGTACCTTCAAGCGTGCAAGGAACATCAGCTCTCACCTGATCAGGGTAATTTAAGACCTCAGAAATTTCTTTAACAACAGAACCCACCTGTGCAAGAGAATCCATAAAGCTCATTGCTTCAAAGAGCGGCTGAAAAATACCTAGAGAAAGCACTGCGCACATGACAAACGTAGAAGGAGAAAGACTCCCCTGAAGTACAAACAAGCATCCCAGAGGCAATACCGTTACTAACGTTGCAGGAGCAATTGATAGCATGGCATCCTGCCAGATTTGGCAGTGGCTCATCCAATCAATAAAAGCATGGGCAGAAGCGTAAACAGCCTTTGAGAACTTCTCGTAAGAGCTAGCAGACTGTCCAAAAGCCTTAATTACCTCAATTCCAGACACGTACTCAACTGAGGCATTATTCATCTCTTTACCAGTTACGATAGTATTCTGATACCAATACTCATAGTCCTTCATCATGCCTGATAAACAAGCAAGTCCCACAATTATGGTCAGCAATGCAGCAAGAGCAAGACGCCAATCCAAAACAATCAGATAGACAAAGACTGCAAATGCAGCGGTAAGGTTTGAAGTGAGCTCTGGAACTGCATGAGCAAGTGTAGTTTCAATGCTATCGATTTTCTCGACAAGAAGACGTTTGAGAGAGCCTGAGGGCGTATCAAGTACATATCCCATTGGAATGGTTGTCAGTTTCTTTGCCACTCGGGTGCGCATGTTTGCGATTGTTGCAAATGTTGCCTTATGAGAAACGACCGTTGAAAGATGATGGAAAATTATTTTAGCTAAATAGCTGAGGCCCGCTATAAGCCCCCATTGAAGGTAAAACGGCCATTCTTTAATTCCATTAAAAATGCCAACCACCATGTTACCTGCGGCAACATAGGGAACTATGCCTCCAAAAACACCAATAACGGCAAGAATGACAGAGAGTGCATACATGCCTTTTCTATCTGACCACTCAAGCAGCACGGTAACAGGATTTATTTCAGATTGCTGTAAATCCTGTTTTGTATTTTGATTGGACTCAGTAGCTTGAACACTTTGGTTTTGACGCTTTGTCATGCCCATACCGCCTCCTGCCACAAACTCACAATGTACTGTCTGTTATTCAGGCTGGCTTTGACAGAGAAAGCAAAGCTTCAACTGCCATAAGTTAGCTTTATATAACTATTTATTAGTTTCAAACTGCTGAGCTGCTAAAACAAGATTGTTTTATAAGTAATCGGTAAGTGGTAAACGCGCTGTCTGAGCGTGAGTGCTTGTAAATAATCCCATTAAAATTCTTATGAAAGCTTAATCTAACCTCAATAATTGGTTAATCTTTATAAGAGACCATGTATCACGAAGACGAGAGGCGTCTTGAACATCCCGAAAGGAAGCTGATCATGGAAAAGCTCGAAAAGGTTGAAGTAATTCGCGAGAAGTGCGGCGTAAGCTACGAAGACGCTAAGGCAGCACTTGACGCTTGTGATGACAATGTTCTTGATGCAATTATTTGGCTTGAAAAGCAGGGTAAGTCTACCAAGCAGTCAGCAAGCTATACTACTGAGTCTGCCTCACAGTCAGAAGTTTCTCCAGAGATGGAAGCGGCTCAAATTGCCTACCAAGAATCAAGTAAGAAGTCTGATTTCTCAGAGAACATGTCCTCTCTTTGGGAGAAGTGCAAAGAGTTGTTTAGTAAAAGCGTTGAGTCAAAATTTATTGTTACTCGTCGCGGCGAACAGTTTATGGCCATGCCAGTGATTATTCCAATTGTTGGTCTGTTCCTCTGGGGTGCTACATTCTGGCTCCTCATCATTGGCCTCTTCTTTGAGATGCGTTATCACATCCAGGGAGCTTATCCTATTGTTGTTGATGTAAATGAGGCTATGGATAAGGCTGCAGATGCAGCGGGCTCCATCAAAAAAGACGTCATCGACAAAAAGTAAATTGCGATTGATCCCAAACCTAAAATAGAAGACTCCGATATTTAGGCGAGAAAATGATTAAGGTTCTTATCGTTGAAGACGAAGAAAAAATTGCGCGCTTTATAGAACTCGAGCTTAAACATGAGGGCTATGAGGTAGACAAAGCTCTTGACGGAAGAACCGGAGCTGAAAAAGCGTTGTCAAATGATTACGACCTTATCTTGCTTGATGTACTTCTCCCCCAGCTTAACGGTCTAGAAGTTCTTAGGAGAATTCGTCGCGAGAAAAACACGCCAACTATCATGCTCACTGCTCGCGATTCGGTCATGGATAAAGTGGCTGGTCTTGATGCAGGTGCAGATGACTACCTCACCAAGCCTTTTGCAATAGAGGAGCTTCTCGCCCGCATTCGAGTGGCCCTCAAGCATCACGAGGCAGACAACACAAACTCTCAAGTAATTCCACAAGCAGCGGCTGCTAACACTTTTACGCTTAAAGGTGTCTCGCTTGATGTTGATCGTAGAGAAGTCTGCGTCAAGAACGATTCAATCGAACTCACTACTAAGGAATTTGAAGTGCTTCGTATGCTCATGGAACACGCTGGTGTTGTTATGAGCCGTGAGCGTATTGCATCTGAAGCCCTAGGATATGAGTTTGCTGGAGAAACAAATAACGTAGATGTTCATATTGCTCATCTACGTGCAAAAATTGATGATCGTTACAACATCAAGCTAATTACTACCGTTCGTGGAGTCGGATATGTCATCAGAGAAGCATAACCAGTCCACCATACAAGAGCATAAAAAGCCTTTCTTTACTCCCTCTGATTCGTCGACAGCTGGAGTAATTACCTGGGGATTTTGGTGGCGTAAGCTGATGAACTACGTCGGATTTGATCTCTTTTTACTGATAAATATTGCTCTGATTTTTATTTATATGTATAACCAGCACGTTCCGCAAGGTACTTTTTACCTAGGATTTTTCCCTACTGAGTCTCACTCTATTTCTCTTACTGGATTCACGTTCTTACACGGACTCTCAAGCCTAAAATACATTGTTCATGGCCCTACTTTTGGCGCAAAAATATTTGATTTAGGCGAAGAGTTAGCACGCTTCTGGCCCATGTATATTGCAATTCTTATCTGGGAAATCATTGATCTGTTGTCATTCTTCGGTGATATGCGCCGCGTCAGAAGAGCTCTTCAGCCCCTCAATACACTTGCTCTTAAAGCCGACCAACTGGTAAATAGTGATGTTCTTTCTACCGAAGCTACAACAAATGACATCTTGGTCAAAAGCGAGAAAATAAGGAGTCTTGAGCAGGCCATCGAAGAAGCTAATATTAATGCTCCAAAGATTCAAACAGGTGATCAAGACCTTGCCAGTATCGAGATTGCTTTGAATAAACTGCTCCGTCGTATGCAGGAGGCAAAGCTACAGCAGATGCGTTTTGTTAACGATGCTAGTCACGAGCTCCGCACACCTATAGCGGTTATTCGAGGCTATACCGACATGCTTGATCGCTGGGGCAAAACAGACGAGGCCGTACTTGATGAGTCTATTGCTGCCCTCAAATCAGAGAGTGAGCACATGCATGACTTAGTTGAGCAGCTCCTCTTTTTAGCACGCGGTGATGCCGGAAGAAATACCCTTACCAAGACCCAGTTTAACCTTGCACGGATTACGTCTGAAGTCTGCGAAGAATCAGAGATGATTGATTCCAGCCATCGCTATACCCTTAAGTATGATCAGAGTGCGCTGACGGACAACTGCTATCAGGTACTTGCCGATGCCGCCATGATTAAACAGTCCATCCGCATTATCGTTCAAAACGCTGCTCGATATTCGGCTGCTCAAACTACCATCTCTTTTAATGTCTCGTGCGACGAGAATACTGTTCAGGTTTCAGTTGAAGATGAAGGTATGGGCATGTCTGAAGCAGCAGCTACTCATATTTTTGAGAGATTCTGGAGAGCCGACAACGCTCGCATTGAGAGTAACGAAGGCTCCGGACTTGGCCTATCTATTGCAAAATGGATTGTTGACAACCATGACGGTTCTATTGAAGTGCTCTCACACGAAGGTGTAGGCACGCGCTTTACCATCGTTCTACCTCGTATGGATTAGCAAAATAATACATCCACACGTAAAAGGTCCTTCTCGCCAGTCGAGAAGGACCTTTTGTTATAGTAGCAAAACTCTATGTACTAATTATTGTATCGGCTCTGGTGCAGCTCAACGAACCTCTGCAGCTTTTGAACAACCTCTGGCGTGAGCATGTCCTTTTTAACCTGCCAAGACCAATTACCTTCAGCCTTACCTGGAATGTTCATACGAGCATCGTCAGAAAGGCCCAAAACATCCTGAAGCGGCAGAATAACTACTGCATTGGATGAGCCGACTACCTGCTCCATAAGGTGGTCAAAAATCTGCTGCGATTCATCAGTTGCCTGGCCGCCTGTAAAGCGAGTTTCTACAAATCCCATGAGTGTTTGCGTATCATGCGTGCCACTGTACACAATAGATTCCTGAGCTGGCGCAAAGGAATATCTACAGTCTCCATCAGCAAACTGAATGACGCTCATGCCCGGAAATCCCGTCTGAGAAAGCAGCGCTCGGACCGCAGGGGTAACCGCTCCCAAATCCTCCGCAATAAAAGGCAGTGGACCAAGCTGCTTATAAGCAACCTCAAACACCTCATAGCCAGGGCCAAACTTGAATGAACCCTCGGCAGCAGTCTTTCCCTGCTCAATGGCATAGTAAGACGTAAAGCCAATAAAATGATCCAGTCTGGTGTAGTCATACAGATAGAAAGACCTGCGGAATCGCTCAATCCACCAACGATAACCCTCGTCTTTATGAGCTTGCCAGTTGTACGTTGGATTTCCCCACAGCTGGCCATCCTGAGAAAACGCGTCAGCAGGAGCGCCAGCTTGAAGCTCTGTATGGCCCGTATCATCTAGAGCAAAAAGCTCCGGATGCGCCCAAACATCAGCGGAATCCTCTGAAACAAACATAGGCATGTCGCCAATAATCTGAATTCCTTTAGCGCGAGCCTCCGCTAACGTCTGACTCCGAATAACATCAAAAGCAAATTGATGCTTTCGATAAAGTTCGATTGCCTGAGCAAGCTTGGGACGCTCAAGTAGCTCTGGTGACCAGCTGCGATACTGCTTTGGCCACTCCTGCCACACCACCTCACCAAGCAGGTCTTTGATTGCACGGAACGCCGCATACGAATCAAGCCAATACGAGTTTCTCGCCAGAAATGCCTGGTACTCAGCAGCCCGCTTACTCTGAGGCCCATCGCATTCAGAAATGACTTTCTCCATAGCAGCCTGATCAAGCAAGTTGATATTTCCTGCAAAAGCAGAAATTCCCGCATATGGAGAGCCGTATTCATCGGTTGGGCTGACAGGTAAAATCTGCCAATACTTCTGGCTCGATTTAGCGAGAAAATCAATGAACTCGGAAGTCTCGCGACCAATAACACCGGGCTTCTGACCTGGTGTTATTGCGGAGCCCTCATTAGCAGGTAGAGAAGTTATATGAGCAAGCACTCCCATGCCGGGCTCAAGAGGCTTTTGTAACCTATAAGCTGGCTGCACGTTTAAGACAGTGCATCCAAGCTGCCACAAAAAGACCTCTGCTTTGCCGTCCTTAACGGGGACTGCTTGGCCGCTAATAACGTCAATAACCTGCATATTTTGAGGTAAAGAAACATATACTGTTTTAGCATCTGAGCGACTCTTATTTACCAGAACACAAATGCCAGAAGCGGCTTTGCCCTGCTGTTCTTGCTGCTCATCTTTTTGAAGAGGCTTACGCCAAAATGCCAGAACATCATCAGATCCACATTCTGGGACAAATGGCTCAAACGAACCATCTACCAGTAGTGGCAGCGTTTTTCTGAGCGCGATGGCATTGCGATACATATGCAGGTAATCCAAGTCAGCACGAGGACTGCTTTCAGGCCATGGCATAGTTGCGCGATTTGTCGGATCAACAAATCCCTCAACACCCATTTCATCGCCGTAATAGATAGACGGAACACCCGGAAGCGTCATCTGAAGCACAGCTGTCTGCCACATACGAGCCTTAGAAAGACCTCGCTGATCAGCAGAAAGTCTATACATTACCTGCTCTTGAGCAGAAAGAGCATCAGGAGCAGGAGCTCCAGCAACTACGTTAATCAGTCGCTCTTTATCATGTGTTCCAAACACATTCAAGCAAGAATAAAACGCTTCGTGAGGATAGTTTTCCCACAGCTCCTCAAGAGCTGAAGCTGTTGATTCAGCACCAACCTCATTCATCAAAAATGAAAGAATAGATTTGCGCAGAGGGTAATTCATAGGACCGTCAAGCTCGGAGCCCTCAAGATACTGTCTGAGTTTTCCATACGCTCGCTTATTGCTTGCGTCCTCCCAGACCTCTCCAATAATGACCGCATCACTACGCTCTGCAAGTGCAGCAGCACGAATCTTCTGAATAAATGAATCGGAAATTTCATCTGCAACGTCTAAGCGCCAACCGCGAGCACCTCGGCGCAGCCACGTTCTAATAACGCCATTCTCGCCACAAATAAACTCCTGATAATCAGGGTTATCAGAGACAATCGTCGGAAGAGCATCGACACCCCACCAGCTCTCGTACGTTCCATCCTCATGGAAGGTAAACCAGTCGTCATAAGCTGATCCAGCCTGCTGAACTGCTCCTGGTTCAGAGTAGTTAGAAAATTTATTAAAGTATTTTGAATCAGCGCCACAGTGGTTGAAAACGCCATCCAAAATAATGAAAATACCGTGCTCAGCAGCTTTTGCGCAGAGGCGCTCAAAATCTTCTACAGTGCCCAAAACGGGATCTACTTCCAAATAATCCGCAATATCGTAGCGATGATTGCTGGAAGCAGCATAGATTGGATTCAAATAAAGCGCAGTTATTCCAAGGTTTTCCAAGTAGGAAAGCTTCTCTTCAATACCAGCCAAAGAACCGCCGTAGAAATCCCACTCAGTTATGCGGCCATTAGCATCTTTTTGATACTCAGGAGTCTTCTCCCAGTCTTCCACCAGCTGGCGAGAAACCCCATTTCTTGGAACAGCCAGCGCCTGCTTGGTACGCTCGTGCCAGTTTGCATCTCGTGCAAACCTGTCGGGGAAAATCTGGTAGACAACTCCCCCTTTGTACCAGCTGGGATCCTCTACACCCGCAAAGCTACCACGAGGCTCATAGCAAGTAATCTGAAATGATGGTGGCTCGCCATAGGCAAAGCTACCAACACCGGTACATCTATTTTCTTGAGCACCATATGACCAAACTACTCCGTCAGAAGCCTGAAGCTCAAAACGATACCAAATAAGGCCCGTAGCAGCTGGTTTAACAATTGTCTCAAAGCACTGCGCATAGTCAGGTACACCAGTCGGAAGCGCGCCAGCAAAATCACTCTTTTGCATCACAACGCGTTTCTCGCCAGACAGAGCTTGGGCCTCTGGAGACGATTCAGGGCCATACTCTTGCCAGAGACGAAGCGTTACTGATTGAACATCATCATCCCAAGCAAATATTCTGATTGTTGCTGAAGTACCTAGTTCTACCGCGCCTTTTGGATCCCTACAAACAATGTTTGAGGTGTTGTGAAAAGCCTGCATTCTTACCAATCTCGACGACGTACATACCTGATAATCTCAGGGTGTAGTAAATGATACACGTCAAGATATTCATTTGCAGCGTTATGCCAACTAAAGTCCTCTGTCATCGCCTGTTTTACAAGATTTGCCCACGCTTGTTTATCGTTTCTATAAACATCGGCGGCGTACAGAATAATATCTGCCATTTCATCTGCGTTTTGATTAGCAAAACTAAAACCGGTTCCTTCGCCCGTAAACTGGTTATACGGTTTTACAGAATCTGCCAGGCCGCCCGTCTCGCGAACTACAGGAAGCGTGCCATAACGCATAGAAATCATCTGAGAAAGGCCGCAAGGCTCAAACTCTGAAGGCATCAAGAACATATCTGCACCTGCATACATGCGGTGAGAAAGCGCAATATCAAACTCAATACGTGCTGCCATGCGGTTACCATAGTGCCCATCAAAGAAGCGCATAGCATCTTCTTGTTCAGCGTCACCAGTTCCTAGAACAGCAACCTCAATACCTGCACAAATAAGACGGTCCATCGCATAGCGAATCAGGCCCAAGCCTTTCTGGTTAGTTAGGCGCGTGACCATTACCGCAAGTGGTGCGTCGGGATCTACCTCAAGGCCCAGCTCCTCTTGCAATTGACGCTTACACTCAGCCTTACCTTCCATATGACGTGCCGAGAAGTTCTGTGGAATATAAGAATCACTTGCAGGTGACCACGCACCAATATCAATACCATTCAGGATGCCGCGCAGTACACTTTGACGGCGACGGAAGATATCATCCATTCCCTCTCCGAAGTGCTCTGTCTGCAGCTCACGGGCATACGTTGGGCTAACAGTGAGCAGATAATCGGAGTAGCAAAGTGCGCCCTTCATAAAGTTGATAGAGCTTGCGTCACACCTCAGTTGATCAACTGCAGCAGGAATATCAGCAAGACCAAGTACGTCGCTGAGCATCTTGTCAGTAAACTGGCCTTGGAACTTGACGTTATGAATGGAGAAGACCGTCTTAACGTTGTGGACCTCAGGGACGCCCTGATACTGCTCACGCAGAAATACGGGTGCCAGTGCCGTTTGCCAGTCATTGCAGTGCAGAACGTCGCAGGAGAGCTCTGGGACGTGTGCAATCAGCTCACACAGAGCCTTGGAGAAGAACGCATAGCGCTCTCCGTCATCAAAGTAGCCATAAAGGCCATCACGAGCAAAGTAAGACTCGTTATCTACAAAGTAAAAATCAACGCCTTCATGAACCAGATGCCACAGCCCACAATACTCAAAGCGCCACGAAAGAGGCACCTGAAGCTCATAGACCTTTTTCATCCTTTGTTTCCACTCGGGCTTAATGGAGCTGTAGAGTGGCGAAATAACCGCCACTCTTGCTCCTACTTTTTTAAGTGCTTGTGGCAATGAGCCCGAAACATCTCCAAGACCACCCGACTTGGAAAAAGGCGCTACCTCTGAAGTTGCATAGACAACGCGAAGTTTGCGACGCTTGGAGACTTGGGACATTGTTACGCCACCCTCTTATTGTTTTTACGCTGAATAAGAATTTCTTCGCTGGTACCACGAAGCTCAGTACCCGCAGGAATAACGTTAGAGCGATCCACAATAGCGTGCTCGACTACAGAGCCTTCCTTAACAATGCAGCCCTCCATCACAATGGAATCACGAACGATAGCACCGCGCTCAATAATGACGTTACGGCCAAGGATGGAACCAGTAACCGTTCCGCGAATGCGGCAGCCTGCAGAAATAGTGGAGTTACTTACCTTTGAGCCAATCTCAAATTTTGCAGGAGCAGTATCGTGTGCCTTTGTCTTGATGGAGCGCTCTGGAGTAAAGAGTTCATTTGCTGGCATGGGGTTCAAAAGCTCCATGTTAGCCCGATAATAAGAGTTCTTTGAGAAGATAGATGCTACATGACCTTCAAAGTGGAAGGTGCGAACCTTGACGCGGTTATAGTCAGCGTGGAGTGCCTCAAAAAGATCAAGATAATCAGTAGCTCTATACCAATCAAGCATGTCAATAAGCAGGTCGCGCTTGATAATAAAGCAGTCGAGAGAAGCCTCGTCTCCGCGCTGAACACCATTGTGCGTTTTAACTACACGGTCACCGTCAAGCTCAACACCAACAACGTCTCTATCGTTATAACGAGTGGTGTAGGTCATCATAGTGATGTCTGCATCGGACTCAAGGTGCTGGTCAAGCAGCTCGGTAAGATCAGAGTTGAAAACAAAATTTGAAGTAGACAACAGAACATACTCTGCATCAGTTCTCTCAAGATATGGCTTGTTGGAAATCAGATCTCTGAGCAGGAAACGAGCTCCTGCGTGGGAGGTACCAAAAGCAGATCCAGGCAGAATAAATAAACCACCGCTCTTACGGTCCAAGTTCCAGTCTTTGCCAGAGCCAAGATGATCGATAAGTGAGCGATAGTTAAAGGGCATGATTACGCCAACGGTACTAATGTCCGAATTAACCATATTTGAAAGAGGAAAATCCACCAGGCGATATCTTCCCAAGAAAGGCATGGATGCAATTGGGCGTACATCATTGGCGATTTCCATGTTAGTAGACGCATAATTGCAGGTAATAAGACCAATTACTCTATTCATTATTGCTCACCTCTTTCGACTACTACATCATTTCCAACAACAGCAATCTCCTTGTTCAAATCAGAGCTGCCAATATGGACGTTCTTCTCGACCACAGCGTTCTCGCCAAGAATTGCACGAATAACCACCGCACCAGGTTTAACCTCTGCGCCAGGAAGAAGCACAGAGTCAATAACACGAGCTCCCTCGCCAATAACGGCATCGGTAGACAAGATTGAATGGCGAGAATAGCCAAAGATCTGGCAACCATTGCTGACCAGGCAGTCATCTACCTCGCCGAAAGCGCCAATATACGCTGGTGGACGGGTGGAAGCATTGGACAAAATAGGGAACTTGTCCGAGAAGATATCAAACTTAGGCTCAGAGCCAAGCAGATCCATGCTGGTCTCGTGATAGCTTGCAATGGTGCCTACATCGCGCCAGAAACCCTCAAAGCGATAGGCAAAAAGACGTTTACCATCATCAAGCAACGTCGGAATAATATCGCCGCCAAAGTCATGAGAAGATTCAGGATTCTTTGCGTCCTCACGCAAGGTCTCAAGAAGCAGGTCTGTGCTAAAGATATAGATTCCCATGGACGCCAGATTGGACTCTGGCTCTTTGGGTTTCTCGGAAAACTTGGTGATTCTATCCTCATCATCAATGGACATGATGCCGAAGCGAGAGGTCTCTTCCCAAGGAACAGGCATAACAGCAATGGTGAGGTCTGCGTTGTTCTTCTTATGGCAGGCGAGCATCTCGCCGTAGTCCATACGGTAAAGCTGATCGCCAGAGAGAATTAATACGTAATCAGGGTTATTCTGCTCAATGTAACCAATATTCTGGGTGACGGCATCTGCGGTTCCCGCATACCACGCACCACCAGACTGAGTAGCAAATGGAGGAAGAATAGAAATTCCACCACCGCGCTCATCAAGGTCCCAAGCACTACCTGATCCCACGTAAGAGTGCAGCAAATACGGACGATACTGTGTCAAAACACCTACCGTAGAAATTCCTGAATTTGCGCAGTTGGATAATGCAAAGTCAATAATGCGGAACTTGCCACCAAACGAGACAGCAGGTTTAGCTACTTTTGAGGTCAAAGCACCTAAGCGGCTTCCCTGTCCTCCTGCAAGTAGCATTGCAAGACATTCCCTTTTGCCCATATCCAAATCTCCTCTCTCCCCAACAGAGGTCTATATTCTCAACGCCCTACGACGATTGAACCTAAACGCAGATCCTTACACGTGCCAAATATCTTCCATATACTCCCTGATAGTTCTATCAGCGGAGAAGAAACCAGAGTTTGCCGTATTGTGAAGTGCGCGAGCATTCCAGCTGCGACGATCTGCATAGGACTGAGTAAGCTCTTCCCATGCCTTCACATAGGCATCAAAGTCAATAAGCACCAGATCAGGATCGTTGTTGATCAGCAGGTAATCGCGAATTGACTCAAAGTTGCCAGAGAGTCGGCTCAAAGAACCATCGGTCAGCATATTTACAATGCGAGCCAGCGTTGGGTTCTGGTTAAGTAGGTTCTGTGCAAAGTAGGTGCCGGAAGCATATACCTGCTGAACTTCGTCTGCACGAAGACCAAAAATCTTGATGTTCTCTGGTCCTGCAAGCTCAGAGATCTCAATATTTGAACCGTCATATGTTCCAAGGGTCAGAGCCGCATTCATCATAAGCTTCATGTTTGAGGTACCAGAAGCCTCTGCGCCAGCAACCGAAATCTGCTCTGAAATATCAGATGCAGCATAGATAAGCTGTGCATTTGAAACAGCAAAGTTTGGAATAAAGACAACCTTAAGGCGGCCCTCAATGCGCTCATCGTTGTTAACTACGTCCGCAACGGAGTGAATCAGTCGAATGACTTCCTTTGCAAAGGTATAGCTCTGAGCAGCCTTACCCGAGAAAATAAAGGTGGTTGGAGCTGGTTTATAGCTTGGGTCATCAAGCATGCGGTTGTAGAGATACAAAATCTTGAAGACGTTAAGCAGCTGACGCTTATATGCATGGAAGCGTTTTACCTGCGTATCAAAGATGGTATTGGTATCCATCTCAACACCAGTTGTCTTCTTGACGTATGCAGCAAGACGCTCTTTTTCTTCTCTCTTTGCAGCGTCCATCTTGTCCAAGAACTCAGCATTGTTCTCAAAAGCAGAAAGCTTCTGAAGTTCATTGGCATCATCAAGCCAGCCGGTACCGATAGCCTCAGTAATAAGCTTTGCGTAAGCGGTATTAGCCTGTGCCAAGAAACGACGGTGGCAGATGCCGTTAGTCTTGTTATTAAAGATTTCTGGACGAAGCTTGTAGAAATCCTTCAAAACACTCTGCTTCAAAATGTTTGTGTGCAGGTCAGAGACACCATTAACCGAGTGGCTAAACAGAATAGAGAGGTTAGCCATACGAACGGTGTTATCCCACAACACAGCTGTTGAGGCGAGAAGATCGGTGTTGCCGTTAGAGTCAGCAAGCAGCTGCTCCTTATAGAGGCGATCAACCTCATCAATAAACATATACAGGCGGGGAAGCAGCTCACGGAAGGTGTTGATAGGCCACTTCTCAAGAGCCTCAGGCATAACGGTGTGGTTGGTATAAGAGATTGCGTTTCTCGCGATATCAAATGCCTCGTTAAAGTCAACGCCATGGTCATCGACAAGCAGACGCATAAGCTCTGGTCCGCACATTGCTGGGTGCGTATCGTTAGTGTGGATGCAGACGTGATCTGCAAAGTGGTCCCAATCCTCACCGTACTTATCCTTGTAAGCACGAAGAATGGTCTGAAGACCAGCGGAGACAAACAGGTACTCCTGCTTCAAGCGAAGAATGCGTCCGTGCTCACCAGAGTCATTTGGATACAAAATGGTTGAAATTGCCTCAACGTCAGAGCGGAACTTATTAGCACGTGCATAATCGCCGGCGTTAAAAGCATCAAGATCAAAGTCTTCCTCTGCTGGTTCTGCAGACCAAAGACGCAGCTTATTTACGGTCTTTGCGCCATAACCAACAATAGGCACATCGTATGGAACAGCCCTTACTACCTGGCCACCCTCTTGCGAGAACCAGAAGTTGCCATTCTCGTCCTCATGCCTTACAACGGTGCCACCAAAGCGCACTAGTACGCTGGAATCGTCTTTTCTGACTTCCCAAGGATATCCATTTGCCAGCCAGTTATCGGTACGCTCTACCTGTCGTCCATCCTTAATTTCCTGACGGAAGAGGCCATAGCGGTATCTCATGCCATTACCAAAGCCAGCCATTCCCTCGTGCGCCATGGAGTCCAGGAAGCACGCGGCAAGCCTACCCAGACCACCATTGCCAAGGCCAGGGTCTACCTCCTGAGCGGCAAGCTCATGAAGAGAGGTACCCATCTCTTTAAGGCCCTCTGCAACAACGTCGGTAATACCAAGATTGAGCAGGTAATTCTCAAGCAGTGGTCCTAGAAGGAACTCAAGGGAGAAGTAATAGACCTGCTTGTTTGCATGAATATAGGAGGTTGACTGAATTTCTCGCGCCTTTTCTGCAATGAGATGAGCAAGAACGTTATAGCGCTCCTGATCAGTGCACTCTCCATAGTATTTGCCAAGAATCTTGATGAACTTATCGCGATACTGCTCTTCAAAATCTTGTTTATCGGTAAAAATGTTTTGTCCGTTATTTACGGCCATGCTTCCCCCTCTTTGGAAGTTCTTTCTCAAACGCTAAAACAATGCCACCAAGCGGAGGAACAGACAGTTCTACCGAATAATCTCTTCCATTCCATGCCACTGGCTTGGTGGAAAGTTTCTTAGTATTCACAATACCCGAACCGCCAAATTCTTTTGCGTCGGAATTGAATACTTCTTTCCACACACCTGCAGAAGGCATGCCTAAACGGAATTTCTGATGGGTTGCAACGTCAAAATTGATGAGAATAACCAGGTCCTCGGAAGGCTTTCTTCCGTGACGAACAAACGAGATGATTGATTGCTCATTATTGTCTGCGTCAATCCAATCAAATCCACGGTTGTCGTAGGCATGCTGCCAAAGTCCTGGATGATTCTTATAGAAATGATTAAGAGCCTTAATAAATGCCTGCTGATGAGCGTGAGTTGGATACTCCTCAGTCAGGTAATACTCAATACCCTCGTAGTAGCGCCATTCAATAAACTGCGCAATCTCGTTGCCCATAAAGTTGAGCTTAGCGCCCGGATGAGTCATCTGATGAAGTGCCAAAGCCCTCATGCCAGCAAACTGTCTCCACCAATCCCCCGGCATGCGCTGAATAAGACTGCACTTACCATGCACAACCTCGTCATGGCTGAGTGGCAGCACAAAATTCTCATTGAACTGATACATGCTGGAGAAGGTCAGAAGACGGTGGTTACCTGGTCTATAAGGGAAATCAGTCTGACAATAGTGCAGCGTATCATTCATCCAGCCCATGTCCCACTTAAGGTTAAAGCCAAGTCCCCCAACCTCGGGAGGATAGGTAACCAGCGGCCATGCTGTGGACTCTTCTGCAATCATCAAAATATCGGGATGTTCTTTTTGAGCAGTCTCGTTGCAGAGACGCAGAAAAGCACTTGCATCCAAATCTTCTTCAGTTCCCTTATGGTTAAAGCGCTTCTGGGAAGGATCGTCGATACCAAAATTCAAATACAGCATGCTGCTGACACCGTCAACACGAATGCCATCAGCGTGATAGTCCTTCAGCCACATAAGCAGGTTAGAAACAAGGAAGCTTCTAACCTCACCACGAGTAAGATCAAACTTAAGAGTTCCCCAGTTAGGATGCTCTTTTTCTTCAAAGAGCTTGGTACCATCAAACTCTGCGAGACCATGAGCATCTTTACAGAAGCCTCCTGGGACCCAGTCCAAAATGACGCCAATACCAGCCTGATGACAGCAGTCAATAAAGTGTTTGAACTGGGAAGGATTGCCATACCTTGAGGTGGGAGCAAAATAACCCGTTACCTGATAACCCCAAGATCCATCAAAAGGATGCTCCATAACAGGGAGAAGCTCAATATGGGTGTAGCCCATATCTTTAACATAGGCTACCAGCTCTTCTGAGAGGTCATCATAGGTGTAGAAGGCATCTACGTTGGTGTCAAAATAGTCCTTGGGTTCTTCAGTCTGCTCTACATTCTCTGTATCAGCAGAATCTTCCTCTTGGGCAGTCAGGTCAGTATGCTGCTTCCAGCTCCCAAGATGAACTTCAAAGATGTTAAGAGGACTATGCAGGAACTTAAGTGTTGCACGCCTCTTCATCCATGCTTCGTCTTCCCAAACGTACACGTCTGGGTCAAACGTAATAGATGCCGTATGTGGTCTGACCTCCGCATAGGTACCATAGGGATCAGCCTTAAAAATCTTCTGTCCAGAAGCGGATACAATCAGGAATTTATACAATACTTCCGAGGTGATTCCTGGAATAAAACCTTCCCAGATTCCGCCATGTTTTGAGCGAGAAAGAACGTTGACGGTATCATCCCAATTATTAAAGTCTCCAACAACAGAGACAGAGGCTGCATTGGGGGCCCAAACCGCAAAATGATAGCCTTCAACTCCATCTTCTTGAACCGCAGGGTGTGCACCTAATTTCTTATGACTCTGGAACCATTTTCCTTGCGCAAACAAGTATGCATCCTGGTCACTCACTGCTAACGATGCATTTAACTCTGCCATACTCACCCCCGCGCTTACCAATGAAATCTACGCATCTTATAGATTTGTTATCCATAAAGACTCGTAGTTGATAGTTACTAAGATAAACCATTACAAGGTAAAACACGGTGACAAACAGTCAATATGACTTTCACCGATAAAAAACGACCGTACGCGTTATTTTTTGTTTTTACCGATTTTTGTTAATAATAGTGAATAAAAATTGCAACTAAAAGAAATGGCAGCTTATCCAAATAAACTGCCATTTGATACAAAAACTTTTTATATAACCGTGAAGTGACTTAAGAAAGCTGGCTCCTACACGTCCTCTTCCTAAAGTGATTCTTCAGGTTACTTGCAACTACATCTTACGTGGTACAGCCGTCTCAGCTGAAGGAGCATGAGCGGTAATCGCGTCAAGAGCTGCTGCCTCAAGGTCTTTCTCGCTAGAAGCAACTGCCCTACCGTATGCGTCGGTATCAAGAATTGCCTGGCGGAAGCGATCAGTGGTAAATCCATAAGGAGCGCGACCCCACTCGTTGGTCTTCTGAGCTCGCTCAACAATGATGTCCAGATCAGTGTCAACAGTTTCTGGCGTAATGTCCAGATCGGCCAAGGTGGTTGGGAGACCAAGCTTTCTATTAAGCGCCACCTGCTCCTCAAGTGCCTTAAGGTTGCCGTCAAAGGCATAAAGAACGCAGGTACCAAAGGAAACAACCTCACCATGAAGGTGTTTCTCGCCACGCTCGCCCAGAGCAGTAAAGGCATTGTAGAAGGCGTGAGCGGTTGAGGAATTAAAGTAATACGCGCCGCGCTCTGCGCAAAGATTGGTGGTCATATTAGAAACAATACCAGCAGTCACAATGATGTTCAGAACAACGTTTTCAAATGCTTCAGAAACAACGCCGGAGCGCTTGTCTACAAGTGCCTGCTCTGCGTTGTCAAACAGAGGTTCAATACAAGCGCCTGCGGCAAGAGCGCGACCCATAAGAGGGCTGTGGAGCAGCTCAACTTCTCTGGAAGAAAGTTCAACCTCAGGACCCTTAGAGAAGGCATCGCCAATTCCTGCCCAGAAGTACTCATCAGGGCTCTCGGCAATAATCTGCGTGTCAATAAAGGTATGAACAGGAAGCTCAGCAGGAATGAAGTACGTATCTGCAGAACCGTCCTCTTTATAGAAAACAGCAATTCTTGTTACAGGAGCGCAGTTAGAAGCAAGTGTTGGGAAGGTAAAGTATGGTTTATCCAGGATGGTTGCAATCTCTTTACCCTCATCAATTGCACGACCACCACCAACAAGGAAGAGCATATCAGCAGCAATAACCTCAGGCATTGCTGCAATTCTCTTGGCATTTGCGTGCGTAGAGTTAGTGCCGTAAGAAATCCAAGAAGAGATAGAAACCTCAGAATCCGCAAGTGCAGCCTCAAGCTTTGGGCGTGCCTTCTCCATTGCAGTTGGTCCACCAATGACTACGGCATTTTTGCCAAAGCGCTTAACAATATGCAGTACCGACTTATAAGCATCAACACCAATGGTGTATGAAGGCAGATACTCCGTAAATGTTCCGCGAGATTCCATCTTTTCCATAGAGTCCTCCAAAACCTATCTCAGAAAAGCGAGAATATAACTTTAACTGAACTAGTTATGTTTTTGCAGCATAAATCCTTGAACTAGTGTGTCTTCCGCCTCTTTGTAGGCTGACGAGAAAAACTCAGTATCAAGCATTTGATACTGCGGGCAGCTCACACTATTCTGGCGATTCTCCTCTGCAATGCGCTGTATAACCTGAAGTGTTTGCTCAACATCTGAATGCGTAAACCCATACTGTGGATGAGCAGCAGCAACTGCAAAGAGCTCATCAGATGCTTCTGGCAGGCGATTCATAACAAGCGAGCGCCCGTAAACATCAAAATCTGCTTGCTTACGAATACGTGCATCTTCTCCTGTCGGAATATGATGAGCACGCAAAAATGCCCGTGTATGAGCGTTATACACGTGGTCGCAAACAAGGTGACACCAAATGCCCACGATAAACTCTCTAAGCTGGCGCTGATCTACTAAGCTGCGCTGCTCAGGTGAACAATACGATACATTTGGCTGAATAAAGTCAGTCTGTAGCAGATACTCAGCAGGATTAAGACCACCCATAAAATTACGCTGATACCGCTTATAACTTGGAATAGGCAAACTTCCTGGGTATGACTGATGGCTTCGACCGTACCTCACCTTGTGAGAATAGTCTGGGACCATAAAACCAATATGCACGTCAGGAGCAACATTTCCAAGTAGAAATGCATCAGGGTAGTGAATATCTACACCCAAGCAACCGGCTCCTTTCTCAAGGAGCCGGTCAGCATGAGCAATATGTACGTTCCAACTTGGCACTACAATTACCTGCTTATCCGCGAATTTCTCCGCCGGTAGAACGAAGAACCTTCTCCACAAGCTTTGTGTGGGTCTTCTCGACCTCTTCTGAAGTAAGCGTTCTGTCGTCTGCGCGATACGTGAGCGAGAAGGCCATGGACTTCTTGCCCTCACCAACACGCAGCGAATCGCGGTACACGTCAAAGAGTCTGATATCGCAGAGAAGCTTGCCACCAGCAGACTTCAAACGCTGAACCAGCTGCTCAGCAGTAACGCTCTCGTCAACAACAATTGCCAGGTCAATGGAGATACCTGGGTAGGTTGGAGGCTCAACAATAGGAAGGTCTTTCTGAGAAAGACGCAAAAGCGACGCAACAGAAATCTCAAAGGCGATGACGGGAACCTCAATGTCAAAGTTCTGGAGCGACAAAGGATGAATGTTTCCAACCCAACCGATTGTCTCGCTACCTGCAAGAATCTCAGCAGCGCGACCAGGCTGCAGCCAACCGTATTGCTCTGGCTCAGCTACACGGAAACGAACCTTAGGGATGCGAAGTGCCTCAAGCAGGCCCTCAACAATACCCTTGGCGTCAAAGAAATCGTAGGCTGGATACTTAGCATTCCAAGCGTCATCTGCTGGACGACCAACCAATACGCCACAGACATAGCTTGGCTCATCTGGCTGGCTCTTATCCTTATGTCCAAAGAGCACACGACCCAGCTCATACATGGCAATATTAGAGACACCATGAGCAAGGTTGTATGCAATAGAGCGCAGAAGACCTGGAACAATGGAGCGACGCATCTCAGACTGGTCAGCAACAAGTGGGCTCATAACCTTTACAGGGACGCCTCTTCCCTCTTCGCTCATACCAAGCTTAGAGAGGTCATCTGGACTTGCAAACAAATATGACTTTGTCTCGTTGAGGCCAAGGGAGCGCAGCGTACGGCCAATCTTTCTAATCTGACGCTGATCTGAAGTCAAACCGCCTGCATGGTTTCGAGCAGCAGGAAGCGTAGCCTCAATATCACCTTCACCCCACAGGCGAACAATCTCCTCAATAAGGTCAACCTCGCGCGTAAGATCTGGGCGGTTTGTAGGAGCAATAACGCTCAGCTCTCCGTTGTCTGCTGGAGCAACCTTGCAGCCAAGGCGCGTAAGGCGAGAAACCATAAACTCTTCTGGAATTTGAGCACCTGCAAGAGCGCAAACGCGCTCTGGGCGAAGCGTAATAGTTACTGCCTCTTTTACCTTTGGATATACATCAACAATACCAGGGCAAACCTCAGCACCACAGCACTCCTCAAAGAGTGCTGCTGCAATATCTGCCACAGATGCGCAACCGTTTGGATCCACAAGACGCTCGTAACGAATAGAAGCCTCGCTCATCAAATCAAGGTTTCTGCTGGTACGGCTAATGTGGCCATTATCAAAGACAGCGGATTCCAAAAGGACATCAACGGTATTCTCGGTAATCTCAGAGTCAAGACCACCCATAACACCAGCAAGTGCAATAGGAGTCTTACCGTTATCTGTGATGACCGTCATATCGGACGTGAGCTCGCGGTCTTCTCCGTCAAGCGTCACAATGTGCTCGCCGTCTTCTGCAGCGCGAACCACAATGTGGTACTTGCCATCTTCCTTGGTAAGTTTTCCGAGGTCAAAAGCATGCAGAGGCTGGCCGGTCAGGTACATCACGTAGTTAGTAACATCAACAACGTTGTTGATTGAGCGGCCACCACAAGACGTAACGCGACGAGCAAGCCACTCAGGGCTTGGGCCAATCTTGACGTTACGAACCACGCGAGCGGTGTACCTTGAGCAGAGCTCAGGATCAGCAATAGTAACATCTACCTGCTCAGATGCATCTGCGCCAGACTCAGACGTAATACGTGGAAGCTCAATATGGGTGTCAGTGTCATACATTGCAGAAACCTCAACAGCCATACCAGTCATAGAAAGGCAGTCGGGGCGGTTAGGGGTAATCTCGCAATCAAGGACAACATCAGACATGCCCAGGTAATCGGTAAGGGGCATACCAATTGGAGCATCCTCGGGAAGAATCATAATACCGCTCTGATCATCGCCAAGACCCAGCTCGCGAGAAGAGCAGTTCATGCCGCAAGACTCAACGCCACGCAGCTTGGACTTTTTAATCTTAAAGTCTCCAGGAAGCACTGCGCCAATCATTGCCGTAACAATGTGGTCTCCCTGATTAAAGTTCTGAGCACCACAAACAATCTGTAGAGGAACAGGATTTCCGTCCTTATCCACATTGTTGTTGCCCACGTCAACCAGGGTAACGTACATGTGATCAGAATCAGGATGAGGCTCTTTGCTTACAATCTGAGCAGTAACAACATGGTCAAGGTTAGCACCAACACGCTCTATAGCTTCAACCTCAGTGCCTGTGCGCACAAACTCGCGCTCAAGGTCTTTTGGGTCCTGAGGAAGATCAACGAGCGTCTTCAGCCATTCATAAGATACACGCATGTGATTGCCTTTCTAATAAGACGCCGATGATTAGAACTGACGTAGAACTCTCTGGTCACCAGAGATGAGCATACGCAGGTCAGGAAGGTCATAACGGAGCGCTGCAACACGCTCAACACCAATGCCAAAGGCAAAGCCTGTGTATTTCTCGGAATCAATACCGCAGTACTTGAAGACATTAGGGTCAACCATGCCACAGCCAAGAATCTCAAGCCAGCCCGTGTTCTTGCAGAAGCGGCAACCCTCACCGTGGCACACACCACAAGAAACGTCTACCTCGCAGCTTGGCTCGGTGAATGGGAAGAAGTGAGGACGATAGCGGGTGGCGCGGTCCTTACCAAAAATCTCACGAGTAAAATGATCAAGGGTGCCCTTGAGGTCACCAAAGGTGATTCCCTCATCAACAACAAGGCCTTCCATCTGCGTAAATTGAGGCAGGTGGTTAGCATCTGCTGTGTCAGGACGAAATACCGTACCAGGGCAAATCATGTAAATAGGAGGCTCTTTTGTCTCCATGGTGTGTACCTGAACGCCAGAAGTCTGTGTACGAAGAAGCACGTCAGACTCGCCCAGTACGTGCGACTCTTTTCCTTCTGGTGCATTATCCACCACGTAGAACGTATCCTTACCAGAACGGCTTGGATGGTCCTCTGGAGCATTCAGAGCTGTGAAGTTGTAGTAGGTAGTCTCAACATAAGGGCCTGTCTCAATGGTGTAGCCCATGCTGACAAAGATGTCTTCCATCTCCTCACGTACCTGCTCAATGAGGTGCTGAGTACCAGGACTCAGACGACGACCTGGAAGGGTAATATCAGTTGCCTCAGCATTAAGCTGGGCTTCAAGGGCTTCTCGCTTTAAAGCAAGCTGACGCTCGCGAATAGCGGTCTCAACGTTAGCACGAACGGTATTTGCAAGCTGACCCATTTGAGGGCGCTGATCTGCGGGAACCTGACCCATCATACGCATAATTGCGGTAAGAGAGCCCTTCTTTCCCATTGATGCAACGCGCACCTTCTCAAGTGCTTCAAGGTTTGTTGCCTTAGCAATTCCTTCAAGTACTTGCTCGCGAATTGCCGAGAGTTCCTCAGACATTCCCATGTAATTACCCTTTCAATAGAAAACCGCCCCTGAGCATATGCCCAAGGACGGAAAATTTCCGCGGTACCACCTCGGTTGACTGCGCAGTTTTCTCTCTGTGCAATCCACTTGAAAGCCTAGTCTCGTTAGGCGGACGACTTCCCTACTAAGCAATAACGCCGTTCAAGTTGTAGCTCGGGAGTGAACTCTACCAGCGCTGTGCAGGTGTTTCTCAACCACGAACACCCTCTCTGTTCACAACGTGCTCCGGCAAACCTCTCCGTCAACGCACTTTGTTCAGAGTATCACACTGTGCGAGTTTTGAGCAGCAGCACGACCCTTTTTACCAGAAAGATAAACAAAAGCGTAACAACCGCGAGAAGAACGATGGTTCCTCCAGGCTTAAGACCAAGCTCATAGGAGATAACAAGTCCACCAAGCGAGGTCAGCATACCCACTGCGCTTGCATACAGACAACATTGCTTCCAGCTGCGAGAAATCTGCAGAGCGCAGGCAACAGGAACCACCATCATGGATGAAACAATAAGTGAGCCAACTGTTCTTGCTGCTACGGCAACTACCAAAGCTACTGCGATAACAAAGCCAAAGTTAATAAGACTTACGGGCACACCAACACAACGGGCATGACGCTCATCAAAAGACATCAAGAAAAGTTCTTTTCTAAGGAAGAAGCAGAATGCGACTGCAAGCACACTGATGACTACAATCATCTGAACTTCTTGCTCACTTACCGTAAGAATAGAGCCAAACATAAAGCTATTAAAGCTTGATGAGTTAGGAACAAAACCAGACAACACACCTGCTAGACCAATACCAGCTGCCATCACAATGGCAACTGCAAGCTCTGACTGGTCTTTGAAGTGACGACGTACTCCCTCTACGCAAAGAGCACCACCCAAACAAGCGGCAATTGCTCCGGCAACAGGATTAATACCTGCAATCATGCCGCCTGCAACACCTGCAAGAGAGGTATGTGAGAGAGCATCGCCAATCATAGAAAGGCGCTTCAATACAACCGTAACGCCTACCAGCGGGATAATTGCTCCCAGAAGAATTCCCACAAGAATTCCTCGCTGCATAAATACGTATTCAAACATTTACGCCCTCCTCTCATGCGAGTCTTGGGCATCTTGAACAACGTCGGACGCAGGACCAAGGGACTCCGTTAAAGCAAAATCATCTAATTTTCCGCGATTGTGGTCGTGGACATGATGAGAGTCAAGGTCACAGTGAGCGCCATGAACTGCACAGTGATCATGACCGTGACCCCTACCTGCAATTTCTGTAGCTTTGTGGTCAGCAACTTCAACAACTCGACAAGCCAGCGCATCAAGAGCTGCAAGATCATGCGTAACAATAAGTACCGCAAGATCTCGAGCTGCATGGGCTTCTCGCACTAGGCTATAGAAATGATTGCGACTCTCTTTATCAAGACCAGTTGTAGGCTCGTCCAGGATAAGTAGTGATGGGTTTCCTACCAGCGCGCAGGCAAGGCGAACTCTCTGGAGCTGTCCTCCAGAGAGTTCCCTGATAATACGAGTAGAAAAGTCAGTCATACCCACAAGATCAAGCGCCTCAAGCGTACGCTCGCGACGCTCTTTTGCGCTCATCTTTATCTTTTTTGCACGAGCATACTGACTTGCGTCCACAAGCTCGACGACGCTTGCAGGAAAGCGATTAACCGATTCAGAAGGCAGCTGAGGGACATAGCCTACACGCTCCCAATCTTTAAACCGAGTCGAAGGCGTTCCAAAAAGAAGTGATTTGCCACTTGTTGGCTCAAGCTCACCCACCACAATTCGAGAGAGCGTAGATTTACCAGCTCCGTTATCACCAATAAGCGCGCAAATCTCACCTTGATGAACGTCTAAATTTACATCGCTTAAGACGCGCGTCTTCTTGTAAGAAAAACTCACGTCTTGAAGCGAAACGGCTATCTGACTTTCCTGCAACACGTCCTCCAAACATCCAGCCTAAGCTGGCAACACACTATGCGAGAGCACCCTCAAGAGCCTTGAGGTTGTCACGCATAACAGACAGGTAATCCTCGCCCGCCTTAAGCTCCTCATCAGTTAGACCC
>JABZHN010000021.1:0-26736 GCA_015258835.1 Atopobium sp.
CGCTCAAGCTCTGCCTGCTGCTCGTTCAGGGCAGCCATCAGGGAGCGGACACGAATGCGCGCAGCGCCCAAGTTGGAGACCTGGTCAACCTTGAGCATAGTGTAAATCTTGCCCGAAGCCTCAAGAATCTCCTGGACCTGGTCGGTGGTTAGTGCGTCAAGGCCACAACCAAACGAGAAGAGCTGGATGAGGTCCAGGTCGTTTCGGGACGCAACAAAGCGAGCCGCACGGTACAGACGCGAGTGATACATCCACTGGTCAACAATACGGATGGGGCGCTCAGGCATCATCTTATGAGCAATGGAATCCTCAGTGAGAACGGCAAAACCAAAAGAAGAGACCAACTCAGGGATGGCGTGGTTAATCTCTGGATCGTTATGGTATGGGCGACCTGCAAGAACAATACCGTGAGCGTCGTGCTCCTCAATCCACGCAAGAGCCTCGTCACCTGCGCGGTGCATCTGGTCCTTGACGTTGATATCTTCCTGCCATGCAGCCTCAACAGCGGCGTCAATTTCGGCGCGCGTGATGTGCTCGCCACGGAAGCGACCCTTACCTACCTGGGCGTCCTTCTCGCGCTGTTCGCTGATAAGCTCGTACAAACGGCGCTTGAGCTCGTTCTTCTTGTCATACGGAATAAACGGAGCCATGTACTGGATGGACGGATCAGAGAGCTCGTCCACGTTGAGGCCCAGCGCCTGAGGGTAGCTCATGACAATTGGGCAGTTGTAGTGGTTGGTTGCGGAGTCGTCCTCCTTGCGCTCCCAACGAATACAAGGCATCCAAATGAAGTCTGGATTTTTGGCCAGCAAATTCATGATGTGGCCGTGGGAAAGCTTTGCAGGATAGCAGGCGGACTCGGAGGGCATGGACTCGATGCCCATGTCGTACGTCTTTGCGGTGGTCTGATCGGACAAAATGACCGAGAAGCCCAGCTTAGTGAAGAACGTGTGCCAGAACGGATAGTTCTCGTACATGTTCAACGCGCGAGGAATGCCCACGGTGCCGCGTGGAGCCTCGTCTACAGGAAGCGACTCGCGATCAAACAGCAGCTTGTTCTTGAACGCAAAAACGTTTGGTGCCTCGTTCTTCTTAGCGCCACGCTTCTTACCTGCGCCTTTCTCGCAACGGTTACCGGTGATAAACCTGTGGCCGCTGCCAAAATCGTTAATGGTAAGCATGCAGCTGTTAGGGCAGATGCGGCAGTGTGTGTTGGTAAGCTTGACCTGCAGATTATCGATGGACTCGCGGTCAAGCAGAGTGGATACGCCATCAATACCTGCGCGGTCGCGGGCGAGAAGAGCGGCGCCGTAGGCACCCATGACACCTGCAATATCAGGACGGATGACGTCTCTGCCGGTGAGCAGCTCAAAAGCACGGAGCGTTGCATCGGACATGAAGGTACCACCCTGAACAATGCAGTGCTCGCCAATCTCGCTGAAGTCGCGGAGCTTGATGACCTTGAACAGGGCGTTCTTGATGACGGAGTACGAAAGACCGGCAGCAACGTCGCCGATGGTTGCGCCTTCCTTTTGCGCCTGCTTAACGCGGGAGTTCATGAAGACGGTACAGCGAGAGCCCAGGTCAACAGGGAGTGTTGCCTTGGTTGCGGCGGTTGCAAACTCGCGGACGTCCATCTTCATGGAGTCGGCAAAGGATGCAATAAAGGAACCGCAGCCTGCAGAGCAAGCCTCGTTCAGCATAATGTGCTCAATGACGCCGTCTTTGACCTGCAGACACTTCATGTCCTGGCCGCCAATATCAAGAATGAAATCAACGTCTGGGACAAATGCCTTAGCGCCACGCAGGTGAGCGACGGTCTCAATCTCGCCGGAGTCTGCGCGCAGAGCCTCGATCAGGATGCCCTCGCCATAACCGGTAGTTGTGACGTGGCCAATAATGCAGTCGGAAGGCATCTCATCGTAGATGGCGTCCATAATCTTGCGAGCGGTGCCCAGGATGTCGCCGTTGTTATTGTCGTACCAGGTGTAAAGAAGCTCGCCCTTCTCGCCAACAACAGCAGCCTTCATAGTGGTAGAACCTGCGTCGATGCCAATGAACACGCGGCCGTGGTAGTTGGCCAGCTGGCCTTTGGGGACTACCTCCTTGTCATGGCGGGCCTTGAAGTCATCAAAGTCCTGCTGAGTGGCAAAGAGTGGGTCAAGACGAGCAACCTCGGAGCCCTGGATGTCCTTGAGGTTGTCCAGTGCGTCCATGACCTGCGTAAAGGTGATTGGTCGGTCAGACTCGCCCGCCAGAGCAGCGCCCGTTGCAACAAAGAGGTGGGCGTTCTTTGGCAAGACGATGTGCTCGTCGTCCAGGTTAAGCGTGATGTAGAAGCGACGGCGCAGCTCAGAGAGGTACTGCAGCGGGCCGCCGAGAAACGCGACGTAGCCGCGGATAGGGTGACCACAGGCCAGGCCCGAGACGGTCTGGTTTGCAACAGCCTGGAAGATGGAAGCGGCGATGTCGGCAGGAGCGGCACCCTCGTTGAGCAGCGGCTGAACGTCGGACTTAGCAAAAACGCCGCAGCGAGATGCAATTGGGTAGATCTGCTTGACATCTTTTGCCAGCTCGTTGAGGCCGGTTGCGTCGGTCTTGAGAAGAGACGCCATCTGGTCGATGAACGCACCGGTACCACCTGCGCAGGTACCATTCATGCGCTGCTCAATACCGTTGTCAAAGTAGATGATCTTTGCGTCCTCGCCGCCCAGCTCAATAGCAACGTCGGTCTGAGGGATCAGCGTCTCAACGGCGCGCTTGGAAGCGATAACCTCCTGGACAAACTCCAGGTCAAGCCATTGCGCCAAGAGCATTCCGCCGGAACCGGTGATTGCGGCGTACATAGGTGTCTCGCCAATGTGCTTCTGAGCTTTGACGAACAAGGAGCGCGCGGTTGCGCGAACGTCGGTGTGGTGACGCTCGTAGTTTGCGTAAACCAGCGTGCCGTCCTCGTCGATGACGGACAGCTTTACGGTTGTGGAACCAACGTCGATGCCCAGCATAAGGTGGGCCTGAGACAGGTCAAGTGGGACGTTTGGTGCAAGCTCGGCACCATTCTCTACCAGCTCAAACTTTGGACTAATCATTGTTTTCCTCTCCGAGAACAAGAGTTGCAAGCGCAAATCGTGGAACATCTAGCTTGATTGGCTTGCCGTACAGATCGCCAGGTGCAACAAACATGAGGCCGGTCATAAGGCCTGCCATCTGCTCGTCGCTCTCGCGCATGCCGCCGATTAACCAGCGGATAAGGACGCCGACCTCGGCAGAAATTGCAAAGGTCAGATAGTAGTCAAAGAAGGGACCAAGTGCGCGCGGATCAAGGTCGTGAAGGGCGCGCTGGGCGATAACCTCGTGTACCAGGTGCTTTAGCTTATCCTGGAACGCAGGGTCTCCACCGTTGCCCAGCAAAGGACGCAGGTAGAAGCCGTGTTTGCGAATGCTGCGAAGCATCTCCGTTGCGCCGGGGCATGGCTTGTAGGAGTCAATGGCCTCTCTGAGCTCAACAAGGTTGACGCGAGCAAGCTGCTCAACAGCAGGTCGCAGCTCTGCCAGCGCTTCCTTTTCGATATGAAGCACCAGGTCCGGGATGTCTTTATAGTGGGAGTAAAAAGTTCGGCGCGTGAGGCCGGCGCGCTCCGTTACGCCCGTGACGGTCACGGAGGTAAGGTCGCCGGTTACGTCTATCTCTTCTGCCAGGGCTTTTCTAAGCGCCGCACGAGTTCTGGCGGTACGTCGATCAAGCTTGCAAGCTGACAAAACAGCAGGTGCAGACAATGTTTGCGTCATACGTTCTGAAGCCTCTCCTGGTTGCAGGTACGCGAGCGCGCATCGGGTGCGCTGTGGGTGCGGGCGCGCGTGAGCGGCACGGGTGGCGCGGGTGGCGCGGGCGCGACGGGCGCGAGCGGCGCAACAACGCCGTAGCACCCGACTTATTGCACATACTGAGTATTATTACACACTCTGTGCAATAACTGCAACCGCGAGAGGGACGAATTTCTCGCTAAGCCTGCTCTGCCGACTAGATTTCCATTTTGGCCTGCTAGCGCGCCTGATTTCTGAAAAGAATCTGTAACTTTTGCCTGAAACCATCAAAGATTCGGTGGATTTGCCTGATTTCATCAAAGAATCGGTGTCTCAAATACCGATTCTTTGCACTTTTCAGGCGGGGTTTAAGGCATGTCCGAGCTCACCCTTCCAGGGAGCCTGATGTTATCGTCATGTCTGAACAATTTGCCGGAAAAGTGCACCATATCTGAGCTATTTGCCGGTTTTTCTCGCCATGTCTGAGTAAATTTACTCAGACTTGATGCCCTTTTCAGGCTCAAAATTTAGGGCCACGTAGTCTATCTTTCACGCGCCTGATTTCTGCAAAGAATCGGTAAATTTTGCCTAAAAATGTAAAAGAAACTGTGGATTTGCCTGATTTTGTCAAAGAATCTGTATTCAAAATACAGATTCTTTGCACTTTTCAGGCGCGTATGCTGTTAAGGCGCACCTGGCGAGAAACCCCGTGCTCTCCCCGCCGGCGCTTCGCGCACTTGACCTGCAAGTCTGCCCGCACACGACGCTGTTACCACACAAAAAACCGGTGCCCACCTGCGTGAACACCGATCTAACCTGCATGTTATGTGGAGCTCCCAACTTGCACGCTCTCACCTGCATGTCATGTGGAGCTCGGACCTGCACGCCCTGCACCCGCGCGCCGCGGCCGCGACCTGCGCTTATGCGAAGCGCTCGACGCCGTCCTTGGAGACACGTGCAAAGAACAGTGGCTCCAGCTCGGGAGCGCTCTCGCCAAAGACCAGAGCCTCACGGAAGATGCGCTCGCCCTCATCAAGACGGCTTTCATCGCCGGTCAGAAGCGTTGCAATGACATCGCCCTTCTCGACATAATCGCCGGTCTTGCGCTCAAGGATAATACCAGCTGCTGGGTCAATCGGATCGCCCTTCTTCTCGCGACCGGCGCCCAAAGCAACAGAGGAAATGCCCACCAGCTCAGCGTTCATTGAGGTGATATATCCACTGGTCTCAGCCACAATATCGCGGCGGAATGGCGCAGCCTCAAACTTGGTGGTGTCAAAGATGACCTCGTCGGTGCCGCCCTGAGCCTTGACCATCTGTGCCAGCTTAGCCAGGCCCTCGCCGTTTGCAATCTGCTGACGAGCCAGCTTGCGGCAGTCCTCAACACTTCCCTTACCTGCGAGGTTAAGCATGTTTGCAGCAAGTTCAACGCAGACATCGGTCAGATCCTCAGGACCCTCACCCTTGAGCGTGGACACTGCCTCAATAACCTCGAGGGAGTTGCCCACGTTTTTGCCAAGAGGTCGATCCATGCCAGTAATCAGCGCTGCGGTGGTGCGGCCGACGTGCTCGCCAATGGAAACCATGGCATCTGCCAGCTCAATTGCGGAGTCAACGTCCTTCATAAAGGCGCCGGAGCCGCACTTAACGTCCAGCAAAATACAGTCGGAGCCAGAAGCAATCTTCTTGCTCATGATGCTCGACGCAATCAGAGGCACCGAGTCAACCGTTGCGGTAACGTCGCGAAGCGCGTAGAGCTTCTTGTCAGCTGGAACAAGATTGCCCGTCTGACCTGCAACGGCAACGCCAATCTCGGAGACCTGCTTGAAGAAATCTGGCTCGGAAATCTCAATGGAAAGTCCTGGAATTGCCTCAAGTTTATCCAGCGTACCGCCTGTGTGACCCAGGCCACGGCCGCTCATCTTGGCAACCTTGACACCCAAAGACGCAACAAGTGGGCCAACAACCAGCGTAGTTTTATCGCCAACGCCGCCGGTAGAGTGCTTGTCAACCTTGATACCCGGGATCGCCGAGAGGTCCATCATGTCGCCAGACTCTGCCATTGCCATGGTCAGATGAGCCGTCTCGTGCGCGGTCATGCCCTTGTAGAAGATGGCCATCGCAAGCGCGGAAGCCTGATAATCGGGAATATCCCCAGCTACATAACCCGAGACAAAGTAGTCAATCTCGGCGTCAGTAAGCTCGCCGCCGTCGCGCTTCTTTTCAATCACGTCATACATGCGCATAGTTGAACCTCTTTTCGCTGTTCGCGTTCGTTGCCGTTCGCGGCGCCGTCAGGCGCGTTCGTTGCTGTTCGCGTTCGTTGCTGTTCGCGTTCGTTGCTGTTCGCGTTCGTTGCCGTTCGCGTCCGTTGCCGGCGCGCTAACTCTCTAGTAAAAGAGCCGGTAGCGAGAAACTCTACCGGCTCGCAATTTCATGTAACCTACCCGGTTATCTGCACCCGAAAGCGCAGGCTGCTTGATGTCGCAGCTTACTGGTTGCCTCCGTCGTGCTCGCCGCACCCGCAGCCACAGCCATGCTCGTGGCCGCCCGCGCCGTGCTCGTGGCCGCCCGCGCCGTGCTCGTGGCCGTCCGCCGCGTGCTCGTGGCCGCCCGCGGCGCCCTTCACGGCATCGTCGCACGATGCACCTGCAGGGCTGGACTCGCCCAAATCCTCGGGACCAAATCCCATAGGCAAGATGTCCTGGAGCAGATACTCGCGAGGAGCCTCATCTGCCTTACCCAGCACAATACGAAACGTTGCAGGATCGCACCACTCGCGAATAACCTGCCTGCATACGCCACAAGGAGTGCACCAAGCTGTTGGGGCTTCTCCCTCAGGACCGCCGACAACCGCAATGGCCACAAAATCCCTGCGGCCCTCAAACACTGCGCGGAAAAACGCCGTGCGCTCAGCACAGTTAGAAGGCGTATACGCAGCGTTTTCTAGGTTGGCGCCGCCATACACGGTGCCGTCGGAGCACAAAAGCGCAGCTCCAACAGCATAGTGAGAGTACGGCACGTAAGCGTGATTGCGCGCCTCAATTGCAAGCTGAACAAGCGCCTCGTTAGAAACGTGGCAAGAACCCTCTACCTCAGCCATTATGCACGACTTCCCTTGATGTATGGCACGCCGTCTGCCTTAGGCGCAACAGATTTACCAACAAAGAGGACCAGCGTAATGATGGTGATGAAGTAAGGAAGCATTGCAATAATCTGGCTTGGAATTGGAGTTGCGCCGCCGCCAAGCAGAATTGCCAGTGCCTGAGTAAAGCCAAAGAGCAGGCAAGCTGCGTAGGTGTTCAGAGGCTTCCACTTACCAAAGATGACAGCTGCCAGTGCAATAAAGCCCTGACCAGAAATAGCTGTCTGAGTAAACTGGGAAATAATTGCCAGCGTTACAGATGCGCCGCCAAATCCTGCAAGCACACCAGAAACAATAACGCAGAGGTAGCGAGTCTTACGAACGCTAATGCCCAGCGTCTCGGATGCGTGTGGATGCTCACCAACGGAGCGAATGCGCAGGCCCCACTTGGTGCGATAGAGCACAAACCAGACGAGAAGGGCGGTCAAAAGCGCAAGGACCACGGTGATGTCTACGTTCAAGCTGGAATAAGGAGTGTCGTTAAAGGCACCCTCGCCAAAGAGCTTTGGCAACTTGTTGACAGCTGGAGACATTGCAGCACCATCAAACAAAAGACGGCAGGCAAACAGAGCAATACCAGGAGCCAGCAAGTTAATAGCAACACCAGAGACGGTCTGGTCAGCGTTAAACGTAATGGATGCCATAGCGTGCAGCAGTGCAATCAGGCCGCCTGCAATACCTGCACAAAGGAAGCCAATCCAAGGGTTTCCGGTGAGGTAGCTGCCTGCAACACCTGCAAAAGCGCCAACGCCCATCATGCCCTCAATACCAATGTTGACAACACCGGAACGCTCGGAGACAACGCCGCCCAGAGCACCAAAAATAAGAGGTGTCGAGTACATGAGGGTAACGGAAACAAGAAGAATCAGGTTAGTGAGCATTGTTTGCCTCCTCCTGAGATGGGTCGGACGCATCACTCACTTGAGCAGCAAGCTTTGCCTCTTCTTCCTTAGCCTTCTGGGCACGCTTGTGATCAAGACGGTCGGCAAGCATTGGAATAACGCCGCCTAGAGCCATGAAGAACACGATGGTACCAATAACAATGTTGATAATCTCGGAAGGTGCACCAACAACCTGCTGAACCGTCTGGCCACCATAAAGAAGGCCAGCAAACAGGAAGGATGCAGGAATACATGCCACAGGATTGCAGTTGGCGATAAACGCAACGGACAGACCGTTAAAGCCGTTGTTCTCAAATGCTGCCAGCGTTGCAATACTGTGAGGAGCAATACCGGTAATGGTCAGAGCACCTGCAAGTCCGCAGAGTGCACCAGAAATAGCCATGCAGAGCGTAAGGTTTTTCTTAACGTTGATGCCGGTAAACTGTGCAGCGTCGCGGTTAAAACCAACAGCGCGCATCTCATAACCAACCTTGGTGCGCATAAGCAGCCAGCCAATAAAGATAGCTGCGATAATAGCAACAAAAATACCAATATTTACATCGGTACGCATAATAGCGTCGCCAATAACAGGAATATTGCGAATTGCCTCAGCACCGTCCTCGGAATTCTTCATGCCATAGAACAGTGTGGTGTAGCCAGACTCGTTAATGGAGTACGAAGAAGTTGAGTTTGGCTGGTGGAACTGTGGAAGAGAAACCACAAAGTTGCAGAGGTAAAGGCTGATCCAGTTAAACATAATGCTGGTAATAACCTCGTTGATGCCAAACTGAGCCTTAAGCCATCCAATAATGGCACCAATACCTGCGCCGCCTGCGGTACCAACCAAAACAACTACAGGAATCTGCAGTACAGGAGGAAGATCAAGACTGTAGCCAACAATAACGGCGAGGATAGTACCTACAATGTACTGACCCTCAGCGCCAATGTTAAAGAGGCCAACGCGGAATGCAAAAGCAACAGCAATACCCGTAAAGAGCAAAGGTGTTGCCTTAATAATGACGTTAGAAATGTATTTTGGCTTACCTACCATGCCGCCAATAAGAGCCTCAAACGAGCTGATAGGGTCATAACCTGCAACAACCAAAATAATAGAAGCAACCAACAGGCCAACAAAAATAGCAACAATTGCTGACGTAATGGGCTTTCTCATTATCTTTGTAAGCGTACTCACTCGGCGTCACCTCCTGCCATCAGCAGGCCAGCCTGCTCTTCAGTGATAGTACCTTGGTCAAACTCGCCAACATTCTTGCCGGCGTAAATAATTGCCATCTTATCGGCAACGTCCATAATCTCGTCCAGCTCAAAGGAAATCAGCAAAATTGCTGCACCACGGTCCCTCTCGCGAATAAGCGCTTTGTGGACAAACTCAATAGCACCAACATCAAGACCGCGAGTTGGCTGAATGGCAATGAGGACGTCTGGGTTGGAAGAAACCTCACGGGCAATAATAACTTTCTGCTGATTGCCGCCGGAAAGTCCCACTGCCTGATGCTCTGCGCACTCTGCAGGACGAATATCAAACTCGTCAATCAGCTTCTGGGAGAATTCTTTTATCTTTGCCAGGTCAAGTGCAATGCCCTTACCAAAGGTCTCCTCGTTGTGGCGCTCAAGCACCATGTTCTCGGCAACCGTAAAGGGCAGAACCAGACCCCAACGGTGACGGTCTGAAGGAATAGTGGCAACTGCGTGGTCAATGACCGTTTTAGGGGTTGTGCCCTGAATCTCTTCACCTTTAACGGTAATGGTGCCCGACTCAGGTTTGACCAGTGCGTCTATGGCATCGGCAAGTTCTTTCTGGCCGTTGCCGTCAATACCTGCAAGACCAACAATCTCACCGGCACGAATATCCAAATTAAAGCCGTTTACCTGCTCAATGCCGCGCTCGTCCTTGACGTGGAGATCCTTAATAGAGAGAACAACCTCCCCAGGAGTTGCTGGCTTCTTTTCTACATGCAGGTTAACGTTTCTACCCACCATAAGTGTTGCAAGCTCGGTCTCGGATGTCTTGGAGACATCAACGGTGCTCATGTACTTGCCGCGACGAATAATAGTGCACTCGTCAGCAGAAGACATAATCTCTTTAAGCTTGTGAGTAATAACAATGATGGTTTTACCTTTGCTTACCAGGTCATGCATGATCTGAATAAGCTTCTCAATTTCCTGCGGCGTAAGAACTGCCGTAGGCTCATCAAGAATCAGCGTATCTGCGCCGCGATACAGGGCCTTCAAAATCTCAACACGCTGCTGCATACCAACAGAAATGTCTTCAATCTTGGCGTCAGGGTCTACGTCAAAGCCGTATTCCTCAACAATCTCCAGGACCTTCTCGCGAGCTCGCTTTGGATCAAGGACGCCACCAGCCTTGGTGACCTCGTTGCCCAAAACAATATTTTCTGTAACAGTAAAGTTCTCGACCAGCATAAAGTGCTGGTGAACCATACCAATACCGTGAGCGATAGCATCGGTTGGGCCAGATATGGATACACGCTCTCCGTTGAGGTAAACCTCGCCCTCATCAGCAGAATACAGGCCATACAGTACGTTCATAAGCGTACTTTTACCTGCGCCGTTCTCTCCTAAAATGGCGTGGACAGTTTGCTTGCGCACGTTAAGGTCTACGGCGTCAAGAGCTTTAAACGATCCAAAAACTTTGGTAATGCCATGCATCTGAACAGCGTAATCCGAACTGACTTCCACGAGCCACCTCCTTTACACACTTGCTAGAGGTGAGGAGTGCCAAAGAGCACCCCTCACCAGCAAATCCAAACTCATCAACCTTTTGGGCCTGTCAGACGGCAAAACCATCTGGCGAGAAACCCCAGGGCTCAAAAAACTAAGTCAGAGCTTAGCTCAAAGACTTAACGTATTTGTCCAACTCATCCTTGTTTGTAGGAGGAACAACAGAGCCAGCCTTAATCTTGTCAAGAAGATCAGTAGCAGCCTTGTAGGTGTCCTCGCCCATGAGGTGGTGCTCCTCAGAAATTCCGACAGCGTCCTCGGAAGCGCCCAGGGAAATGGTGGTGCCACCCTTCTGGCCGTCCTTCAGGATCTTCTCGGAAATCTCAACAATAGCAACGTTAACGCGCTTAAGAGCGGAGGTCAGAACGTTCTCTGGAGCAAGATATGCCTGGTCACGGTCAACGCCGATAGCAAGCTTGTTTGCGTCCTTAGCTGCCTCAATAACGCCAGTTCCTACACCACCAGCAGCGTGGAAGACAATGTCGCAACCATCGGAGTACATGGAGTTAGCAATAGCCTTGCCCTTTGCTGCGTCAGAGAAGGACTCTGCATACTGTGCAGAAATCTCAACGTTGGTGCCCTTCTCCTTGTTTGCATAAGCAACACCGCCGCGGTAACCATACTCAAACTGGTCGATAAGTGCGGAAGAAATGCCGCCAACAAAGCCAACCTTGCCAGTCTTTGTAGTGCGAGCAGCAATGTAGCCAACAACAAAGGAAGGCTCCTGAGCGCGGAACATAACGCCCGTGAAGTTAGAAACCTGAGAATCGTTGCCGTTGTCGATGATAGCAAACTGGGTGTTTGGATTGTCCTTAGCAGCCTTAAGAGTTGCGTCTGCCATAGCAAAGCCAACGCCCCAAACAAGGTCGGACTCAGCGTCAACAGCCTTATCAAGGTTGGTTGCGTAATCGGAATCCTGCTTGGACTCAAGGTAGCTGACATCCCAGCCGTTCTTGTCCTTGAGCTCGGTCATGCCCTCCCAAGCGGACTGGTTAAAGGACTGGTCGTTTACACCGCCAGTATCGGTAACCATGGTGAGCTTCTTTTTCTTCTCACCTGATGCCTTCTGGCCGCCGTCGTCCTTCTTCTGGTTGCAGCCTGCAAGACCTGCGAGTGCTGCAAGTGCGCCAGCGCCGGTTGCGCCAGTCACAAAACTACGACGAGAAACGTTCTTGTTCATTCCGTGCTCTCCTTACCTCATGTGGCGGGAACGTCCAGCTTTTATGCTGGATCTTTATGAGAAGTTGACCAAACTTCCCTAACTTAAGCGGAAAATCCGCATGGTTCCAAAACAAACAGCAATGACAAGCTGCTGATCTGCGATGCCTTGCGCAACAAATGCTTTAAGCAACAACAGAAAGAGCAACCTCCATCATCTGTGTGAAGCTAGTCTGACGCTCCTCAGCAGTAAGTGCTTCTCCTGTAAGAGGCAGGTCAGAGATAGTTAGCAGCGTAAGCGCATGCTTATGAGCGTACATGGCGTTGAGATACAGGGCTGCCGACTCCATCTCAACGGCAAGAACATCCATACTTGCCCATTTTGGAAGCGAGTTGTTTACGGTATAGAACACGTCGCTTGCCAGGATATTACCAACGCGAACGGGATAACCCAGCTTTTCTGCACCAGCAACAGCCTTGCTCAACAGGCCAAAGTCTGCGGTAGGTGCAATGGTTCCAGGCATTCCGTACTGTGATGGATAATTAGAATCAGTGCTGGAAGACATGCCAATAACAATGTCTCTAAGCTTTACCTCAGGAGCAAGGCCGCCAGCGCTACCAATGCGGAGAATGTTGTCAACTCCGTAGAAATTAAAGAGCTCGTAAGAATAAATACCAATGGAAGGCATACCCATACCAGAACCCATAACGGAGACTGGCTGTCCCTTGTAGGTGCCGGTATAACCAAACATGTTGCGAACGGTGTTGAACTGCTCAACGTTCTCCAAATACGTGTCTGCAAGAAGCTTAGCGCGCAGAGGATCGCCTGGCATGAGGACGGTCTTAGCAATCTGACCCTCAACAGCAGCGTTATGGGGAGTTGGGGTAGTAGCCATTAGTTCTCCTTAAGAATCTCTGACAGGTGAGAAGTTCCAACACCAAGTTGCTCAACGCCAAAATAATCAAGGATTGTCTCGGTCATGTCGGCAAATGTAGTGGTTGTACCAAGGTTGGTATTTGGCTTGACCTTTGGACCCGTGATAAGCAGTGGCACGTACTCACGAGAGTGATCAGTAGATGGTGTTACCGGATCACAGCCATGATCTGCGGTAATAATAAACAGGTCATCCTCACGAAGACCCTCAATAATCTGAGGAATGCGCTCGTCAAAGTAAGAAAGAGCGTTGGAGTATCCCACAGGATCGTTGCGGTGACCGTAAATCATGTCTGTATCAACAAGGTTGGTAAAGCACAGACCGTTGAAGTCTTTGCTGGTAGCCTCAATAGTCTTCTGAATTCCGTCTGCGTTGCAGGTGGTGAACTCAAACTCGGTCATGCCGCGATGAGCAAAGATGTCATAAATCTTGCCAATAGAAAGAACATCAAAGCCGTTCTCTTTAAGGCAATCAAGCATGGTTGGGCCCGTTGGCTCAAGCGAGAAGTCATGACGGCGAGAAGTACGCTGGTATGGCCACTCCCCCTCAAAAGGACGAGCAATAACGCGAGCAACACCATGCTCACCCTGCAGAATCTCGCGCGCAATGCGGCAATACTCATAGAGTTTCTCGGGACTTACCACGTCCTCGTGTGCAGCAATCTGGAACACAGAATCTGCTGAAGTGTAGACAATCAGAGCACCAGTCTCTACGTGCTCTTTACCAAAGTCTCTAATAACATCGGTTCCGGAGTAAGGCTTGTTGCACAAAACCTTGCGGCCCGTCTTCTGCTCAAACTCCTCAATAACCTCCTGTGGAAAACCATCAGGATAGGTTGGGAACTTCTTTGGAGAAATGACGCCTGCCATCTCCCAGTGGCCAACGGTGGTGTCTTTACCAGCTGATTTCTCCTGCATACGAGCGTATGCGCCCACAGGAGACTCAATTGGCTTCAGATCAACGTCGTACACAGTATCAAGCGCGCCATCAATATTAAGAAGGCCCAGCTTTGTCATATTTGGGATGTTAAGAACGCCACTTGTTGCGCATGCACAAAGGGTATTGCTGCCTTCATCTCCGTATGCCGCTGCATCAGGCTCTTCGCCGATGCCAAAACTATCAAGAACAACTACAAAAACACGTTTAGGCATACTACCTCCTAAAACGCCCGAAACAAGCATTTACGCACGATACGTGCGCGAACTAACTTATGTGGACGAGTCATTACTATTCATTAAATATATTATTACAGTTGCATAACACCGACGCCCAATTTAGAGAGATTTTCTCGATACAACCGTTTGCAGATACTAAAATTCTGTAAACGGTACGCAGCAAATGCTTAGAAAAATCAAGCAGGTAAAACCAACATGACGAGAAAATCTTTGAGCTCACCAGGGAAAAATTTAATGAATTCATTCTTTACAGACTCTAGCTGCTGTCTTATCGTTGTCCAAAGCAAGATTTAAGCACTAGCTTAAACAAGATAAGCACCTGTTTAGAAGTTTCATATAAGCACCTGTTTAGTCGGATTCTATTTTTGCTGCTAGGAGGCATGATGCTCACCAATCGAGAACAGATGATTTTCAACTGGATCAAAGAGCAGCCTTCCATTACTCAGAAGGAAATTGCAGAGCGTGCAGGTATCTCGCGTTCTTCTGTTTCGGTTCACATCTCCAACCTTACTGCAAAGGGCGCAATTCTGGGCCGCCGCTACATTCTGAGCGAGCGTCCCTACTTTATTGTTATTGGCGCTGCCAACATGGATATTGCTGGTCGCCCAGACACTTCCCTTGTGGCAGGAGATTCAAACCCTGGCAAAGTCACCATGTCCTTTGGTGGCGTTGGCAGAAATGTTGCACACAACCTGGCCCTTCTCGACAGCGACGTTCGTCTGCTCACTGCTTTTGGCGAGGACTATCGTGCGCGCGAGCTCAAAGAGGGCTGCCTGGACTGCGGTATTGACATCGACGCTTCTATTACCGTGCCGGGCGCTTCCACTTCTACCTACCTCTTTATCATGGACGAGCACGGTGAGATGCAGGAAGCCATCAATGACATGCAGATTTACGAGTATGTCACCCCTGAGCGCATCGAGGAGCGCCTGGATGTTATCCAGCACGCCGCAGCTTGCGTGATTGATACTAACCTGCCTCAGCAGACCATCGAGTTCATTGCCAAGAACGTGACCTGCCCCATCTTCTGCGATCCCGTTTCTTCCATCAAGGCACAGAAGCTCAAGAAGGTTCTGGGCAAGATTCACACACTCAAGCCAAATCGCCTTGAGGCCGAGATGCTCTCGGGCATCAAGATCACCGACGATACCTCCCTTGAAGCCGCAGCTCACGAGCTACTTGCAACAGGCCTCAAGCGCGTGTTTATCTCTCTTGGCGAGAAGGGCCTTCTTTGCGCTGATCACGAGAAGACCGTCCATTTGCCACTGCTTCCTGCAAAGCTAGTCAACATGACAGGCGCAGGAGATGCCATGATGGCGGGAGTTACCTGGGCGTACACTCAGGGCATGACGCTTGAGCAAACCGGCCTAGTGGGCATAGCTGCTTCCAGCATGGCCATTGAGGGTGAGGACACCATCAACGGTGAGCTCAACGTTGAAGAGGTTATCAAGCGCGCAGGTATTTAGCGCGCCTGCACGGCACAGCGCGTCTGCACGGCACAGCGCGTCTGCACGGCACGCCTGCGCAGCACAGCGCGTCTGCACGGCACTACTTTCGGTTCCATTAGTCGTTTACGATTGGAGTATATATGTCTAACCTGAAGGATTTTCTCGTTGTATCTAACGAGGTCAAAGAGGCTCTTGAGCAGAACAAGCCTGTTGTAGCTCTGGAGTCCACCATCATTTCTCACGGTATGCCTTACCCACAGAACGTTGAGACCGCTCTGAAGGTTGAGCAGATTATCCGCGACAACGGTGCAATTCCTGCAACTATCGCAATTATTAACGGCCAGATGCGTGCCGGTCTTTCCGCTGACGAGATTGACTACCTGGGTAAGAAGGGCCGCGAGGTTGCTAAGGTAAGCCGCCGCGACCTTCCTGTTATCATCGCTGAGAAGAAGGACGGCGCAACTACCGTCACTACTACTATGATGATCGCTCACATGGCAGGCATCGACGTCTTTGCAACCGGCGGCATTGGCGGCGTTCACCGTGGCGCTGAGACCACCATGGACATCTCCGCTGACCTCGAGGAGCTTGCACAGACTCCTGTTATGGTCATTTGCGCTGGTGCAAAGTCCATTCTTGACCTTGGCCTTACCCTTGAGTACCTGGAGACCAAGGGCGTTCCAGTACTTGGTTACCAGACCGAGGAGCTTCCTGCGTTCTACACCCGCAAGAGCGGCTTTAGCGTTGACTACCGCGTTGACTCCCCTGCTGAGCTGGCAGAGATCTTTACTACCCAGCAGCAGATTGGCATGAACAGCGGCCTTCTGGTTACCAACCCAATTCCTGAGCAGTACGCAATGGATAAGGACACCATCGACGCAGCTATCGAGAAGGCCCTTGCAGAGGCAGAGGCAAACGGCATCCACGGCAAAGAGTCCACACCATTCCTGCTTGCAAAGGTTGCTGAGATCACTGGTAACAACTCCCTTGAGTCAAACATTCAGCTGGTCTTCAACAACGTTGCTCTTGGCGCAAAGGTTGCTGCAGAGGTTTGCAACCGCAAGTAAGTGCTCGCACGCGCTCAAACGTGCAAGCGCACAAAGTACACGTGCAAGTTCCGCGTTAGCATCGCATTTCTTTTGGCCCCTACGTCGTTTTGAACAGCCTCCCATTTCTTGGACATAAGAAATGGGAGGCAGTTCATATGCGGGTGATTATGATTCTGCAGCGTGTTAGCGTCGGCTTTTAGGCCTGGCGGACAAAATAGCGCAGCTTTGGTAGGTTCTGCCGAAGAATCAACATGTTCCTAATCAAGATAGTCAGGCAGTTAGGTGGTCGCACTACCTGATATGCATTTCTATGCATAAACTTAACCTAATATGCTATAAAATGAATAGCGTCATATAAAATATTTAACTATAGGTAAATTTCGCACCTAAGGAACACACTTAAGTCGGATAATCTGCTCAGATGAGGGCATTTTACACATCTAATGACGATAATCTGCATGTTTGTGGTAATTTCCGCGTCATGTATACGTCTTTTTGACAGATTATCCGACTTAGGTGTGTTTTGAACTGCCTCCCATTTCTCGTGTCCAAGAAATGGGAGGCAGTTCATTTGACGTGGGGGCTTTTTCTGTCTTGCAGCAGCTTAACCGTGGGTTGACCGTGGGTTGACCCCAGACTGATCGCTGGTTGGCCGCAACCTAATCGCAGCCCGATACCGTTCAAGAAAATTGTCTCAAAAAGTGGACAAAAGTCCTTATTTTTATTTTAGGGAGCAGGTACAATTACTCAAACTTAAGCCAAAACTGTCCTGTAATGAGGACTTACGAAGCAAGAACAGCGAGGTCTCGTGTGAACGTTCTAACCTACCTTGACAGTCTTGACTCCGACGTTCGCAAGAAGATCATCAAATGGGCTTCTCGCGTTCCCGCTAATCGTCTTTCTCATTGTAGGCAGATTCGTCTTAATTCCGGACAGACCCTTGTCCACATGCTGGACCGCGTTGATAACGTGTACATTCTGTGCCGCGGTACCGTGCGCACTACGTCGCATAATTCCGCAGGTAGCACGTATGTTATTGACGAGTATCGTGCGCCCGTTGCTTTTGGCGAGATGGAAGTTATTAGCGAGAGCCCGTTTTACCTGGGATCGCTCACCGCAACTTCCGGCTGCGAGTTTATTTCGGTTCCACGCGAGGACTACCTGCAGTGGATTCGTTCGGACCCTGAGGCACTTCTCACCCGCTCACGCTGGATTATCAAGAATCTAACACGTCAGTCTGGCTACGAGCGCAGCTTGCTGACCTGGAGCGGAACCAAGCGCCTGATGTACATGCTTAGCGAGCTGACGCGCGATCAGATTCACCGCGGCGTTGTTGAGTGGCCGTTTACGGTGCGTCTGACCAGGCAAGAGCTGGCAGACAAGATTGGTACCAGCACAAAAACTGTTGCCCGCGGCATCGACGAGCTTAAGGAGAGGGGCATGGTTTCTGTTCAGCACGGCAAGATTGTTATTACCGAGAGGCAGTTCCAGCGCCTCGACGACGCAATGAAACACGAGGGAGAATCCCACCTTCTGGACTAACCTCTGTACCTGGCACAACGCTTGGGCAAGACCGTTCTTCTCGCCCCAGGCAGCGCGCCGCGCAATGCGGTGCACCATAACTTGGAACGACCGACGTACCCGTCGCAATCATACAACCGTTACCGCACGACCAACGTAAGGAGCACTAATGAGCGAGTTCATGGACATCATCACTTCCGACAACCTCTCGTACAAGCAGAAGGTTCTGCACCTGGCTCAGGCTGCCGAGAACTCCGAGCACCCTATTAAGACTACCGCTGAGTTTGATCGTCTTTTTGCAGCTCACGCGCTTGACGACATGTGTGAGGGCAACGCTCCTTACCGTCCTCGCTACATCTGCCCTGACTATCAGGTGTTTGCTCAGAACGGCTCCAAGTTTTTGCGCTTTGACAAGCCAGAGACCCTTGATGACCTACTCTGGGGCCTTGCCGCTCTCTACGACAATGTTCCTTCCGTCACCAGCCGTCCTGTATACGTTGGCCAGCTGGACAAGATCATTGATCCATTCCTGGAGGGCATGACCGACGCAGAGATTAAGCCTCGTCTGCGCCGCTTCCTGAACCACATTGACCGCACCGTTGCTAGTGGTTACTGCCACGCAAACATTGGTCCAGAGGACACTCGCGCAGGTAGACTGCTGCTTGAGGTTGACCGCGAGCTCATGAACGCCGTTCCAAACTTCACCCTCAAGTACGACCCAGAGGTCACTTCCGACGAGTTCATGCGTCTGGCAGTCAAGACCACCATGGTCTGCTCCAACCCTGCTTTTGCTAACCATCGCATCCACAAAGAGACTTACCCCGGCGAGTACACCGTTGTAAGCTGCTACAACGTCCTTCCTATGGGCGGCGGCGCTTACACCTTGAGCCGCGTTCTTCTCCCTGGCCTGGCAAAGCTTGCAACCAACGTTGACGACTTCATGAACAACCTGCTGCCAACCGCAACTGGCGAGGTCCTGAACTTCATGAACGAGCGCGTCCGCTTTATTGTTGAGGACTCCAACTTCTTTGAGACCAGCTTCTTGGCTAAGGAAGGCCTCATTTCTCGCGAGCGCTTCTGCGGCATGTTTGGCGTTGCCGGCATGAGCGAGTGCGTCGCTGAGCTGCTGCACCTTGATAGCAGCCGTACCTACGGCAAGGATGACGAGGCTAACGAGCTAGCCGACCAGATCATGGTCAAGATTGCCGACCAGGTCAACAGCTTTGACGCCGTTTACTCCGAGGTCTTTGGCGGCCACTTCACCCTGCACGCACAGGCTGGCTTCTCCGACCAGCAGGGCGTTACCCCTGGTGTCCGCATCAAGGTTGGCGACGAGCCTGCAAACCTCTACGACCACATTCGCCACAGCGCACGCATGCACCGCTTCTTCAACAGCGGCGTCTCCGACATTTTCCCAGCTGAGCCAACCGCTGAGCGCAACCCAGACGCTGTCGTTGACGTGGTCAAAGCCGCATTCTCCATCGATGACAAGTACCTCTCGTTCTATAGCTCCGAGGGTGACCTGGTCCGCATTACCGGCTTTTTGGCTAAGCGTTCCGAGATGAAGAAGTTCCAGTCTGGCGACGTTGTTCTTCAGGACACCGCTCACGACGGCCTGGGTAACTTCACCGCTAACCACCTTGCCGACCGCAAGGTTCGCATGAGCGACTAGCGAGAAGAGCTGCGCAATCGTGACCTTCACTGCAACAGAAACAACTTTGGGAGCAGCGTGCACCGAAGCGTCGCACGCCGCAACCGCAAGCGTCCCAGCAACTAATTCAGGAGCAGCACATCCAACCGGGTGTGTTGCTCCTGTCAACAAGATCATTCCCTTCTCGCTGGTAGATGGCCCAGGAAGCCGAACTGCTGTCTTCCTCCAAGGCTGCAACATTCGTTGCGCCTACTGCCACAACCCCGAGACTCAGGTAGAGTGCATCTCCTGCCAGGCATGCGTCAAACCATGCCCAGCTCACGCCCTGTCCGTGACTGACGGCAAGGTTGTGTGGGACAACTCCATTTGCATCAACTGCGACAACTGCATCAAGGTGTGCCAGCACAAGTCCACTCCGAAGATTGAGCTGCTCAGCGCCCGAGAAGTGGCCGATCGCTGCATTTCCAACATGCCGTTCATCCGCGGAATCACCACGTCAGGCGGCGAATGCATGCTCCGCCCCGACTTCCTCTACGAGCTCTTCACCTACTGCAACGCCGCTGGTCTGAGCTGCCTCATCGACTCAAACGGCACCATCGACTTCACTGAGTACCGCGACCTACTGGCCCTCTCGAGCGGCGTCATGCTTGACGTTAAAGCTTGGGATGATCAGTGGTTTGAGCACCTGACCGGCGAAAATGGCGTCACGGTCCGCAAAAATCTTGCATTTTTGGCCGAGCAAAACAAGCTGGAAGAGGTCCGCGTCATCGTGACCGAAGGCTGGAACGACGCCGAAGCCGCAGTTGACGGCATTGCCGCAACCCTTGGCGAGAAGGTCGGTCAGACGCGCATTCGTCTCATGAAGTTCAGGCGTTTTGGCGTGCGTGGACCGATGGAGAACTCCCCTTCTCCAAACGACGAACGCATGCAGGCGATTGAGTCGCAGGCCCGCAACCTGGGCTTTGGCGAGGTTGTCGTCAGCTAGTTGCCACGGCGGGTGCGCGATACGACTCGCTGCTCCAAGGGGTTTCTCGCCAGTACCAACAGTTTTTCTCGCCAGTTTCCGCGCTTTACATTGCAACAAATAACGACCTCGCAGCACATGCCACGAGGTCGTTTTCATTTATCTATCAGTGAGATGCCAGCCAGCAACTCCAGTTCAGTGGACTACCGGCCTGAAAACCCCAGTTCAGTGGACTATCGGTCCAGTAAACTCCAGTTCAGCGAGCTACTCGGTGACGATAGCGATTCCGCTGGAGCAGCCCAAGCGATCTGCGCCAGCCGCAACCATTGCCTCAGCGTCAGCCTTATTGTGGATGCCGCCAGCAGCCTTGACCTTGCAAGTGTCACCGACAGTCTGCTTCATCAGGGCAACGTCGTGAACAGTTGCGCCGCCAGTGCTGAAGCCGGTGCTTGTCTTGACGAACGCAGCCCCAGCAGCCATGCAATCCTTGCAAGCACGAACGATCTGCTCGTCATCAAGCAGGCAGCACTCCAGGATTACCTTAACGGGCACGGTGCCAGCGGCCTCAACAACAGCCTTGATATCAGCGATAACGTAGTCGTCATCGCCAGCGACCAGGTGGCCACCGTTGATGACCATGTCAATCTCGGTGGTGCCGTCGGCAACGCTCTGCTTGGCCTCGGCGACCTTAGCTGCAGTTGAAGCGGCGCCCAGAGGGAAACCGATGCAGGAAGTAATGCCAACTCCAGAGCCCTCGAGCTCGGCGTGAGCCAGAGAAACCCAGCAAGAATTGATTGCAACGGTCGCAAACTTGTACTGCTTTGCCTCGGCGCAAAGCTTCTTGATGTCTTCAGCGGTTGCGTTTTGCTTCAAATTTGTATGGTCGATAAGGCCGTTAACTTCCACGATTTTCTCCTTCTGGCTGTGCGATTATGAGCGGTTTATGTTTCTCTATTGTACGGCAAGCGGCGCAAAAAAGATGTGGCCGCCTTGTTTTGCTACCTGGTTTTGAATAGCCGTGTCCAGAGCTCCCGCTGTCGCTCTTCAAGATCTGACATAGTCGTGTCACGTGCAGTTATTCCGGTTGACTCTCGAATCTGGCGGACCAAGCCTTGAACGCTTTCAAAGCTTTTAAGCATCTCGCCAGATACCGAAAAATGCGGACACTGAACGCCCGTTACCAACTCGTTTTCCCTATCCAGGTCTCGCATGATTTTTTGGTCGCCAGAGTGTGTAGTTGCAGGATCATAATCTAGCAACACCGTAGCCCGCTTCTGCCTCTTGTCCTTGAGCTGAATGGTTAGGTCAGGAATTCGAGTGATTTTCTCGCCATATCGATTTTCCAGCTCAATTGGCCTATTGATCTCAACGGTTCCTAGATTAAAGCCACCAAGGTTATACGGGAGGCACAATAGCAGGGCAAGCGAGGCCTCTCGGGGCGACCGAGCTTTCTCTACGATGTGTTGAAGCGCTCGTTTAGCTGGGACGATGCCGCGCTTTCTTCCTTGCATGGATAGAAACTTTGCAATCGCAGCGCGATTTGTCAGAGGGCCATTTTGGCGTTGCGAAACCCCACCGTGGCCATCATGGTTCAAAAAATAATCGGAACACAGTGCACTACCTGCAAGGATTGTTCCAATGAAATCGAGTTTTGAAGCAACTTGCAAGTAAGTGAATTCCGGAGAGGTAACAAATCCTTTTAAGTCAGCACCTATTGGCAGGAGCATTGATGGCAAAACTTTTGAATTACAGATGTGAAGTGCAACATTTGCTCTTGTAGACGCAGAATTCACATCACGAATTAGCAGGTCAACCTTGCATTTGGGTTCCTGATGAAGGCGTACGCCTTGTATCTCTGGCAGATGCCCATAGTAGACGGCAAGCTCTCGTTCCATGGCCGCTCCAGGTGTAGACTCAGGAACAAGCGGCACTCTGACCATAGCATTTGCTGCGGGCAACGAAACAAATGGCCTAGAGGAACTCATCAATAAATTAAACGCTGAAAAGTACGAAAGACAGTAATCCATAGCACTCCTTCGCGAAAAAGTATGAATTCCATACCCGGAAATGGCGCAAGTAATCTGACCGATTTGAAATCACACAGGAAATCTGTGCAAGATTTGTCGTTTGGCACCCTGCGGGAGTTCATCATGTAACTTCTCTGGCTTGGTTTCAAAATTCTGAATAATTCTGCAATTAAATTCATTTCCATGAATACGTAATTTTTGAGCTCAAAATTATGTGCCGAAAAAGGTAAAAAACCCGTTTAGTTGGAAATGAAAATTGAAAAATAGACGTTTTATTTCCAACTAAGACGATTTTTTACCGCCTCAAAAACTTTTATCTGGGCAAACGTTGTATGCAGAAAAATGAAATTTCCAACTAAACGACTTTTTTACCACTTGGAGGTGACTCGAGGAACTTTTGACACCGAAATGCCCATCCGCGCACGCCTGCACACGTTAACAGCACGTCGCCGTGACTGCCCGCACACGTATCCACGCACGTTACCAGCACGTCGCAGCGACCATCCGCGCCGGCGCACACATTACCAGCACGTCGCTGTGCCCGCCCGCACGTACGCGCCCGCACCCACCCACACCCGCCGTTGGACCCGCGCACAAAAAAGCCTGGTAGCGGAACGCTACCAGGCTTTTAGCGAAGCTAAGTGTCTAAGCTAGATCTTAGAACTCGACAGGAAGATCGAAGTAAACGCACTTAAGCAGCTGCTCCATCTCCTCCTGGGTAGGCTTGCGTGGGTTGGAGAGGGTGCAAGCGTCCTCGATAGCAAGGCGAGCAACCTCTGGAGCCTTCTCGAAGAACTCCTTCTCGTCGATGATGGAAGTCTCGGACTTGGTTCCACCCTCGCCGTAGTTCTTGATGCCCTGTGGGATGTTAAGAGCGTCGTTGATGTCGCGAATCTTCTGGACAAGTGCCTCTACCAGCTCGTCCTCAGTGTTGCCCTCGAGGTGCAGGATCTCCTTAGCAATGAATGCATAGCGAGTCTTTGCGCGCTCGTCGCGAGCGTTGAACTGGATGACTTTGCCCAGGTACATAGCGTTTGCGCAACCGTGGATGATGTGTCCACCGGAGAATGCAGCACCAGTCTTGTGAGCCATGGAGTGAACGATGCCCAGAAGGCCAGAGGAGAATGCGATACCAGCAAGGCACTGTGCGTCATGCATGTGCTGACGTCCCTCTTTGTCGCCTGCGTAGGACTTTGGCAGCCACTCGACAATCTCGCGGATTGCGTGCAGAGCGTCGCCGTCGGTGTACATAGAAGCAACAGTAGAAACGTATGCCTCGATAGCGTGGGTCAGTGCGTCCATACCAGTGTGAGCAACAAGCTTAACAGGCATGCCGTAAGTGAGCTCAGGGTCAACAATTGCGACGTCAGGGGTAATCTGGAAGTCAGCCAGTGGGTACTTAACACCCTTCTGGTAATCGGTAATGATAGAGAATGCGGTTACCTCAGTTGCGGTACCGGAAGTAGAAGAAATTGCGCAGAAGTGAGCCTTGGTGCGGAGCTCAGGAAGACCAAAGACCTTGCACATGTCCTCAAAAGTGGTCTCTGGGTACTCGTACTTAATCCACATAGCCTTAGCTGCATCGATTGGGGAGCCGCCGCCGATAGCAATGATCCAGTCTGGCTGGAACTCGCTCATCTTAGCAGCACCGCTCATAACAGTCTCGACGGAAGGATCGGACTCGACACCCTCAATGTGAGCAACCTCAAAACCTGCGGACTTGAGGTCATTCTCGATGTCATCAAGGAAGCCGCCACGACGCATGGAGCTGCCGCCGGAAACGATAACTGCCCTCTTACCCTTGAGGTTCTTAACCTCGTGACGAGCGCCCTCGCCAAAATACAGATCGCGTGGATTTGTAAAACGTCCCATAAAACCTCTCCTTAACTATGTGCCGCTTCCCTAAGCGGCTAGCGAAGCCATTCTTCGCAATTACTTCTTCTCAACATTTCTATTTTAGCTCATTTTGGACACCTGACCAAAATGAAAGTGTCATTTTATGCAATATCGTTCAGAATATATACACTCCTTTGACAGGAACCTGACGCCCATCTGGCGAGAAACCCGTCCACTCCAAACGTTTCCGTCTGCCGTTCGCAATCTTCTTACGACGCTCGCGGAGTTGCGCCGCACACCTCAATAACCTGCGATATCATTACGTAAGAGAGAAAGGAATCCTGTGGCGTTTGACCCGGTAAAAGAGGACTACCAGCGGCTTATCCTCCGCTTTGCTCGCACGCAAGTCAGCGACGAGGACAGCATTGCTACGCTGATGAAGGACTTCAACTGGCGATTCTCCAACGACCGCAATTCCCTCCCTCAAACCGACGAAGACCGCGCGTTCAATCTGGTTGCGCAAGCGGCCGAGATTGTTGATTATCGCCTGCCGTTTGTCGAAGAATCCCAGGCGCAGGCCCTTATCGACCAGGGAAAACGCCTCCTTAACCAGGCAATTCAGCTGGACCCCAACTGTTTTGACGCCCAGCGCATGCTCCACGCCTCAAATAGCAGGCTTTTTGACGCCTACTACCAGTTCCTTGTGGAGAAGCTCCCCCAGGTTGAGGCCGCGTGTTACCAAAAGGCACAAGAATCGTCGCAGGGTCTTCCTGCCGAGCAGGCAGAACTTGCCCAGCGGCTGGCAATTAACCCCTACAAGCGCTGGTTGGCAACGCTTTCTTCTCGCGCGCTTATCTGCGGGCGCAACAAAGACGCCATTGCATATGGCGAGAAACTCCTAAAGCTTGACGCTGCAGACGCAGCTGATGTTCGTTTTACACTTGCACTCGCATACGCAAAACTCGAGGACGAAGACGCCCTCGACAACCTTATGGACCAGTACCGCAAGCTAGATCCTCCTCGTGGGGCAGATGACCCGTGGATTTTGCTGGCTCGCTTGGCCATACACTTCAAGAAGTGTGAGCTGGTTGAGGCGGAACACTACCTTGACCTGCTGATTGAGCGCTATCCTGAGGCAACGCTTTGCTGTTTCGTGCAGAAAGATTTGCCCGAGGGAGAGTTCTCTCGCCTTAACGTGCTTCCCTACTCTGAGGACGAGCTCATCATTGCCATTGCAGAAGCAACTGTGTTGCTGCAAGAAGGAAATGACCTGATAGGACGTGGTGTTCTTGGTCGTTGGCTTGCAGACCAAGTTAGGGCGAGAGACCCTAAGACCGTTGAACTTGCAGAAAAAGAACTGCAGATGCAGGCAAATGCGTTGTTCGCTTCTGCAGATTCTTTCCCTGGTGAATCCGGCGGCAGCGTGCCCGATGGCCCAGCTGGCCCCGACTTCCCTGGCGGCCCAGTCGGCCCCGGCTTCCCTGGCGGCCCGGTCGGCCCCAGCTTCCCCGGAGGTCCCGCTGGCCCGCGACCAAGCGGACCGCATATTGATGGGCCAAATAATCCACGCTCGGGTGGTGATGCAGAGTGATTAAGCATTCCGCTAACGATATGGTCAGCGAGCAAGTAGATCGCCTGGTAGCTAAGTGTGCACGAGAAAAGAACATCGTCTCTGAAGCTGCTCTCTACGAGTTGAAGCTTGCGGTGGAAGCTTCCCCTGAAGACTTCATTGCTGACGAAGAAGAAAAGGCTTTTGCTCAATACGTCAACGTCATTGGCAAGTATCAGGCTGGAATTACTAAAGAAATTGATTCCGATGCAGACTTCTTCTCAAGCCGCATGGATCTGCTTAATTTCTTGCATAATCAGATGACAAATATTACTGAAAATCCAGCTCTTAACAGTACAAGTATCAACCTAGAAGCACAGAGAATCCTGGCGCAAATCTCCAACAATCATCCTGCAGCAATCCTCAACGACCTGCTTGACCTGCAAAAAGAATTCGACCCTATCTTTAGGCCAAAATTGGAACAAGCAAAGCAAGAGCAAGGTGATGCCTGGAGCTGCGCTGAGGTTCGCCCACTTTTGCGCCTCTACGCACAGATTGCCCAGGTAGCAACCGATTGCGCTTGCTTCAAGCTCTCCAAAAAAGCCTGCGAAGATCTCTTGTTCTTCTCGCCAACAGATTTGCTGGGTGCGCGTTTTACCTTGGCATATATTCTTGCTCGCCTGGAAGACGAAGACGGACTCCACAAGCTTGACGAGAGTTGCGGATATCAGTCAAATGCTTGGATGCGCCTGGCATTTACGCTGCTGTTTTTCAAGTTGAATCGCATGCCCGCGGCAAAGCGTGCGCTCAAAGGTTTTGTTAACCTTGGTGAG
>JABZHN010000022.1:0-26716 GCA_015258835.1 Atopobium sp.
CTTTTGTTGATCTCTACATTCCGTGCAGAATCAACTTTACGCCTGACACGTTTGCCGAGAACGTTATCGCAGTTCACGAGGCCGAGGCAATTATCGCCGATGTGCCGGAATTTATTTCGTGGGCAGAGTCGGTACCTGGCGTGACTCAGAGCGCTCGCGACTACGCGTTTAAGGCCGGGCTGGACTGGTGGGAAAACGAAGAATAAATGAAAGCCCAAAATCGCGCCGTTTAGCCCTAGAAATCTGCAGCATCTTTGCTATACTTTTTCTTCGCGTCCCCATCGTCTAACGGTTAGGACATCGCCCTTTCAAGGCGGCAATACGGGTTCGATTCCCGTTGGGGGCACCATAGAACGCAAATCCCAAGGCAGCAAACGCTCCCTTGGGTTTTTGTTTTTAAGCCTTTTAGGTCCTACTTTCTTGGATCTTTATTTAACAGTTGGCGAGAAGAACCTCTTGTAGACCCTCAACCGACAGTCCAGCACGCGCAAGAATGTTGTGGTGAACGTCTGCCTCAAGGTATTTATCGGGCATACCTACACGAATTACCTGCGGACATGCACCTGAAGCGCTGACTTGCTCGACAACTGCGCTGCCAAACCCACCCAAAACGCTGTGCTCCTCGACGGTAATAATTACGTCAGAATGCTGACAAATTTCCGTCAAAGAAGCGTCAAGCGGCTTGATACTCGATACGCCGTAGGCCTCGAGACTCGCTTTTACAGCAGCTGCCTGCTCTGATGTAGCAGCCAACTGCCCTGCAACTCTCTGTGCTGCCTCAACAACTCGGCTGGTTATCGCGCCTGTTGCAAGAACGGTCATACGCCTCGGCTGAGTGACAGTCGTGGCTTCAGTTGTGGCTTCGGTAACTGCTGCTTCGGGCGTCGCTGCGTCGTCTGCGACTGCAGTGCTTGCTGCATCAGCCGCGCCAGCTGACTCAAAGAGTTTCTCGACACCAGATGCATCAAAAACGTAACCGTCTGGATGTAGATTGACGCCATCGCACGAGGTCATACGCACGTAAGCTGGTCGTGGATGCTTTGCAAGCTCCATAAGCGTTGCGGCAAGCTGGACATTATCGACTGGACTGAACACGGAAAGCCCCGGGATGGTCCTGGTGACCGCAATGTCCTCAACCGCCATGTGAGATGGGCCTGTAGCTGCGGATTCGCAGCCAGCGGCAACACCTACCAGCACCACGGGCGACTTCATCATGCCAAGGTTGACGCGAATCTGATCCAGCGTTCGAGAGGTCACAAACGTGGCGTAGCACGGTGCAAAGACGTGAAAGCCCTCATTTGCGCAGGCAGACGCCACTTCAATAAGGTTCTGCTCTGCAATTCCACACTGGATGTAGCCGTCTGGTCGAAGCTCTCGAAAGCGATCCAGGTTCAAACGACGACCATAGTCGGCAACGGCAACAGTTAGCAGCTCATCATCTTCAGCAAGCTTACCCATTACCCAACCAAATACCTCTTTTGTATTCATACCCGCAAGCATCTGCGACTCTTCAGCCGAAATGCACGCTGGCTGCAAAGATGTGCCTAGCATGAGCATGCCTCCTCTGCAACTTTCAGATCAGACAATGCCTGTTTATAGAGGTCGTCCGTCACGCACGCGTCGTGGAACGAGACGTTATTCTCGGCAAACGAGAGCCCTTTGCCCTTGATGGTGTGCGCAATAATCGCACGAGGTCTGGAAGTTTGCTGCTTTAATGCGTCGTACAGTGCAAGCATGTCATGTCCGTCTACCTCGACAGACTCAAAACCAAACGCATCAAACTTTCTTGCAATTGAGCCGGTGTCCAAAATGGACGCGCAAGGGCCGTCCAGCTGCATGCGGTTCTGGTCAACAATGACCGTCACGTTGGAGAGCTGGTTGTGGCCGATAAACGCGGCGCTCTCCCAAATGGAACCCTCGTCGCACTCGCCGTCGCCCACAATACAAAAAACGCGAGAAGGAAGATCTTTTCTGCGAAGGCTTAATCCCAGGCCAGCGGCGTAGCCCAAGCCCATACCAAGGCTGCCGCCAGAGATTTCAAAGCCGCGCTGAGGGTCTCGCAGTGGATGCTTAAAGAGAACAGCATCGGGCCCAAAAACTCCGCGGTCGATGTCTTCTTGAGAGATCATTCCTGCACGTAGAAGAGCTGGGAACAGCGCCAGCGATGTGTGAGCTTTGGAGAGAATCAAGCGGTCCCTGAGCTCCCACTCGCAATCCCTGTGGCCCACCTGCATAACCTTGCTCAAAAGCACGGAAACAATGTCTGCCACGGAGCATGCGCCGCCAATATGGAATGGCGTTGAGCTGTAGCGATGTGCCAGCTCGATGATACCTCGACGCACCTCTAGCGCTTCGTGACGCAGATAAAACTCAAGCTGCGCGCGCTGATCAGAGTCTATTTCTGTAGAAGTCGGCGATGCGTCCACGTGCTCTGACTGACGAACAGAAGAGATGTCCAGAGGTCCCATAGAGCCATCTACCTGCTCAGATACGCCAACAACACTCTGATGTGGAGCAAGCCAAGTCTGACTCCACTCAATACAATTGCCGTCGGACAGCTCAATTACCTGCTCAAGTACAAGCAAAGCCTCGTTTGGAGAACATTGCAGGTAGTCGGCATGATCTTTGCCTGCAATTTGCGACTGATAGCGCATGCGAGAGCGCGCAATCTCTTTTTGAGAAGTTCTTTCAACCGCGTCAAAGAGCGACTCATTCTCAAAGTCTGCCTCTTCAAGCTTCGGACAAACAAGTAGGTTAGACCACGATTCCTGGCATACCACCGGCCTATCCGAGACACTCCTGACACGACGTAAAAAGAGCACGTCAGAGCCAATTGGAATCTCCAGGTGCTCGGCAACGGCTTGATCTGCAGGAACTACCTGCTTAAAGAGGACTTCAGTTCGATACTCAAAGCCGCCATCTCTGAGTGCGGCTGCAAATGAAAGCACAGTATTTCCCGCCGCATGTCGGACGGTGTTAGAAATAACCTGCGTTGCTCGACCCTTTTGAGTAAGCAGCAAACCCTCTTTGACCAGGGATTGAATGGCTTTTCTGATGGTTCCTCGGCTGACACCATACTGCGTCATGAATTCGGCCTCAGACGGAATGTACGTTCCCGCCTTCCAGTCTTCTGACAGAATTTTGACACGCATCAAATCTGACAGCTGAACATGAAGAGGTGTAGCAGACGACGTATTGAGTCCTCCCCTGACCTGCGGAGATAGTGACTCTAGTGATTCGTTCTCAGAAACTAAAACCGGAAAAACTCCTGTCTCAAATGACATAGGTCCTCCGAAGTGAGTAAGAAATTAGTCATGCATACGTTAGGTACAAGACAAGTAGTATACAAGTTTCTGAAAGAGAACAGAATAGGAGTTATCTGACTTTTTATCTGTTATAACACCTCTTGAATTTGAGAGTTCTATTTGCTGATCAATAGAAAGAAAAGGCTTTTTCATAGCTTCTTCTTATGAAAAAAGCGGTTACACGATGGCAGCCGCTTTTTGGTCTCGGTTCCGTAGAATGTCAGCGAGACGTATCATTGCCAATAATCCTAACATTGCACAGACCTCTGTAAAGCGAATTATCAAAACTCAACAACGCGCTCTTTGTTCTAAATTATGTCCCATTTTTGTCCCATGAGCTGAATGTCGAGTTAAGTTTTACCAGGTCAAGAGCTATGCACTCTTCACGCTCAAAAACGCCTAATACTTAAATATTTTCTGAAAATACGCAGTTAAAGCGATATTTATTCAGCAACAAAAGTGGTAGGGGCGGCGGGACTCGAACCCGCAAGACCGAAGTCGAGGGATTTTAAGTCCCCTGCGTCTGCCAATTCCGCCACGCCCCCGGATATGTCTAGCTATTATGCCACTACTTTTAATTCAGCGGGCGCAAAATTGGCTGCCAAATCACAGGCGACTGCTTTCCCTGGTGAACGGCAGCAGCAGTTATCACCAGGCCAAAGAGCAGGTCACTCTCACTTACTACCAGGTGTTTGAAGCCCGAGTTCTTCATCAATTCTGCAAGCAAAATAGTTCCCGCAAGCATAACGGGTGCACGTTTTGCCTGAAGTCCCGTTATGTCTTCTCGCTCCTTTAACGTTTTGCTGACGAGAAGCCCCTCTATCTGCGACACCTCATCAATCGAGATGTGATTGAGGTGCACCTTTGCGGGATCGTACGGATCAAGGTGGTCCCTGATGGCGATGAGGCTGGTTGCGGTTCCGCCGACGCCAACCAAGAGCTCAGGCGCTGCACACCGCTGCTGAGCTCGTACAATAGCCTCAGACATCATCTGAGCTGCCATTTTATGAGCTTCATCAATGTCCTCGGCCAAAGGATGATCAGAAGACAGATTAAATCGCTCGGTCAGACGTCTGCAGCCAAGCTCAACGGACTCGACAAAGTTGATGTCGAGCTGCTGCCCCTCAAGCTGCTGTCCTCCAAGCTGCTGACCTGCGCCTTGAGCTGCAGGCTGGCCCGCCAGCGTGCCAACGACCAGCTCAGTTGAGCCGCCACCACTGTCGGCAACAAGAATGCGATGATTTTCAAAATCATGAGAGACGCCCAAAAAAGTGAGCGCACCCTCAATTTCACCCGGAATAATCATGGGTTCAAGTCCCAGTGAGGCTAGACCCATTCCCAGGTCAGGAGCATTTTCTGCATCGCGAGCAGCACTTGTGAGAGTACAAACAACCGCCTCAGCGCCCTCTTTTCTCGCGTGATCAACATAAGAAGAAACGCAACCAACACAACGATGAATTGCCTCAGGTAGCAGGCGTTTTATCGTATCAACACCCTCGCCCAAATTGACAATCTCGGTGTATTTGGCCATGCGAATGACGCGACCGTCCTCTACCTGCGCAAGCGCAAGTCGAGCAGTTACGGTTCCAATATCAATTGCAGCTAGAAGCATTATTGTGAGTTTCCACTATCAGACTTTGAATTGTCGGCTCCGGACCCCTCAGAAGATCCGCCTTCTCCGGAGTTCTTCTGCTCGTGAGACTCTCCAGGAGCTGGTGCAGATGTAGAATCGTCAGAGTTTGCGCTCTTAGGAGCCTCAGTATTGCCGGAATCACCTGGTGTAAATCCAAAAACAAAGTCCCCAACCTTGATGTACCACGGATAATCAGGATGCTGAACGGTATTCTCGTCCTTCTTTTTATCAAGGCCCTCTACTCGCGCAGATTCCTCGTCGCCAGAAACCAAGCCCTGCTTATGAGCCTCATCTATGATGCCCTCTTTTGTCTGCAGACCCTGAACCTCGGACTCAAGTCGTTTTTGATCTTCCTCGAGCTTCTGCTGATTTAGCAGCAACTCGTCATGCTCGCGAACAGCGTGGTAGTAGCCGCGAATTGGCGGATACAAGCCCACAAGCAGGAAGACTACAACACCGAGAAACACAACAAGCTTGGTATGGTTACGAGCAAAATCAAGCGCGTTATCCTTAAGCTCTGCCAAGGAAGCTACGCTGAACTGCGGTTTATTGGTTCTTTCGGACTTCTGAGCGCGCTCAGGCTTCTGGCCGTGCTCAGGCTTCTGAGTCCTATCAATCCTCTTAACTTGAACTGTTCTTTTAGACTTAATGTCCTTGGAACTCTTCTGGGAAGATGCTTGTTTTGATGGCTTCGTGCCCTCTGACGATGCTGTATCTTTTGGAGCCGCCACAGCTTTCTTTGCCACAGCCGACTTCTGATTAGATTGAGATTTCTCAGTTACCTGGGGTTTCTCGGCTTTTTTAGTTGAAAATATTTTGAGAGCACCAGCGGCGTGCTCCGCGGTAGTCTCTTTAAGAGGCTCAACGGAACGCTTGGTGGGCGTTGTTTTTCTTTTTGTACCACTCTTTTTAGTGGTGTCTTGACTCATCACGGATCTCATTTCTGGTTTGTTTGGTGATGCGTCGCAACAAATTGCAACATCTTTATTATGGCAGAGGCAGCGCCGCTAGCCCTGCCTCAGTTTGGAATTTCATCGTTTCAGCGAATAGAAGTTATCAGCTTTGAGACAACTCGTGCGCCCTGCAACGTGGTTGATGCAGCTTATTTGTACAGCTCATTTACGCAGTTCATTTACGCATCAAGATGACGTTTTGCCTCTTGCCACAAATCTTCCTGGAGCTCTGGCTTCTCGTCAAGCGAGAAGCCCCTCTCAGCAGCAGCTTTCTCCATGTACGACCAGCGAGCGCGGAACTTCCTGCAGGCGCTCATCAGTGCCTCTTCCGCATCAACGCCTTCCCAACGAGCAACGTTTATCAGCGCAAATAAAATGTCGCCGAACTCATCCGTTTTCTGCTGCGTACCTGAGCCTTCAGCGTCAAACTCCGCGCGCTCCTCGGCAACCTTGTCCCATACGTCGTTGACAGACTCCCACTCAAAGCCCATCTTTGCGGCGCGCTTTGAAATCTTCTGTGCTTGCATAAGCGCAGGTAGAGACTGTGGAACCGAGTCGAGAAGACCCTCGGTGTGCACGGTGTCTTCTGCACTGGCACGCTCCTCAGCCTTGACGCTCTCCCACACGTCCAAGACAGCCGCGGCCGAAGACGTTGAGCCAGCTTCTGGCCCAAATACATGCGGATGCCTGCGAACTAGCTTCTGGTTGAGCGCTCGGCACACGTCGTCGATGTCGAATCCCGCTGCGCAGTTGCCCGCTGCGCGGTCGCGCGCGCCACCGGCTGAGTCGCCGCCCGCTGCACCGCTGTCCGCCTCAATCTGCGAGTGGAGAACTACCTGTTCAAGCACGTCACCAAGTTCCTCCTCAAGGTGCTCGGGAGAACCCTCGGCAATGGCCTCAACCGCCTCGTATGCCTCTTCGATCATGTTCTTTGAGATAGACTGGTGCGTCTGCTCTTTATCCCAAGGGCAGCCGTCCTCCTGGCGAAGACGCCAGATGGTTCTGACCAGGCGGTCAAACTCCGGATGCGTCTGCGGTGCTCCGGGACGAGCCTTTGTTTCTTCATCAACTGCGGCTGCTAGCTGGGCGATCTTCTCGTCAGATGTCATAGAACTTACTGCTCCTCAGGGTACAGGAAATTCCAGTCGTTACGCAGGCCGGTCATGAGCTCCATAACGTCCTTTGAGACCTCAAGTTGCGCCTGAGCAGAAGCGTCTCCCGCAACAGCGGCCTCCAGGTCTGCCAGCACGTATGCTAGAGCATCAGCCGTGCGTCCTACCTGGACTTTCTCCTGCTTGCCGTTGTCAGTCCACGTGATAGTGGCAACGTCCGCGCGTGGATACTCCATAATCTCAATAAAGGCCTTATCTGCGGAAATCATAGCGCGTTTTGGCTGCTTGGAATGAAGCGTCAGTGCCAGAACAACCATCTGACCCTCGGCGTTTCTGAGCAAAATGCCGTCTGTCTGGTCAACTCCGGTAGGCGCCGGATTCATCATAGAAAGCACGTCATGGGGCTGGCTCTTCAGGAAAAGACGAGCGAGCGTCAGCGAATACACGCCAATGTCCAAAAGGGCGCCACCGGCAAGCTTGGGATTGAAGAAGCGATTCTCCATGTCAAACTCTTTGTAGCTGCCAAAATTCTCCTGGATTAGGTTGACTGGGCCAAACTCGCCCGACTCTACGCGGCTGACCAGTTCTTTGTAGAGCGGCATGTGCAAAATGGTGCAGGCGTCCATAAGCTGAACACCGTTTTGACGTGCAAGTTCTTCGGCTTCAAGCAGCTCGGCAGAGTTGAGCGTAATGGACTTCTCGCACAGAACGTGCTTACCCGCCTGAAGCGCTTTACGCAGGTAGATGATGTGCGTGTTATGAGGCGTAGTCAGATACACCGCGTCAATCTCGTCGCTGGCGAGAAGGTCGTCGATGCTGTCATATACACGCTTTACGTGGTGCTTTTGAGCAAACGCGACGGCCTTCTCCTGTGTCCTGTTGGCTACGCCGTCGATAGTTCTGCCAACAGATGCCAGCGCCTCTGCCATCTGGTTTGCAATGACTCCGCAGCCAATAACACCCCACCTGAGGTGTGGCGCGGCGAAGATTGCGTCAACGGCACCCGTGGCGTTCTGCACGGTGCTTGCGGCGCTCGCGGCGCCCGTAGCGTTCTGTGACGTCTGACCTGCTGTTTGACTCATGCTTACTCCTCAACCTCATCGTCGCCACCAAGCTCTTCAAGAACTCCCAAGGCGGCGGGCATCAGCTGTTCTTCATTTCGGTGGAACGGATACGCCAGCTTATGCGTCTTTGGATACACAATAGCACCGCGACCCTTCAACTTAAGGGCTTGTTCGCGAGGAATTTCTACACCCAGATATACCAGGCGTCCATTTGTCAGGCTCACTGACGTTGCACCCAGACGCTGCGCGCGAATACGTACGCGAGCGCGATCAAACAAGTTCTTGCCCGCAAGAGGCAGGGCGCCAAAGCTATTCTCGGTATCTTGCTGAAGCGCATCAACATCGGAAAGCTCTGTAGCTGCAGCAAGACGGCGATACACCAAAACGCGTCGGTCAACCTCTGGCAGATAGTCCTCATCAAGATAGAAATCTGCAGGTAGATTGATGGTTACCTCGGCCTGCTCAAGCTCTGCGGACTCACCGCGAGCCTCCGCAACCGCCTCGCCCAGCATCTGCGTAAAGAGGTCAAAGCCAACACTGGAAAGGTTTCCGTGCTGCTCGGCACCCATAAGGGAGCCGGCACCTCTAATCTCCAAGTCGCGCATGGCAATGCGCATGCCGCTGCCCAGATCTTGGAACTCGTTGATTGCCGTTAGACGCTCGGTTGCCTCTTCCGTCAGCGGCAGCTCCGCGGGGAACATAAAGTACGCGTACGCCTGCTGCCTACCGCGACCAACACGGCCCTTGAGCTGGTACAACTGAGCCAGTCCCAGACGCTGCGAATCCTCAATGATCAGCGTGTTCGTATGCGAGTTGTCAATGCCGGACTCAATAATGGTGGTGGCCACCAACACGTCAATCTCATGCTCTTGGAAGGCAAGCATGACGTTTTCTACCTCGCGAGCACTCATCTGACCGTGAGCCACACCCACGCGGGCCTCCGGCGCGGCCTCCTCCACGCGAGCCACTGCCTCATCAATAGTGGTCACGCGGTTGGACACATAGTACACCTGACCTTCTCGCTCCAGCTCACTTCTAATAGCTGCGGAAACAAGATCCGGGTTGTACTCGCCCACCATCACCTGAACAGGCTTTCTACCAGGTGGCGGCGTCAGAATCAGGCTCATGTCACGCACACCGCTCATGGCCATCTGCATGGTGCGCGGAATGGGCGTTGCCGAGAGCGTCAGCACGTCTACCTGCTCGCGCATATTTTTAAGCTGCTCTTTGTGCTGTACGCCAAAGCGCTGCTCTTCGTCGATGATAACCAGGCCTAAGTCGTGCGGATTGACGTCTGCGGAGAGTAACCTATGAGTTCCTACCAGTACATCTACGGTTCCATCCGCAAATCCCTCAAGCGCTTTTTTCTGCTGAGCAGGTGTCACAAAACGCGAAAGCACGCTTACCTTCAAATCAAACGGAGCAAATCGCGAGAAAAACGTCTCGTAGTGCTGCTGAGCCAAGATGGTAGTTGGGCACAAAATCATAACCTGACGAGCATCCTGACACGCCTTAAACGCAGCTCTGAGCGCCACCTCTGTCTTACCAAAGCCCACGTCGCCGCAAAGCAGGCGATCCATTGGCTTGCGCGCTTCCATGTCCAGCTTAATGTCTGCAACAGCGCTTTCTTGGTCTGGCGTCAGCTGATACGGGAAGCTGGACTCCATCTCCTCCTGAGCGGGAGTGTCCAGTGAGAACGCATAACCCGGCACCGAAGCGCGGCGCGTGTAGAGGTCTACCAGGTCAAACGCCAGTTTCTTAGCGGACTTTCTTGCCTTGTTAGTAGCGCGCGACCAATCTGCCGTGTTGAGCCTGGTCAGGCGTGGATTATTGCCGTCAGGTCCTACATAGCGCGTGATGCGGTCAACCTGCTCCAGAGGCACATAGAGTTTATCGTCATTGGCGTACTCAAGCAGGAAGTAATCACGCTCTCTACCTGCAACTTCTTGACGCACAATAGCAGTAAAGTGCGCAATACCGTGCGTTGCGTGGACAACGTAGTCGCCCGGCTTAAACGGGAACGTCACCGTTGTAGGGTCAATACGTTTGGAGCGCTTCTTGTTGCGCGCGCTTCTGGCCGTCAAGTCCGAGACAGAAAGCACTGCTAGATTAGCTGTAGGGATAATGATTCCGGCGGGAACAGGTGCATCGGTAAACGTGACGCGACCACGCTTGAGTGGCGCGTAAGCACCGTTTTGATCCGGTTCGTTTTCAAGCGCCGTACCCAGCGACTCTTCAAAAGGAATGGACTCATCCGAGAAAAGCAACTTGAGATGCTCTCGAGCGGCACGATCGGGCACCGCAAATACCACGACATCGCGGTCTTGCACCAGCTGCCTTACGCGACCCAAAAGCTTTGTGTCCGAGCCTGCAATAGACGGCTGCACCACAGAGAGCTCCGACGTTACCGCAGATCCCGTACGCAAAAGTGACGAGAAGGACAAGCGTTGCTGCGAGCCAAAGTCCATTGCCTTGGGGTCCGTATACAGACCATCTAGTTTCACTTTTGATGCTGTTGCGGATGCAGAAATTTCGTCAAAGGCACGCTGACAATCGTCAAACAGTGAACGTGGCTCCGCAAGAACTACCAGCGTCTTTGAAGAGATGTGCTCAAGCGGGCTGGCAGTGCCTCCGTACAACACGGGAAGATAGCGTTCAAGTGCAGGAGCCTGAGCTCCACGCTGAATAAGCTCCAGGTCAGCAGCGAGTGCAGAGTTTTCTTGCGCGCGCGTGTAGAGCGCTTCTTCTGCGCGACGGATGGTTTCTTTGGTAAACGCAAGCTCTCTAGCTGGGGCAACGGTAACCTCATCAATGGCACCGATAGTCTGTCCGGTTGCTGCCACCATGCGCCTGATGCGGTCAATCTCGTCTCCGAAGAACTCAATGCGCACAGGACTTGTGGCCTGAGCTGGGAAGATATCAACCGTATCGCCGTGAATGTGGAAGGTGCCTGGTGCATCCACTTCGCCCGTGTCGGCGTATCCCATGCCGACAAGCAGCGAAGCTACGTCCTCAAAGGGGACGTCGTCGCCAACGGTAAACGTTGCAGGAAGAAAATAGCCTGAACCAACAGGGGGAACTCTGCGCATCAGCGCGTGAGCACTTGCAACTACAATGACCTTCTCGCTAGCAGAGAGCTTGGCGATGGCGCGACACCTAGCTCCAATAAGGGCGTCGTCTGGCGTGGTATCCGACCAGGGACGATCCTTGCGGTTGGGATAGCGCAGCACGGCGTCGTTTCCCAGCCACGCTGCAAGTGAGCGTGCCGTGCGGTCCGCGGCGTCCTCACCCGCAACGACTAGCAGGCATGGGCGGGGATTTTGCGCCCAAAGTGCAGCTAACATCAGCGGACGAGCACTTTGCGAGAGGGACAGCGTGGCGTCAGATCCACGCGAAAGCTCTCGCTTCAGCTTCTCTAGCTCGGGCGCGCTCAGTAGCTGAGCTGCAACTCTATTGATAAACACACAGTCTCCCGCCATGCCGCTAAACCCACATGCAAACGCATGCGGGTTACACCAAACCTTGCTGGACGCTACTGCGTCTGACGCGCTGTCAGCGTTCGGCGCGCAGTCAGCGACGTCCGGCACGCTTGCCCCCGACGTCCGCCGCGCGAGCGCAGGTTTGATAACTTTTCAATTGGGCTGTTATTGTAGCTGTTATGCAGCTATTTTGCTATTCTCGCCTCACGTGATAACGTAACTACATACTGGGTACACATAGAAGGAATTGAGGAGAGGTTATGCCCAGAGAATCAAAGAAAGTTAAGGTAGAACGCGGCATTGAGTTGTGCCGACGCATGCACGAGCTCTATCCAAGCGTCCAGAGCGCGCTGGATTACCACGACGCGTTTACCCTGCTCATCAGCGTTATGCTTTCGGCGCAGACTACTGACGCCGCCGTAAATAAAGTCACTCCCGAGCTGTTCCGCCGCTGGCCAGACGCGCCTTCCATGGCGGCAGCCAATGCTGTCGAGGTCGGAGAGGTCATCCAGACCATCGGCTTCTGGCGCGCAAAAGCCAAGCACTGCGTGGAGACGGCGCAGATTCTGCTGATGGAGTACGGAGGAGAAGTTCCGGGCACCATGGAAGACCTGGTCAAGCTCCCGGGCGTTGGTCGAAAGACCGCAAACATCGTGCTCAACAAGATGTTTGACGTGGTCGACGGCATCGCGGTGGACACGCACGTGTACAGGATCTCCAAGCGCATGCGTCTGAGCTCAGCATCCACGCCGCTGGCTGCCGAGAAAGACCTGCTCGCGCTTCTCCCCCACGAACTCTGGAAAGACGTCAACGAAGAGTGGATTCACTTTGGGCGAGAAACCTGCACCGCTCGCAACCCCAAGTGCGTCGGTTGTCCCATGAGCGACATCTGCCCCTCCTACGAGCAGCCCAATCGCTGGTTCAAAGGGTAGTCGCTGGCACGGGCGCGGGTGTGGCGAGGCGCCTCGAGTGCACGGGGTTTCTCGCCAGACGGGTCCTTCTCGCTTAGCGCACCATGCGAGCCTGAAAAGCGCATCATGTCTGAGTAAATTTACTCAGACATGATGAGAATAACCGGCAAAACCACTCAGACTTGGTGCACTTTTCCGGCAAATCGTTCAGACATGGCGAGAAAATCAGGCTCCGTGGAAGGGCAACCTTAGGTACGTTTCAAAGCCCGCCTAAAAAGCGCAAAGATTCTGTATTTGAGGCACCGATTCTTTAACAAAATTAGGCAAATCCACAGATTCTTTGATGCTTTTAGGCAAAATCCACCGAATCTTTGCAGAAATCAGGCGCGCGTTGGGCGCGACCCGAGCGCACGGCGCGCCTGGCGAGAAACCCAATCTTCCCGCAACATCCACGCACAAAAATACCCGCCAGCAAACTGATGACCTGCTGGCGGGTACATTTTTAATGCACTAGAAAGCTGAGCCGCAGCTACGCAAGGTCGCGCAGCTCAGAGCACCTACAACTTAGTAGTTGAGAGCCTGCTCCTCGAAGTAGCCCTGTGGGTGACCGCAGACTGGGCAGACCTTTGGTGCAGATGCGCCAACGTGCAGGTGACCGCACTTGAGGCACTTCCAAACCTTAACGCCCTCGCGCTCAAAGACCTCGCCGGACTCAACGCGCTCAAGAAGCTTCTGGTAACGCTCGTCATGAGCCTTCTCGATGTTGCCGACAAGACGGAACTTAGCAGCGATCTCTGCGAAGCCCTCCTCCTCAGCTACCTTAGCGAAGTCAGCGTACATAGTGGTCCACTCGTAGTTCTCGCCAGCTGCTGCGTCCTTGAGGTTCTCTGCAGTCTCTGGAATCTTGCCGCCGTGGAGGTACTTGAACCAAAGTTTAGCGTGAACGCGCTCGTTGCCAGAAGTCTCGGTGAAGATGTTGGAAATCTGCTGGTAACCCTCTTTTGCAGCCTGGGAAGCATAGTAGCTGTACTTGTTGGTAGCCTGGGACTCACCAGCAAAAGCTGCCTCGAGGTTCTTCTTTGTCTGAGAATTCTCAAAATCTACTGCCATTTTTTCTCCTCTCCCGCGTTAACGAGTGGCACGTCAACGCATGTTAAGCGCCTGGGTAGCGCTGTGTTACCTGTGGTGAACAAATGCAAATGATAATCATTAGCACTTATGCTCATATACTGACCCCTTCGTCAGCATTATGAATTATAACCATTTAGGGCAACCAGTATTCATCATTTTTCTGACAAAAGCCTTCCTTCGCAAGTTCTTCAAGTAAGCCAAGGGTAACCTGCTCATCAAGGGTTTCTCGCCCAGCGTTCACCTCAATCTGGCAGAGTTCCTGGTGAAGCGTCTCAAACTCCGCTCCGCCCTCATCTTTGTGGGCGAGAAGAACGCGCAAGAGCTCGGCTCGCTTCTGTCGATGAGATCCCTCAAAGCGCGACTGCTTGACGTGGCTTTTGGACCTTCGCGAAGGATTGGGAATGGTTTTCTTAAGGTACGCGCCATAGTCGAGAAGGGCGTAGTACCAGCTACGTGGCGTGAGCTCCGTCTCGGCGTCTGCGGCGTTCGCAACGCTTGCAGGACACGTGAGCTCTACCAGAGGAACAAGCTCGGAATCTGGCACGCCTTCTGCCTGGGGATACAGCTCGTGAAGAAAGACCGTGCGCACATTGGTCTCCAGGTAAACACCGTGCAGGTTAAACGCAAACGCACGAATACCCGCTGCAGTAGCAGGACCAATGCCTGGGAGCTTTACCAGCTCCTTTGGATCTTGCGGAAAGACGCCGCCCGCCTCAGAAATTGCCTGAGCAGCTCGGTGCACGGACAAAGCTCGACGGTTGTAGCCAAGACCCTGCCACTCCTCAAGCACGTCCGAAGGGGCCGCGGCAGCCAATGCATCAACCGATGGGAATCGCTCCAACCACCTCTGCCAGCGACCATCCACGCGGCTGACCTGCGTCTGCTGAAGCATGACCTCAGAAATCCAGATGGCATACGGGTCGTACGTGCGGCGCCAAGGCAAGTCGCGATATAGCTCGCGGCCTTTCTTTGCCACGAACTCGACAAACGCACGCAGCTCAGGCGTAAGCTCTGATGCGGGTTCCACTTCACCACTCATTTTTGTATGTGAGATTTTCTTATCGATCAATATTAAACTCGTACGGTTTTTTCTCGGCAGAAATAACCTCGCCATCAAGCAGGTTATCAAACGTGCCAGCAGTAATCTCGGCCTCAATAGCGGCCGCGGCATTCTGGATAATCTGCTCGTTGCGCTGAGCATTCTCGTTCTTTACCAACTGGAACTCGCCCACCATCTCTGGCATAAGACCCTCTACAACAACTTGATGCAAGGTCACCGATGCAAAGAAATTACGCAAGGTTTTCTCGGCACTGCACCAAAGAGGACCAAAATAGCACGAATTGCGACGAGGACATGGCTCGTTATTAGGACCAGCCCATTCGCAGCTAGAAATGAAAACAGGCCCCTGAACCGCCTCAACAATGTCAAGAACGCTCACCTCAGAAGGATCAATAGCCAGCATCATGCCACCGTGAGCGCCGCGCGTGCTGACAATTACTCCGGCAAGGACCAGGTCGTGCTGGATTGAGCGAGCAAAGGAGTATGGAATATCGTTTTCGTCTGCGGCGTCGCGAACAGAAAGAAGCTTCTTTGGGCTTCTCACCAGCGAAGAAAGCATGCGGATTGCATAATCAGTTTTGCGTGAAATTTCCATTGGTTCTCCAAGTACCCCTCGTGCGTCCGCTTGAGGGACTGCTTTTCTCACTTATCTGGCTTGTGACCAGGGTAATCGTTGTTGCAAGTTCAGTTACTTTCAGTTCAGTTATTGCTAGTTCAGTTGTTGCTAGTTCAGTTGTTGCTTCTTGCTCTACCGTTGCTACCAGTTCAAAATTTTCCAGCCGCGCTTGTTTGCAAGCCTGGCAAGCGTTGGACCAGGGCAAACGGCACACGGCGTTTGTGCTGCCGATAAAAGCGTTGCGTCCGAGTAGTGATCACCGTACGCGTACGCAATCTCCCAGTTGCCCTCGCCAAAGTGCTGGTTGCACCACTCGGTTGCCGAGACCAGCTTCTGAGCGCCCTCAATCACGGGACCGTCAACCTTGCTGGTATAGTGCCCGTCCGCTCCCACCTGCATCTTTGTGGCGAGAAACGCGTCCACCCCCAGCTTCTGGGCGGCCAATTCCGCGATAGGTTCAAACGTTGCTGAAACCAACAGCACGCAGCAACCCTCTGCCTGCCGACGACGCACCTCTTCCAGCGCTTGAGGGCGATACATCGCCTCAATTACCTCGCGATGAAAATCGTGCATGACGGCATTTGCAAACTCAACGCTATACTGCGTAAGCGCACCAACAACCAGCTCGCGAGCCTCTTCCTGCCTTTGAGGAAGGTGCAGCTTGTAACGGGTTCCCCACCACAAAAGCTTCAACGTACGAGAAATTGAAGACAGGTGACGGCGGAGCAAATACGCAGAGAACAAGAGTCCTGACTGTCCAGAAATGACGGTTCCGTCAAAATCAAAAACAGCAATTTTCTTGATCGAATCTGAAGTGTGTTCTGTGTTAGCAGATTCTGGGGATATGGAATTTGCACCATCGCATTGCGACAGCGCACCCAAAGTATTCTGATCCCGCACAATCCACCTCACTTTACCTCTGCATTTAAATGTTTCTTCAGCAGAAGCACTTAGACACATTCTGATGTAAAGATAGCACACAATGCTTTATTTTCTGACTTGGTTTCAATAAATTAAAGATGTAATTTAAATCTGTTATGCTGGACTTTTTTACTAATGAAAAAGCCCTCCGAAGAGGGCTTGAACATGCAATGGCGGGATATGCGGGGCTCGAACCCGCGACCTCCGACGTGACAGGCCGGCGCTCTAACCAGCTGAGCTAATACCCCGGACGCCTTGTTGCGAATTGAAATAATACAGGGAACTTTTATTCTTGTCTAGCGTTATTTCCAACGAATTTGAAAATTTTGTTGGAAAAAACCACTTGGCGAGAATAACCGCAGGTCAGACAAGTGAACGCTCACCAGAAATCCACAACTTCCTTACGAGAAGTTCTACTGAAGAGCAACGCTGGTGGTGTTTCCTGTGGAATCGGTTACCTTAAGCGTAGTTCCATCAAGCGTAGCTGCGGTGATAGTTCCGTTTCCGCCAACAGCCTTGCCGTCCTTATCGGCAATAAGTGTTGGAAGCGAGCCGTCTACCAGGGCACATGCCACAACATCCCAGCCAGAATCGCGATTCTCTGGAACCAAAATGGTGTCGTTAAAAAGAATCAGGCTGGTAGGAGTTCCCTCAACCTCAAACAGAACACTCTTAGTTCCTGAATCACTCGTACGAACAACAGCAGTTTTGCCGTCGCCTTGCTTCTCCAGAGAGTATTTCATGCCGTGGAAGGTAACTGAGCCGTCAACTGCCTGCTCGTCTTGCTGTTTCTCGTCAGCGTAGGCGGACTGGGTCTGCTTTGGCTGCTGGCTTGCAGATTCGCTCTTAGTGCTTGTAGCGCAACGCACGATAAAGAACAGAGCAGTAAGCGCAATAATAGCTGCGGCCACCAAGATGATGACCGATTTTCTATTTGGAGGTTCTGGTGTGTTATCGGCCTGTCGTGGGCTCTGAGGAATTTGTGCGCCCTGACCAGCACGAAGCGTTGAAATATTCTTCATGTCAACCGATGAAGCCTCAGGGGTCTTCTCGCCAGATGAACTTGTTCTCATGTGGTTTGCCATGCTTAAACCTCCCGACGTGCCTCAATTGCACGTCCCAATGTTACCTCATCTGCGTACTCAAGGTCTCCGCCTACGGGAAGTCCGCTTGCCAGTCGGGTAACCGTCATTCCAAGCGGATTGATAGTTCTGGAGAGGTACGTTGCGGTTGTTTCTCCCTCAACGTCCGGATTAGTTGCCAGGACAACCTCGGTTACGGTGCCGTCAGCCAGGCGGGACAGCAGCTCGCGCACGTGGAGCTGCTCGGGACCAATCTTGTCCATGGGCGAGATTACGCCGCCCAGAACGTGGTAGAGGCCGTGAAATGCGCCGGTGCGCTCAATTGCCGAGACATCCTTAGGCTCAGAGACCACGCAAATTTTGCTGCGATCCCTGGAAGAGTCCAGACAGATATCGCACTCGTCGCGTGTTGCGTAGTTGAAGCAAATGGGGCAAAAATGCACCTGCTGCTTAAGCTCCAAGATGGCCTGCGCCAAACGGCGAGCCTCCTCGGAATCAACCTCTAGAAGATGGTAAGCTATGCGCTGAGCAGACTTTGGACCAATGCCTGGTAGTCGGCCTAACTCGTCAAGCAAACGCTGCAGCGCGCGACCATCATTTGTGGTATCAAACGCCATAGATTAGAACAGTCCTGGGATATTTAGTCCACCGGTTACTGCGCTCATCTGAGCAGATGCCTGAGACTCTGCAGACTCAAGAGCATCATTTACGGCTGCCAGAATCATGTCCTGGAGCATCTCAATATCCTCAGGATCAATTGCCTCAGGATCAATGGTAATGTTGGTCAAGCGCAGGTCGCCAGATGCGGTTACCTTAACAGCGCCGCCACCAGCACTTGCAGTTGCCTGCATAAGGGAAGCCTTCTGCTGGGCCTCCAGCAGCTGCTCCTGCATTTTGCGAGCCTGAGCCATCATCTGGTTGCGGTTCATGCCGCCCATGTTAAATCCACCACGTGCCATATGTTCTCCTATCGTCGTATCTATTTTAGACAAGTTGCGCTTTTTGCGCTGGCGCATGAGGATCCATGCACCAAAGCGTCATATCGCGAGAAGTTCTAGTTATTTGCAGGGTCTATGGGAGTTTCGGCATCCAGCTTCTTCTCTACTGACAAAGAAACCGCTGGTCCAAATACCTTTTCAAGCATGTCTGCCACGCTGTTGAGCTCTGGTGGAAGCGCTGAACGAGCAGCAATATCCTCTGGTGAAGCTGGTACTGGAGCAGGCTTTGGAGCCGGAACTGGTTCGGGTTCAGGTGCTGCAGGTGCAGGTGCTGCGGGTTCAGGCGCCGGCGCGGGTTGCGGCGCGGGTGCAACTGGAGCCGCTGGTGTAGGTACAGCCGCAGGCGCAACTGGAGCTGAAGCGACATCTTCAGCGGAATCGTCCAAAACTGCAGCTACATCGTCATCGTTGTAAGGTACCTGATCGTAGTCGAAAGCCTCAGTAGGCGCACTGCCAGACGCAGGCTCATCCCAAGGCATCGGATATGACGCCTCTGGCGCTGGTGCATCGGGAGCTGCAGGCGCTGGAGCAGACACAGGTACCTGAGCGGGAACAGCGGCAGGAGCGGGCTGCGCAACTGGCTCAGGAGCTGGTGTGACGGGCGCAGCAGGAGCCACTGGAATTGCAGGCGCGGGTGCAGGAGCTGGAGCCGGTGCTGAAGCTGGAACCGCAGGAGCAACTGTGGCAGGAGCCGAAGCCGGCGCCTGAGCTGCACGTTTTTCTCGAGAGATTGCCGTTGCGGCAAGGCTCGACTCAACATATTTGATGCGGCGCGGGCCCATGACCTGGGCGACGCACTCTTTTACAAACTCGGAAACTGCCGGCGCGCTGAGCATCCTCATAGCAAACGAGGAGCCCTTGGGCAGCGTAACTACCAGCTCAGAGCCGTCGTCGGACTCAAGCGTTGAGCTGACCAGCAGTGCTGCATGAGCGGCGTTCTTAGACGCACAAACCTTGCCGACTTCTTTCCACTGTCTGACGAGAAGTGCGTCTGCCTGGTCAACTTCCTTTGGAGCAGGCGCAGGTTGCGGAGCTGGCGCAGGTTGCGGTGTTGGAGCTGGCGTAGGTGCTGCGGCTGGAACAGGCGTTGGTGCAGCTACAGGAGCTGCCGCTGGAGTGGGTGCGGGAGCCGCCTGTGGTGTGGGTGCGGGAGCCGCCTGTGGTGTGGGTGCGGGAGCCGCCGCTGGTGCGGGTGCAGGGACGGGAGCCGGCGCGGCAACAGGAGCTGGCTGCGGTGCCGGAGTTGCCACAGTCGCAGGAGCCGGCTGCGGCGCCGGAGCCGAGACAGGTGCGGGAGCTGCGGGTTTCTCGCCAGCTGAAGCTACAACAACACCATTTGCTAGCTGCTGCTCAAGAACTGCCACCCTATCTGCCAGCGCTTCCAATGAAAGCTCCGTATTAGGTCGTGCCAGCTTGGTAAACGCAACCTCCAAGACAAGTCGCTGATTCACGGCGGTGCGCATCTGATTTGCGGCATCACCCAGAACGGTCAAAACTCTGGAAAGTCGGTCAACCGACCCAAAGGCCTGAGCCTCTTTAGTAAGCTGCTCGGTTGATGCGGTGGAATTTACCAGCGCTGGAGAATCAACGCCTACAGCTGCGGCAATGTAGAGATCCCTTACGTGAACGGCAAGCTCACGCGTGAACTGCAGCAGATCTTTACCGCCTTCAAACAGCGTGTTTACCGTGGTAAAGAGCGAAGAAATGTCGCGCTGAGCCAGAGCCATCGCGGCATTGTTAATAAGAGAGCCGGACGACTGACCCAAAACGTCGCGAACTGTCTGCTCAGAAATGACGCCGCCGCCATAAACAGAGAGCTGCTCAAGAGAAGAGAGGGCGTCGCGCATACCGCCACGCGCATGACGAACAATAAGATCAATAGCTGCGTCTTCGTAGGTAAAGCACTCGTTTTTGCAAACGTTGACCAGATGTTCTGCCATCTCGTCAGCAGCAATGGAGCGGAAGTCAAAGCGCTGCACGCGGGACAGAATAGTTGCAAGAATTTTCTGAGGATCGGTGGTACACATGATAAACGTCACGTGTGAAGGAGGCTCCTCCAGCGTCTTGAGCAGGGCATTAAACGCCGCCGAGGTAAGCATGTGCACCTCGTCGATAATATAAACCTTGCCCTTGCCGCGCACAGGAGCGTAGCTAGCGCGAGAAATAATCTCTTCTCGCACGTTATCAACGCCGGTGTTAGAAGCGGCGTCAATCTCAAAGACATCTGGATGCTGACCGGCAGCAATCAGCTGACAGTCCTCACAAGTGCCGTCGGGCAGATGGCCAGGAGCCTCGTGACAGAGGATGGCCTTTGCCAGCAAACGAGCCATAGTGGTCTTACCTGTGCCGCGAGGTCCGCAGAATAGGTATGCGTGGCTAAGCTTTTGCTCCAAGACCGCTCGCTCAAGGGTGCCGACCACATGCTTCTGGCCAACTACCTGCTCAAACGTTTGCGGGCGGTACTTTGTATACAGTGATTCCATTCGTCCTCCGACGGCAGATTTTTCACTTTCAAGTATACCCTCTGAGTTGAGAGGGTTTCTCGCCAAACAAAAACGGGGTAGCCGAAGCTACCCCGATTCTGTACTCTGCGGTCTTTGCGCGAGCAAATACCTGCTACTCTGCAGCCTCTTCAGTTGCAGGTGCCTCGGCTTCAGCCTCAGCCTCTGGCTCTGCAGCTGGTGCGTTCTTTGCGAACTCAGCAGCACGCTTTGCCTTCTCGGCAGCCTTAGCCTCAGCAGCAGCCTTACGAGCAGCCTCCTGCTCAGCAGCCTTAGCAGCCTTTGCCTCCTTGGCAGCCTTAGCAGCCTCGAGAGCAGCGTTTGCTGCGCCACCGAACTTATCGGCGAAGCGCTGGACACGTCCACCAGTGTCGACAAGCTTCTGCTGACCCGTATAGAATGGGTGGCACTTGTCGCAGAGGTCAAGACGCATCTCTGGAACAGTTGCGTGTGTGGTCCAGGTGTTTCCGCAGGTGCAACGAACGGTGCACTCTACGTACTCTGGATGAATACCTTGCTTCATGCAGGACTCCTTACATCGGCCCTGGTTTCCGACCAGAGCAGGGGTGTCTTTATGAGCACGTGCTCAATCAAGACAATAAGCTGAAAAAGTATAGCAGAACAACCCTTCTGTTGCTAGAAGTACTTGGCGAGAAATTCACATTTTGTGCAGATAATTCTTGTGTGAGACAACTGTGCAACAACTGCAAAACAACTGCAAAACAACTTTTTTCTTACTCACGACAACTTTAGAGATGCGCCCAATGGGCTAAAATCCAATACGTCATAAAAAAGCTGGTCTACAGCCCTCGGAGGCATAATGTTTTTATCGATTGATGTGGGTAACACGCAAACTGCCATTGGTTTATTTGACAGCGAAGGCACTATGGCGCGCGGCTGGAGAATGCCTACTGATCAAAGCGACACCTCCGATATTCTGCACGGTCGTCTCTTCACGTTCTTCCAGAAAGATGGACTGAGTCTAGACGACGTTGAGGCGGGTGGACTTTCGTGCGTGGTTCCTGTTATCACACGTGCTTGGCAGCGCTGCTTTGAGCTGCTACTTAACAAGCCTCTGACCCGCATTAACGCGCTTTCCACAGATAAGATTCGCTTCAATATCCCCCACCCCGAGCTTGTGGGTGCCGACCGCGTAGCAAATTCCGTTGCTGCAACTGAGCGCTACGGCTATCCAGTTATTGTGGTTGATTTTGGCACCGCAACCAATTTGGACGTTGTTGATAAGGACGGCGTATTCCGCGGAGGCGCTATTTCACCAGGTATTATGATCTCTGCAAACGCTCTGTTTGCGCGCGCAGCTAAGCTCTCCAGCATTCCTATTAAGGCGCCCGAGACCGTCTTGGGCAACACCACCGAAAGCGCTGTTCAGGCAGGTATTGTGGTTGGCGCAGCTGCTCAGGCAGAGGGTCTGGTTGCCAGAACGCTCAAAGAGCCTGGTATTGAGGGAGCAACCGTTATTGCAACGGGTGGTCTGGCAAACACCGTTAGCGAAGCAACGGATGTCTTTGACGTGGTTGATCCGCAGCTTACTATGCGTGGCATTTATCTGATTTGGAAGCAGTCCACCCAGGCCGCAGAGTAACTGACGACGCAACTACGCTGCAGCAGCTAAACCGGCGGTTAAACCGCTGGAACTACAGAAGCTTCGTCCTCACTTACAAGGATTTCTTTACCGTCCTGGTCAACAAGGATGGCATGACCCCACACATCAATGCCGCCAAATCGAGCGGTTAGCGCAACGTTGCCGCTGGGGTATACCTTATTGACCTGCTGTCCAAGCAGAGGAACCATATCAAAGTAGTCGCTCAGAATGAGTGCGATTGGCCCCGCAAAGCTCCTTGCACGCTTAACCTGCTGCTCCCACACGCTTACGCTCTGAACCACCAGCTCAGAGACCTTTTTGGCGAGAAGTTCTGTGTTGTCCGCAACGTCAAACGCTGAGCAAAACACCTTGGGGTCTGCTGCGATGCTCACCACAGCAAACATTACCTCTTGATAGCCTGCAGTTGCCTTGATTGAGGTAACAACCTGGTCTTTATAGCAAATATCGTAAGGCCAGCGGATACCAAAGCTCTCATCTTTTGCACGTAAGAACTGACAGACTCCCAGTGCAACAACGTATGGAACTGCCGGCACGTACGGCATCGAAACCCCAAGACGTACGACCGTTGCAACCTCAAAGGGCTTCTCGCCAGCTGATATGGATGCTGATACCGGCGCGCAAGCCAACTCGCAGCGCTCGTCTTGGCCAGATGCAGCACATTCCTGTACGTCAGAGACGCGGAATACAAAATCACCCGTTTGTGCGCCACCACGAGCTAGTTCCAGAGCTTCTTGTGCTACTCCCACGTAATGGCTCCCAGGTCCTCGGTTACGTGACCAACGCGCTGTTCAGGAGGGGCAATCTCCACACCGCCGTGCGAGAAGAAGCGCACAGGATCGTGCATCAGATCCTCCATAGGAACAAGCACGTAATCGCGCTCGCCCATGCGTGGATGAGGCAGAGTAAGGTGTTTACCTGCGTGTTGTTCACCCTCAACCCACAGAAGGTCGCAGTCGATAGTGCGAGGACCATGGCCCTCCTCGCCCTTCTTGCGTGTGCGGTTCAGAGCGTTCTCCACCTCAAGCAGCTTGTCCATCAGTACCAGCGGATGGAGCTCTGTTCTAATCTCAGCAACGGCATTTACCACGGGCGTAGCAATGCCATATGCAGGCTCGGTCTCGTAGGCATGGCTGACCGAAACGACGCAGGTCAGCGGAATCTCGTCGATGAGCTGCGTTGCGCGAGCCAGATAACCCACGCGGTCACCCACGTTGGAGCCAAGCGCCACAAATCCCTGGCGAGGATCGCGCTCGGTCATAGCCCAGTAAGCGTTGATAGCCTGAGCGGTTCCCGCAACATCGTGAACGCGCAGGATACGGGCACCGTTGGTGATAGCGGCAATGCAAATTGCATGTGTAGCTGCGTCGCGCTGCGTAGCCTCGGTTACGCCAGAAACAGCGCCGACAAAGCGCTTTCTGGACACGGCGCAGAGCAGCGGATATCCCATAGAAACCATCGAGCGAGTAGCACGCTGAATAACAACGTCCTCGTCGGCAAACTTGTCAAAGCCTGGACCTGGGTCAATGCAGATGCGATCCTTGGAAACGCCAGCGCGCATCAGACCGCGAGCCTGGTCGCCCAAAAAGCCCATAATCTGGCGCATGATAGGTGCCTCTTCAGGCAGGGTAAAACGGCGCTGCGAGCTCAGCGTGCGTGTCTCGGCTCCTGTAGCTGCAGCTCGAGCAGCTGCGCTACCAGTAGGGCGAGAAGGACGCATATCATCCAGCTGTACCTGTTTGCGCTCAACACGAGCTCCAAGGCCATCCTTATTCCAGTGCATCACAATGCAGCCGCAGTCAGACTCCGCAGCTACGGCAACCATTTCTGGATCGGTGAAGCCGGAAACGTCATTGATGATTGATGCTCCAAGGCGGACGCACATCTTTGCTACCTCGGCGTGACGTGTGTCAATGGAAACAATTGCTCCAGCAGCTACCAACGCGCGCACCACAGGTACTACGCGCTCAGCCTCTTCTGTAGGCAGAACAGGCGTGTGACCTGGACGAGTAGACTCTCCCCCAACGTCAATGATGTCAGCGCCCTCATCCAACATCTGCAATCCACGAGCAATTGCAGCCTCTGGATCAAAGTTCTTTCCGCCATCAGAGAACGAATCTGGAGTGACGTTGAGAACACCCATAATCCTCGGGCGCGCCAACGAGATAGTATGAGTTCCACATTGCCAGGTGTTGTAGCTTTGACGAAGCATGAATCCTCCTTGCCAGCTATGAATGTTTCTATTGTAGCGGTATTGGTGGCTACTAGTCATATACCATGGATTTATTGAAAGTTTATTGCCGCAAACGCACCGCTTAGCGCCGTAACTGGAGCGTGGAACGTGCGTCACTCGCGGCTACTGTGATACGAGTCCACTGCGACCTAAACCACTAGGTCGTAGTATGAAAGAGGAGTTATGAGCCAAACTCAAGAATACAAGCTGATTTCCTGGAACGTTAATGGCCTGCGCGCTGTGCTCAAGAAAGAGCCTTCGTTCACGGAAATTTTTGAAACCATAAACGCTGATGTATTTGCCCTTCAAGAGACTAAGCTGCAAGAAGGCCAGGTTGAGCTGGACCTCCCTGGCTACGTTCAGACCTGGAACTACGCAGATAGAAAGGGGTATTCGGGCACAGCGGTTTTCTCGCGAGAAACCCCTCTGCAGGTGATTCGTCAGATCGGATGCCCTGTTGCTGACGACGAGGGTCGCGTGTGTGCGCTGGAGTTTGAGAAGTTCTGGTTTGTGTGCGTGTACACGCCAAACTCAAAAGACCAGCTTGCGCGCCTGGATGAGCGTCTTGAGTGGGATCAGCACTATCGCGAGTTCTTGGCTGAACTGTCTAAGCAAAAACCAGTAATTACCTGCGGCGATTTTAACGTTGCACACAACGAGATTGACCTTAAGAACCCATCGTCTAACAGGCAAAACGCAGGCTTCTCTGACGAGGAGCGCGAGAGCTTTACCAAGCTTTTGGACGCAGGCTTTACCGATACGTTTAGGTACCGCCACCCCGACATGACCGGCGCGTACAGCTGGTGGAGCTACCGCTTCAACGCTCGCAAGAACAACGCGGGCTGGCGCATCGACTACTTCCTGGTCTCCGATTGCATTGCTGAGCAGGTCAAAAGCGCATCCATCTTGAGCGAGGTCTATGGCAGCGACCACTGTCCCGTTGAGCTGAGCATTGAGCTGTAGTACGCGCAGGTGGCGAGAAGACCGGTCTTCTCGCCAGGGTTGCCTCATGGTGGCAGCCATGATTAACTAGAGTTGTCGATTGAGATTCAAAGGAGCACGTCATGCGCATTACTTGCGACGTTCATACTCACAGTCTGTACTCGAGGCACGCCTATTCAACCGTTGAGGAGAACGTTCGCGCAGCTTCTGAGCGTGGCTATGAGCTGCTTGGAATCACCGACCACTTCTCGTCCATGCTGTATGACCAGCAGACCATTAAGAATTTCCAGTTCTTTATGAACACCGCCATTTGGCCAGAAACCTGGCACGGCGTCAGGCTGCTTCACGGCGCCGAGGTTGATATTGTTGACCTTGAGGGCAACCTGTTTGCCTACGATATTACGTTTGACCAGGGAATTAATGGCGATAAACTCCGTCAGCCTCGTATTCTTGGCGAGCACATCCTAGGTACCTGCGATTATGCGGTTGCAAGCATTCATAGCAAGCAGTGGGCAGCTGGCGCCTCGCAGAAGCAGATTACCCAGATGTACGTAAATGCGCTGGATAATCCACATGTTTTGATTCTTGGTCACCTTGGTCGCAGTGGTTTAGATTTTGATGTTCCCGCACTTGTCAGAGAGTGTCGTGATCGCGGTAAGCTCATCGAGATGAACGAGGCCACGCATGACGAAGGTCAGCGTGAGGTTGCTATTGAGCGTTGTCGTGTGATTGCAGAGACTTGCGCTGAACTGGGATGCAAGATTTCTTTTGGCTCAGACGCTCACATTGCAACCCGTATTGCTGATGCACATTCTGTTATTAAGCTGCTTGAAGAGGTTGATTTTCCTGAGGAGCTTATGGCTTGTCGCGATGCCCAAACGTTTTTGGGTACCATTGCTGACGCAAAGATTCCAGCTTCTAAGCAGGGATACTAAGTCAGACACGAGCACCGCAACTAAGGCGTCGCGCTGTTCGAACGGCCGCAGCTCACAACAACATTGCATAAAGAAACAAAGCCGCGTTTCCGCGCGGCTTTGAACTGCCTCCCATTTCTTGGACACGAGAAAATAGGAGGCAGTTCAAAACACACCTAAGTCGGATAATCTGTTAAAAAGACGTATACATGACGCTGAAAATACCTCAATCATGCAGAT
>JABZHN010000023.1:0-20508 GCA_015258835.1 Atopobium sp.
GGGTGGACGGACCTCCGGTGTACGGGTTGTTAACCAATAGCATTGCCCGGTAGCTGAGTCCGGTCGGGATAACCGCTGAAAGCATCTAAGCGGGAAGCCCATCCCAAGATGAGTTTTCCTTTCGGTAAGACCCCTTGTAGACTACGAGGTTGATAGGATGCAGATGTAAGTGCTGTAAGGCATTCAGTCGAGCATTACTAATCGGTCGAGCTCTTCTTTTCTTTAATATATTTTGAACTGATGCGTGATTTTTGAAGCCTTTGAATTTAACGTCACACTGTGCGGCCCTCAGGGCACGTGAGAAAATCCTCATGAGACAAGAATACCCCTTGTTGGTCAGCGACCATGGCAGGGGAGGCACACCTGGTCCCATTCCGAACCCAGAAGTTAAGCCCCCGAGCGCCGATGGTACTGCGGAGTAAGTCCGTGGGAGAGCAGGACGTCGCTGACCAACAAGGGGCATTTTTATGTCGAGAGGATCTCACTTTTGTGGGGTCCTCTTTTTTGGTAGAGAATATTCGAAAATAGAATAAAAATTTTTACTAAAAATCCATATTTATTACGTATTATATATTTATTGTGTATCACAATATTTACATAATTTTCTTAATTAAATGCCGTTCACGGAAGATAATTTTTACCATTTGATGTTATCTTGTTTTAACATTTGTGCATTTCTGTGTGTATTTTGTTACTAATCTGTCATGAATCTGACCATATTTCACCTACCGTTCACCTAAACCTTCTCACTTTCTGACAAATTTGGCTTGATTATTTATCCCACACCAAATTTTGAGACGAGAAATGTTAGAGCGCATGTAGCGCTTGAGTGTTTGAATAGTAAGGAGAGGTTTTATGGAGTCAGAAAACAGAGAAACTGCTGGAACAGAGTCGCTGCTCGGTGGGTCTTCTCGCCATGTGATGGGTGACTATAGCAGGGTAGTTCCACCTCAGCACTTCCTCAGAACAATGGAAAAGACCAATAGGCCGCTCGCGCTTTGTGCAGAGCCCTGCATGGGTAAGACCATGTTTTTGCGTGAGTTGGCGGATTATGCGCAGTCACACGGATGGACTGTGTATGAAATCTCTCTTTCTAGTTTGTCGGCTAAAGAGGCAACTCAGATTCTTACTAAGAAAAGCACTTCTATCTGCAATGCTAAGAAGTCAAAGGCGGTTAAAAGGTTAGTTCTTATTGATGATTTTCCTCCGTCTGACGAGTATTTTGTTGCTCGTCAGGTTAAATCAATTGCACGCCTTCGTATGGCTGGTTGTCTTGTTGCGATTTCTTTATCTCCTGAAGCTCGTCAGTTAATCGAGGAAGTCCCTAGCGTGTATGTTTTGGGAAAGAATGAGCTGCTCACGTTTATGCCTGGAATAGATAATTCTGAACAATCAATTCTGACTAATATGAGATTGACGCGCGGTATTCCAACGCTTGTTTACTCTTTGCCAGTTACTTTTTGCGAGCATGAAGACGCGGATGTTCCAATTACGTATCTAACTAGTCTTGCTTGCGTTGCATCGTATATGCTCAGAAGCTCGCTAGGCATTGAGGAACTTAGGCTCAGGCTGGGCATGATGTTGCTCGGCGTTGGTTCTTTTGATGATTTAAGTCGTATATGCGGACAAGTTGATCTTGAGTATTTGGCCAAGATAGAGCAAGATGCGCCTTTCTTTGGCGTGCATGTAGAAACTAGACGTTTCTCGTGTATTCATGCTACAAGATTTGATGTGTTGAACTTTAATAAACAGGAGCTTGTGGCTCTAGCGAGTAAGCACGAAAAGTTAGTTCTGAAAGCTATAGCCCTGCTCATCGATAGAGAAGATTTCTCTAAGGCTGCATTTGTAAGCTCGCTGGTTAGAGAAGAGATTATCTGGGAAATTGTTCTTTCTCATGCAGCGGAATTTGTAGACGCTGGATATATTGAGCTGGTAGATAACGCACTTACTGCCACGCATTCTGACTGTACGCTCGATAACTCAAGTAAAAAAGCTGCTAAGGGAATGGTAGATTCGCTGTCTACTGCTAAGGGGCCGATGAATACTAAAGATGCTGATAGGGCATTCAAAAATCTCACTTCATTTAACGGATTTCTTAAGCAAACGGCATATATGACTTTACTGAAGTTGATTTTGCAAAAGCCTCTGCCACCCTTGAAGGAAGACCTTGAGCTGGGTCCACTAGAGAAGAAAATTGCTCTACATAAACGCGCAATTGATTTAGCTGTGCAAGGAAATTTTAAGTATGCCCTTCAGCTACTGCTTCTTGAGCAGCAGTATGAGAAAGCTGCATCAATAACCTCGTCAATTCAAACTGTTGACGTGGAATTGTTTTACGCATTGCTGGGTGTATATCAAAAAGAATTTGATACACGCACTTCTGGCGCGCTCTCCTTCTTACAAGAAGGTGAGGTCGGAGGCTTAAAGGGGTCTGTAGGACTACTTAAATGCGTTCGCTACCTTTTTGAAAAAAGCTCTTCTGTGGGAGACTTATACGATACCGAGCAGCTCATTAGCCAAGCAGAACTGCAGGGTAATCGTATGATTCAAGTGCCCGCGCTTCTTATTGGAGCTCTTCTCAGCCTCAGAAGCAGAGCATATCCCAAAGCACAGCTCCAGGCGAGAAGGGCGGTGCTGCTAAGTAGGGAATGGGATTCACTATATGTGGTGCAAGTCGGAAAGATTATTGAAGATATTGCGGGATTTTTCTTGGGCGTTAAACCTACGGAGAAAAGCCTTGAGGCAATTACCCATCCATCGCTAAAAGCTGCATGTAGAACAATATACAAAGCTCTTTTTAAGAGCGTAAACGGACATGCTCCCGTTTGGCTGGATGCGGTTGAGTATGGAGTTCCAGAAAATGCCATGTGGCTTGTGAGAGCGCTTCTGTCTGATGAGTCTGAGTTTCAGCAGTGCTTAGAACGAGAAATGCCAGAAGAATGGCTCCATTACTTACGTTCAAACGAGGGAAAACGAGACATAACAAAATGGAGAGCATTTAGACAAGGGGCAGGGGATTCTCGGACTGAAGACTCCGCTCTGAAAAGCCTGCACGTAGAGAAGGTAAATAATGCTCATCCTGGAGTTTACCTTGCTCTTCTCGGCAGATTTAGTTTGTCGGTTCAAGGGGAGGAGATTGCCGGAAGAAAAATTGCTTATCGTTCGGCAAAGGCGCTGCTTGTGTATTTGGCGCTGGCCCACAATCACATGAGCTTTAGGTCGCAAATTGCTCAGCAGATTTGGCCTGAGGCTGATCAGGCACATTGGCAAGAGCGCCTGTATCAAGCTACTCGGGTTATTCGCAAAGAGGTGCAGGAAATCAAGAAAGGCTGTGAGCCTTTGGAGGCATCTCGGATTGAAAGAACACTTGGTTTTAATCCCCAGCAGGTGACCGTAGATATTGATATTTTTACGCGGTTAGCAAAGAGTGTGGCGTCATCGAACAGCGATGAAGACATAGTGCATCTGGCTAAGCAGGCGGAAGAGCTGTACCAAGGGGATTTGTATCTTCCTGAGGATGAATGCTTTAGGTTTGCAGATCCCATTCGTGTTGCCCTGAGAGATCAATATATAGATACCATGGTAACGGCTTCGGCGGCTGCTTTGAGAATTACCCACTATACGCTTGCGGTGCATTTTGCAGAGCTCGCCTACCTTGTTGATGATATGCGAGAGGACACACTTATGGCGCTCATTCAGGCACTGAGAAAATGTGGTCGGGCGCAGGATGCGCAGCATTACTACGATTTGTACGTGCAGAAATACGTTATGAAGCGTAGAAAAATGCCGTCTAAACAGCTCAGGATGATTGCAGGTGCAGAAAAGGGAAAAGAATCAATAGAAACTAGTGGTGGAGAAATAACGAAATTGGGATTTTACGACGCCATGTAGTGTGATTCAAGCAGTTAGACGGGGTATGATATATAAGTTGAATACTGTGTCTATCAACCGAAGATAGATGCCCGACGTCAAGGAAAAAGCTATGCCTAATTTCCTCTCTAAGATTCTGTCCTTTGGCGCTGACAAGGACCTCAAAGCATATCGGCGTATTGTCGAGAAGATCAATGCGCTTGAGCCAACAATGCAGGAAATGAGCGATGAAGAGCTTCAGGCTCAGACCGAGAAGTTCAAGGTTCGTTATGCCGAAGGAGAAAGTCTGGACGATCTTCTCCCAGAGGCTTTTGCAACGGTACGTGAGGCGTCAGTAAGAACTATTGGTCAGCGTCACTTTGATGTCCAGCTCATCGGTGGTATCGCGCTGCATAAGGGCACTATCGCAGAGATGAAGACCGGTGAAGGTAAGACGCTTGTCTCCACTCTTGCTGGTTACCTTAACGCACTGAGCGGCAAAGGCGTTCACATCGTTACGGTCAATGACTACCTGGCTAAACGAGACAGTGAGTGGATGGGTACCATCTACAAGTTCTTGGGCATCAGTGTTGGCCTTCTGCAGAACGGTATGCGACTGAGCCTTAAAAAGCCTGCATATGAGGCAGATATTACCTATGGTACAAACTCAGAGTTTGGCTTTGACTACCTGCGCGACAACATGGTTACTCGCCCAGAGATGCGTGTTCAGCGTGGACACCACTACGCCATCGTCGACGAGGTTGACTCCATCCTTATCGATGAGGCTCGTACTCCTCTGATTATTTCTGGCGCTGGCACTAAATCCGCAGGTACCTATAAGGATTTTGCAAAGGCAGTTCGTGGATTAACTCCAGATGTTGACTTTGAGATGGATGAGGCAAAGCACACCATTGCAACAACAGAGATTGGTCTCGAGAAGGTCGAGCGCGCTCTCAACATTGACGATATCTACAACGATGAGACTGGCCAGCTAGTCAATCATCTTCAGCAGGCGCTGAAGGCTGAGTATATGTTCCATCGTGACCAGCAGTACGTTGTCATTGATGGCGAAGTAAAGATTGTTGATGAGTTTACTGGTCGTATCATGGAAGGCCGTCGTTATTCTGAGGGTCTTCACCAGGCAATTGAGGCAAAAGAGAACGTTCAGGTACGTGAAGAAAACCAGACTTTGGCAACTATCACCCTCCAGAACTACTTCCTTATGTACGACAAGCTCTCCGGTATGACCGGTACCGCAATGACCGAGGATGCAGAGTTCCGTGAGGTTTATCACGTTCCTGTTCAGGTTATTCCACCTAACCGTCCGGTTAAGCGTGAAGACCTCGATGACCTGGTCTATCGTACTATTGATGCTAAGTTTGAGGCTGTCGTAAGAGACGTTGAAGAGCGTCATCAGAATGGTCAGCCAGTACTTGTTGGTACCGTTTCCATTGACAACTCTGAGCGCATTTCTCGCATTCTGTCCAAGCGTGGCATTAAGCATAACGTTCTGAATGCTAAGTTCCATGAGCGTGAGGCACAGATTATTGCTCAGGCTGGTCGTGAGGGTGCAGTTACTATTGCAACCAACATGGCAGGTCGTGGTACCGATATTCTTTTGGGTGGCAACCCAGATGTCATGGCTGAAGATATCCTTCGTAACCAGGGAATTGAGCCAGCCGAGGCTACTCAGGAGCAAAAAGAAGCTGCACGCAAAGAAGCAAAGGAAATCTGCGCTACTGAGCGTGAGGCAGTAACCGCTGCGGGCGGTTTGTGCGTTATTGGTACCGAGCGTCATGAGAGCCGCCGTATTGACAATCAGCTTCGTGGTCGTTCTGGTCGTCAGGGAGACCCTGGTCAGACCCAGTTCTACCTTTCTCTTGAAGATGATTTGATGCGCCGCTTTGGTGGAGATCGCATGGATGGCGTTGCAGCAATGATGCAGCGCTATGAGCTTCCAGACGATATGCCAATTAAGGCAAAGATTGTTACCAAGCTTGTCGAGGGTGCCCAGCGCAAGGTTGAGGAAGTCAACTTTGCAATGCGTAAGAACGTCCTTGATTACGACGATGTTATGAACAAGCAGCGTCAGGTCATTTACGCAGAGAGAAACAAGATTCTTGACGGCAAGGATCTTATGGAGCTCATCGAGACAGTTACTGCTTCTACTACTCAGCGCATTTGCGAGGAGTTCTGCTACGGAGATGCTGACGAGTGGGATCTTGAGGGTCTTGAGAAGTGGCTCACTGAACTTACTGGTAAGACTGATCTTCCAGAGTTTACCGAGGATACCAAGTTTGAGCAGCTTGAAGAGGATGTCACCGCATTTGTCCAAAAGACTTTTGACGAGAAGACCCAGAAGCTTGGCGAAGAAGTTATGCGTGAGCTTGCTGCTCAGGTAATGCTTCGCGTCATTGATACTCGTTGGATGGCATACCTTCAGGAGATGGATTACCTAAAGACCGGTATTGGTCTTCGTGGTTTTGGTCAGCGCGATCCTTTGGTTGAGTACAAGACCGAGGCATATGAGGCATTTACGCTGCTGGTAAACACCATGTATGAGGACTTCCTCCGTACTATTCTCCGCCTTGAGTTGGTTAATCGTCCACGTCAGAATACTGAGGCAGAGGCCTTCCAGAATGCTCACTATTCTGGTGGAGAAGAGACCGACGGCGATCAAAAGGCACTTAAGCAAGGCAAGAGCATGCTTAAGAATGCCGCAGCTATTGGAAAGAGTCCACAGGGAACCGGCGCCAGCCAGTCTTCTGTATCAACCTACCGTAAGTCTGACGATCCAAATCCTTACGTCAACGTTGGTCGCAATGACCCTTGCCCATGTGGAAGTGGTAAAAAGTTTAAGAACTGCCACGGCCGAAACAGGTAAGAATGGCTGATACAGAGGCTGTTTCGCTCCAAGCTTTAGCGGAGCGTCTCTCTGAGGTAGAAGGATATCTTCACCTCACTGAGAAGCGTCAGCAAATTTCAGAACTTGAGGCAGAAAGTGCTCGCCCCAATTTTTGGGACGACGCTGAAGCTGCGCAAAAAATAATGACTCAACTAGCATCACTTCGCGATGATGTTGCTGGTATTGATAGAGCTAAAGAGAAACTCGGTGATGCTGAGGCCGCTTTTGAGCTTGGAACAGAGCTTGGAGACCAAGCATCACTCGACGAATCTCAAGCGCTTGCGGCATCTCTTGAAAAAGACTTGTCGGAGCTTGAGCTTTCAAGCTGGTTTACTGATGAACTTGATCATGGTGATGCAATTGTTACTATTAAGCCTGGTCAGGGTGGTCTTGAGTCTCAAGACTGGTGCGAGATGCTTTTTCGCATGTATCTCAAATATTGTGATCGTCGTGGTTGGAAAGTTGATATCAACGACGCTCCTGTTGCAGAGGTTATTGGTCTTGACCGCGCAACCTTTACGGTAAGTGGCAAAAATGCTTATGGCATGCTTCGTGCAGAACAGGGCGTGCATCGTCTGGTAAGAATTTCTCCTACTGACGATAAGAAACGCAGGCAGACGTCATTTGCTGGTGTAGAAGTTTTACCCGTTCTTCCTGAAGATATTGAAGTTGCTATTGACCCCAATGACCTGCGTATTGATGTCTATCATGCATCTGGCCCAGGAGGTCAGGGAGTTAACACTACAGACTCGGCAGTTCGTATTACACATATTCCAACAGGAACGGTAGTAACCTGCCAAAACGAACGCAGCCAGCTTCAGAACAAAGCTGCAGCAATGAATATCTTGCGTAGTCGTTTGTATGAGATTGAAAAGGAGAAACGCGAAGCTGAGCTGGATGAGCTTCGCGGTCCAAAGAGAGAAATCTCGTTTGGCAATCAAATTAGGAGTTATGTTCTTTATCCTTATCAGCTCATTAAGGACTTAAGAACAGGTGCAGAAACAGGAAACGTAGAGTCCGTTCTTTCAGATGGCGATCTTGATCAGTTCATCATTGCGTACCATCGCTGGGTTGTTGGCGGAAAGGATTAGTGTGCAAAAATCTACTTGGCAAAAGACCTTTAAAGATTCGTTCTTTATCGTCCTTGGCTGTGCAATTTTTGCAGTTGGCCTTGATGTATTTGAAGTTCCTAACGGACTTGCGGCTGGTGGTATTACTGGTTTTGCAACGATTATTAGAGCTGTTGCATTGCCTTTTGGTTTTGATTTGCCAGTTGGTATGCAAACAATCGCTATGAATATCATTTTGATGGCTTTTGTTGCAAAAAGCGGCAACAAAAAATACTTGCTCAAGAGCGTTGTAGGCTTCTTAATTTCCAGCATTTTTGTCGATTTATTTGCACCTTTTTTACCAGCTCTTGGCGCCAATGATCTTATGCTTGCTGCTTTGTGGGGCAGTATTATCTGTGGTTTTGGTCTTGGCCTTGTATTTAGAGCGGGTGGAAATACCGGTGGTACAGACATCATTGCTCAGGCGGTTTCCAAGCGCTTTGGTATTCCATCAGGTACCGCAATCATTATTGTAGATATTCTCATTATTATTGCGGCTATTCCGGTCTTCTCGCTAGAAAACGGTCTGTATTCTAGCTTGGCAATCTTTGTCACAGGAAAAATGATCGACTTTGTCATCGACGGACCAAGGTCCGAGCGTTGCGTTTATATTATTTCTTCTGAGCACGATGCCATCGCTCACGAGATTCTCTATAACCTTAATCGTGGCTGCACGGAGCTTCAGGCGCGCGGACTGTGGAGTGGTGCGCACAAGCCTGTTTTGATGTGCGTTCTTGGTCGTACGGAGGTTGTTCAGCTGAAAGTTATCGTTTCTGAGATTGACTCCGATGCACTGGTATTTGTTTCAGAGGTCCACGAGGCAATTGGCGAAGGCTTTAAGTCGTTTGAGGCTTTGGAAAGCTAATCGTTGTTTGGCCAGCAAGCTGCTCGACAGATGGTCCTGTTGAACTTCGGTGGGTGCGTATAGTCGGATGCGATTAAACACAATTGCACGTAAAAAATTTTGCGACGTAAGAAGGCGACCTGTAAAAGGTCGCCTTCTGTGTTCGCTTAATAAATGATGAAGCGTAAGTCTTACTTAGCAGGAAGAATAGAAGGAGTGACGCAGACAACATCCTTAAGTCCTGCAGCCTTGAGCTCTTGGATCTGCTCGTCAGTTGCACCCGTATCGGTAATCAGAAGGTCAATATCTTCTGCAGAGCCAAACTGGAAGTTAGAAGTAGTGCCGAGCTTAGAAGAATCTGCGACAACATAGTGCTTTCTAGAGCGCTTGAGCATCTGAGCGTTAATTGCTGGCTCGGGAGCTGTTGCAGAAGTAAGACCAAATTCTCCCGAGAAACCCGTGCAGCCCAAAAAGCATTTAGCAGCAGTAATGTGCTGGATGCACTCAAGAGCGGTATCACCAGTCATGGAAGCGCGTGGAGGACGGATGTCACCACCAGTAAGGATGATAGAAAGATCGTGGATGTCCTCAAGCAACAGCGCCTTGCCGTTGTTTGTAACAACAGTTACGTCGTGAGCATCAATCCACTCAAGCATCCCAAGAGCAACGGAGCTGGTGTTGATGAAGATGCAATCGCCATCCTCAACGTAGCGAGCAGCCTCGCGGGCAATTGCTTTGTTAGAGCGAATCTGCCTTGAGCCAGAAGGACGACCATAAGGATTAAGCAGGGTAGCAATGCCATACTGACGAGTCAGGATGCCGCGTTTCTCAAGAAAGTCCAGGTCACGTCTGATAGTCAAAGAAGAGACCTCAAAGTGATCAGCAAGCTCTAAAACACTTGCTTGTCCCTCTTTTTCTAGCAGCTCAGTAATTGCCTCGCGACGTGAATCTACGTAAGCCTTACTCCGTTTCATAAATGCCCTCCCTTTATGAGCAACATTTTTTCTTTGAATGTTCATTCATCAATAAAATAGAACATCAGAAGAAGGATATCAAGATATTTCGGAAAATAATAGTATGAATATATATGAATGTTTTAGATTATAAAAAATTTAACATATAAACTTTACATGGGATAATAGAAGTTGCTTCAGTTACGTTCATAAAAACATGAACATTTGTATAGTTAGATGGACAAAAGATGCCCTGGATAAATATGAACAACTTTGATAACTGTTTTAGTAAAATTGATTGAAGTTAAGAACATTTCATGGCATATTATCAAGTTATTAAGACTTGTCATGAGACGGCTTTGGGCCAATGTGTCTCATAAAGAGAAAGGCAAGGTGGTGCTGTGTTAAGTGATCTCCTTACCGAAGACCTGGTGCAGCTCAATGTTGTAGCTTCTAACTGGGAAGATGTAATTAGAAAATCTGCGCAACCACTCGTTGATAACAAAAAAGTAACTGAGGGCTATGTTGATGACATCATTAAAGGTGTCAACGAACTTGGCCCTTATATTGTTATTACCGAGCATGTTGCTCTTCCACACGCACGTCCTGAGTCCGGCGCACTTGAGCCTGCAGTAGGCATTACCGTGCTTAAGGATTCCGTTGAGTTTGGTAGCAAAGACAACGATCCAGTTAAGTTTCTTTTCCCACTTGCAGCAAAAGATAGTGAAGGCCACCTTAGTGCCCTTCAGTCTCTTGTTGAATTGCTGAGCGATCCAGATTTCTTCGCTCAGCTTGAAAAAGCTCAGTCACCAAAAGATGTTGTGGACCTTGTCCACGCAAAGGAAGGTAGGTTGTAATGGCTGATAAGAAGTTCCACGCACTGGTTTGCTGCCGTGCAGGTATGGGTTCTTCCATGATGCTCAAGATCAAGATTGACCAGGTCATCAAAGAGAATGATCTTCCAATCGAGACTGAGCACGGTAATCTGGATTCCCTGATTGGTTTCAATGGCGATCTTGTTATCACCATGTCTGACCTCACCGATGAACTCAACGCTGACGATCGCGTTCCTTCTGCAGTTGGTATTACCAACATTGTCGACAAGGCAGAGATGAAGGAAAAGCTCACCGCTTGGCTCGCAGAGCACAACGCATAAGCTCCCCTTTGTATCTTTTTGGCGGGAGTTTCTTGTCATACGCAACATGAGTTGCCTTCGGCGAGAAGCTCTCGCCAAACCTTTGCAAGAGGTACTTGTCACTTGATTTAGAGAACTTATCTGAGTAGGTTCGTTGGTCTATTTGCTGAAAGGGATTACGCATGCTCAATGCAATTCTCATGCAGCTCAGAGACACAGCCGTCATCATGGGCATTATTGCTCTTGTCGGCCTCTTGCTGCAGAAGAAGTCCGCTGTGGACGTCTTCTCCGGAACTGTGAAGACCATTATTGGCTTCATGATCTTCAACATTGGTTCTAGCGCTATGTCTGCTCAGGTCAACATCTTCAGCGACATGTTTAGTCGTGCATTCGCTGTTAAGGGCGTTGTAACCCAGGTTGAGGTCGCAACTGCTCTTGCACTGAATACCTATGGTACTGAGGTTGCTCTTGTAATGGTCCTTGGCTTCATCATGAACCTTGTGTTTGCCAAGATTACCCCATTCAAGTCCGTCTTCTTGACTGGTCAGCACTTCCTGTACTTCTCCTGCGTACTCGCACTGGTCTTCATTGCTCTTGGTCTCCCAATGTGGGTCACCATTGTTCTTGGTGGTGTCATCCTCGGCTTCTGCGGTGCTGCGCTACCTTCGTTGTGCCAGCCATTCGTAAACAAGCTTGTTGGTGGAGATTCCATCGCAATCGGCCACTTCAACTGCATCGGTTATGCATTCTCCGGTTACGTTGGAAAGCTCTTTGCTAAGAAGAACGAGGAGGAGGGCGAGAAGGAAACTAAGGAGCTCCCAGAGTTCTTCAAGCTCTTCAAGGACTTTGTCTTCTCCGTTGCTCTCTTCATGATTGTTCTGTTCTACGTTGTTACTATTGCATGCCTTGTCACCGGTCACTTTGGCGACACCCTTGCAAACAACAAGCCATTCACCAGCTACTTTGGTAACGATATGTGGTGGATTTGGCCATTCCTTGCTGGTCTTCAGTTTGCTGCTGGTATGTCCGTTCTTGTTTACGGCGTCCGTCAGTTCATCGCTGAGATTACCGCTGCATTTGTCGGCATCTCCGAGAAGCTCATTCCAGATGCACGTCCTGCAGTCGACTGCCCTGCAATCTTCCCATTTGCACCAAACGCTGTCATCATCGGATTCATTGGCTCCTTCCTTGGTGGCCTTGTTGCAATGGCACTTATGGTTGCATTCCACAGCCCAACCATCATGATTCCCGCAGCAGGCATCTGCTTCTTCTCTGGTGGTACTTGCGGCGTTTGTGGTTATGCTTACGGTGGATGGCGCGGTGCTCTTCTTGGCTCCTTCCTGGTTGGTATCTTCCTGACCGCTGGTCCTCTGATTCTCTATCCTGCATTTGCTCAGCTGGGAATTGCAGAGGCATCCTTCCCTAACGTTGACTACAACATCGTTGGTTCTATCATCTACGGCATCGGCTCACTCTTTGGTCTTGCCTAAGCCTAGATTTCTGTAGTACCTACTCAGCTCTACGGTTTCTTAGGGCGCTCGTGGAAAGCCCGCGGGCGCCCTTTTAAAAGCTTCACAACAAGGAAAAACATGGCAGACGAGAAGAACAACAAAAGTGTTACTGAGTCAGTGATTGGCGATATGTTTGGCCTCAGCGTTGACAAACAGCCTGCTCCAGAGCTTCCCAAAGATCAGCTAGTTCTAGAAGTTCTTGAAGATAGAACTCGTTTGATGGTTCAGGGAATTCTGTACTTGCTCCTGACGTTTGCTGCTCTTGCTCTGACGTTTTTCTTTTGGGTTTACGCCAATGTAAGTGGCAACATTTTGGGTCTTGTTGGTGTCATTGCAGGACTCACCGTTACGTGGTTTGCATCACGAGCCATGGGAAAACGCTTTAGTCGTTTTGCCAGCGGCATTCATGTTATTGATTTTGGACAGAAAAACGTATGTATCTTTGCAAAATCCGACAAGAGAAAAGCACTTGTCGTTCCTTATACCAAGATTAAAAGCTACAAACTCATCCGACAGGGCAAGGCATTGCGCCTACTTCTTGAAGGCGCTTGGGTAAGCCATCCTTCCGGATTTGAATTTGTAGACATTAACCGTCCTTTTATGGCCACTACGCTTGATCAAATTCAAGAGCAGATTGAGCAGCTTATGGTTCAGCACAAGGTCAAAGAGACGCGTTAGCTCAGCATGTAGTAAGTGTCTTTGAGCGCTGCCTCACAGACAGATAAGGAGTTGTAATGGCAACTGAAAAAGAGCAGGTTCAGGAGTTTCTCTCCATTGTGGGAAAGTCGCTTCATCAGTATGTAGAGAGCATTGATTTTGATGCGCTTTCTGCAGCTAAAAAGCTTATTTTGGATGCAGAGGCAAAGGGTGGCCGTCTGCACGTAACCGGTATTGGTAAGCCAGGTCACGTCTCTGGTTATGCTGCATCGCTTTTCTCGTCAACTGGAACTCCAACCTACGAGCTTCACGGTACCGAGTGTGTCCACGGATCTGCTGGTCAGACTCGTCCTGGTGACGTGGTCATTGCTATTTCCAACTCCGGCGAGACGGGCGAGCTCAAGGCTACGGTTACCTGCCTTAAGAACGTTGGCGTGCACATTATTGCACTGACCGGAAATCCTAACTCTTGGCTGGCAAACGAGGCAGAGGTTGCCCTTATTGCAGGCGTTGAGCAGGAGGGCGATTCCATGAACAAGCCACCACGCGCCTCAATTCTGGCTGAGATTATGGAGCTCCAGTGCCTCTCTATCCTGCTTCAAAACGAGTACGGCCTTAACCCAGAGCAGTACGTTAAGTGGCATCCCGGTGGAGCTCTTGGCGCGTCCATTCGCGAGGGCAAATAACCCCAGATAAACACCAAATACGTACAGAGGAGTTTGCATGTCAACATTTAAGGGCGTTATTGTCCCTATGGTCACGCCGTTTAACCGCGACGAAGAACAGTCTATTAACTATGAAGCAGCTGAGCAGCTTCTAGAAAAGCTTATCTCCGAGGGCGCTGACGGTATCTTTACGTTTGGTTCTAACGGTGAGTTCCACGTTTGTAACCCTGACGAGAAGATCAAGTTCTCCAAGTTTATTATCGAGAAAACCGCAGGTCGTCTTCCTGTTTACGTAGGAACCGGCGCTTGTTCAACAAAAGAGGCTCTCTACATGAGCCGTGAGGCAGAGGCAATTGGTGCAGACGCACTTTCTGTCATCAACCCTTACTTCCTGGGCATTTCTGATCAGCAGCTGGTTGAGTACTTCAAGACAGTTGCTGCAAGCGTTAAGATTCCTGTCCTTCTGTACAACATTCCTAAGGGTACCGGCAAAAACATCTCTAAAGAGGCAGTTGAGCAGCTGGTAACCATTGAGAATATCAAGGGTATTAAGGACAGTTCCGGAAGCATTGATAACCTCAAGGATTATCTGGATGTTGCCGCTGGTCACGACGTAGACGTACTTGTTGGCTCTGACGGAAAGATCTCTGAGGCTCATGCTCTTGGAGCTCAGGGTACTATTGCAGGTACCGCAAACCTTATTACCAAGGTTGTCGTTGACCTTTGGAAGGCTCTTGAGGCAGGAAATGTAGAGGAAGCAGCTCGCCTGCAGGCAGAGATTGAGCCAATTCGCGACATCCTTCACCTTGGAAGCACCCCTCAGACGCTTAAGCGTTCTCTTGAGCTTGCTGGATACCCTGTTGGTCCTGCTCGTTTCCCTGTTACTGAGGTTGCAGAGGGTGTTGACGAGAAAATCTATGCAATGCTTGACCATTATGGAATTGCCCATAACTAAGTATCAAAAATGACGGGTTTCTCGCCAGCTCAATAGGGTAGAGCGAGATACATTTACAAGGAGATGTTGTATATGAAGATGCAGAAAGCTGCTGTTTCTCAGGCACTGGTAGATACCTGTGCGTTTGCAGTTGTTCGCGTCCCAACAGTTGAGCGTGGTATTGAAATTGCTGAGGGCCTTGCAGAAGGCGGCGTTCATGCAATGGAGATTAGCTATACCCTACCAAACGCAGGCGAGGTTATTGCTGCAATTAGAGAGCGTCTTGGCAATGAGATGATTGTTGGTGCAGGTACCGTTATGGAGCCAACAACTGCTCGTCTTGCTATCATGGCTGGAGCTCAGTTCATTGTTGCTAACTGCGGATCTGATGAGGTTGCTCGTATGTGTAACCTGTATCAGATTCCTTACGCACCTGGTTGCACTACTATGACCGAGGCAAACCACAGTCTTGAGATGGGCGCTGCCTTTATTAAGTGCTTCCCAATTTCTAACGTCTATGGTCCTGAGCTGGTTAACCTCTTTAAGACTCCAACTCCTTGGATGCCTCTGATGGCTTCTGGCGGCATTAATCTTGACAACCTTGCTGAGTGGCTTGAGCGTGGCGTTGATTGCTGCGGCATGGGAAGCCTGCTTACTAAGGGCTCAAAAGAGGAGATTGCCGCTAACGCAGCTAAGGTACGTGCCATCATTGATGAGACACGTGCAAAGATGCAGACTGCATAAGAAACGCTTTTCTTGCGATTGTCAGACCGCCTTTTCTGAACTGAAGAGGCGGTTTTTCTGTGGATGACCTGCATGACGTGTAACATACCTGCACTTTTGGTAAAATAAAATCTGTATCTGTCTCTTCGGAGTAAGAAAAGGAGCAACTGTGGCTAATCATTTTCGCACTGATGAGCAACAGGAGTCCTCGTTTGATGACCGTTTTGGGGTAATTTCTCAGGATGATCTTAACCAGCTTGACCAGCAAGATGTTGGAGCTGATCAAGTTGAAACCCAGGACTTTTCTGTTGATGTGCCAGTGGCCCAGGCTGCTGAACCTGTAACAACTGTATCTGATCCATTTGCTTCTGGAGCAGAAGCCGTTCACGTGGTAACTGCTGAGCAGCAAAACAACCCTGAGCAGGCACCTCTTGATCGTGCAAAATTCTTTGCTGACCTTGCACAGAATGCACCACAGGTTGAGCGCACGGGCACTCCTACCATCTCTTTTAAGAGTGCCTCGCTTGTGTATCCATCGCAGCCAAATCGCCCTGCGCTGGATAACATCAGCGCTGATATCTACCCAGGTGAGTTTGTCTTTGTAGTTGGACACTCTGGTTCCGGTAAGTCATCTCTCTTGCGTCTTATCACGCGTGAGCAGAAGGCAACTCACGGACAAGTTATTGTTGCTGGTCAGGATCTTACACGTATGCGTAACTCCAAGGTTCCTTATCTGCGTCGTCAGATTGGTACCGTCTTCCAGGACTTTAAGCTTCTGCCCGATAAGACCGTCTATGAGAACGTTTCCTTCGCACTTGAGTGCATTGGCAAACCTCGTTCTGTCATTAATGTGCAGGTTCCTGAGGTTTTGCGTCTAGTAGGACTTGGACAGAAGATGGATGCTTACCCAGACCAGCTATCTGGCGGTGAGCAGCAGCGTGTTTCTGTTGCTCGTGCAATGGTTAACCGCCCACCACTGCTTATCTGCGACGAGCCTACGGGTAACTTGGACCCAGCAATTTCTCTGGGCATTATGAAGCTTCTTGACCGCATTAATCGTGCGGGCACTACGGTTGTAATGGCAACACACGATCGCGAGATGGTTGACTCTATGCGTAAGCGCGTTATTGCACTTGAGGCTGGTCACATTGTCCGCGACCAGGAGAAGGGAGGCTATGGTTACTATGGGGCTCTCTAATTTTGGATATTCTCTACATGAGGCCGGAAGCCACTTTAGAAGGAACTGGTCTACCGCTCTTGGTGCAATCGTAACCATCTTCTTGTCACTATTTATCATCGGCTTGTTTATTCTTGGCTCCGCTCTTATCGAGAACATGGTAGGAAGTGTCGAGAACCGCGTTACTATCCAGGCATTTCTTTCGGATGATGCAGATCAGGCCGCAGTAACCGCTTTCCAGCAAGAGGTTCAAGGCTGGGATACCGTTGAGTCTGTAACCTATAAGAGCAAAGATCAGGCTCTTGAGGAGTACCGCACCACCATGAGTTATCGCAATGCTTCTGATGCGGTTTCTGCTCTTGATGGCCAGAATCCAATTCCTGCATCTCTTGTGATTAAACTCAAGGATCCTAAGGATGTTCAAGACGTTGCCCAGCGTATTGCCTCCTCATCATCTTTTGCAGCCATTGCAGATAATAAGAGCAATCCGTCTGGTGATGTTCAGTATGGTCGCGAGACCGTTGAGCGTTTGTTTAGCGTAACAGCATACATTCGCATTGGCGCTATTGGCCTTGTTGGACTTCTGGTGTTTGTTGCCTTTGTCTTTATTAACAACACCATTCGCCTTGCTATTAATGCTCGTCGTCGTGAAATTGCCATCATGCGTCTGGTTGGCGCATCTAACAGCTTTATTCGTGGGCCATTCCTTATGGAAGGTGTGCTTGAGGCGGTTATCGGTGCCCTTCTCGCCATTGTCGTTTTGGTTGTTGGAACCCACATGCTTCTCCCGGTTATGGCAGAAAGCATGACCTTCTTGACCTTTGCTATTCCAAAAACGGTCATGCTGGGTATGAGTGGCCTTTTGCTGCTCTTAGGTTTGCTTCTGGGACTCTTTGGCTCTGCTATTGCTATGGGCCGCTATCTGAAGGCATAGTAACTAAGCAACCTGGTACTTCAATTGTCAAAGTGAAGTATCAATTAAGAAAGTTTTTTGCATAAAGATTGCAAGGTAAGACCTCGTGAAAACCGTTCACGGGGTCTTTTTACGTTAAACGGTATTTACCAATTTGCAGGTAGAATGATATTTTTAAGGGTGAATTGTTAGGCCACGTACTTGAATGGGGGCCAAGTATGGAGACCAACCTGCACAAATTCCAGGCTTTTACTTCCGCGGCATATCACAGTAGCTTTACGGTGGCGGCAGAAGAGCTGGGATGCACTCAGTCGTCTATTAGTCGCATGGTGGCAAGTCTAGAAAAAGAGTGGGATGTCCGCTTGTTTAACAGGCATGGTGGCTATGTAAGTCTGACTCCTGAGGGAAAGACGCTTTTGCCTGTTGCAGAAGAGGTGTGCCAGGCATACAGCAAGTTGAGCAATCAAGTTAATCGCGTCAGCGCCATTGAGATGGGCGACCTTGTTATTGCTGCGCCTTCGAGCTTTCTTTCACGAGCGCTGCCAGGCCATCTGAAGAAGTACATGACTGATCATCCAAACATCAAAGTTGAAGTTATCGAATGCACGTACGGAGAAGCCCTGCGTCTTATTAGCAAGGGTAAGGTGGATATTAGTTTTACTATGACCCGCGCAACTGAACAGGGATTTACTTCAACTTTATTTGATCATGATGAGGTTATTGTTGTTTCTCAAAAGGGACATTACGAGAAGAACCTTGAGACAATTCCTGTTAAGCGCCTTATTGAAGAGCCCTTTATTGTTGATATTGAGACGGCTCCTCTGCTTCAGAAGCAACTCAAAAACGCACGCATGACGTTTGCATCATCGGATTCATTCACCATTATGTCCATGGTAGAGTCAGGTCTTGGTGTAAGTTTGTTGCCACTTGAGGCAACAAAAGGTACAAATTTTGATATTGACGTACATCATCTAGAGACTCCCGTACATCGTAATGTCTTTATTACACATCGTGTAAAAGGCGAGATGTCGCGCACTACAGAAGAGTTTTTAAAGTATTTAAGTTAAAGATTGATACATAGTTGTGTACGTTAACTATTTGAAAATTGCATAACTGTTATTAGATTTTGGTAAAGATGTAAAAAGATTTAACTACCGCTCGCGGTTGTAGCCTTTACGCTTACGGGTTTATCTGACGTCCAGAGGGCGCTACTTCTTTTTTCAAATGGCTTCGGGTGCAAACATAGTCTCATCAAGTTCTTCGTCCGAGTTATTACGGGAAGGAGTGGGACATGGCAGAAAATGCCGAGGCACCTGAGATGCAAAAGTCGTTGAGTCTATTCAACTTCTTTACCATCGGATTTGGTGCGATCATTGGTACCGGATGGGTGCTCCTGGTAGGCGACTGGATGGTTCTTGGTGGAGGACCATTCCCCGCGATGATCGCATTCGCAATTGGCGCAATTTTCCTTGTACCAATTGGATGTGTTTTTGGCGAGCTCACTGCTGCTATTCCAATTTCTGGTGGCATCATTGAGTACGTCGACAGGACATTCGGTCGCCCAATGGGCTTCTTTACTGGCTGGATGCTCCTTCTGGGTAACGCTCCACTGTGCCCTTGGGAAGCAATTGCTATTTCCACGCTTCTCACCGACCGCTTTGGCGCATTCCCAATTCTTTCTTGGCTGCGCTCCGTTAAGCTCTACACCATTCTTGGTGCAGATGTTTACCTGTGGCCAACAGTCATCGCTCTTTGCTTTGCTATTCTGGTCATCTTCCTTAACTTTAAGGGCGCTGGCGCAGCAGCTAAGCTTTCGAGCTTCCTTACCAAGGCTCTGCTGACTGGTATGATCCTTGCAATGGTTATCTCCTTTGCAACTGGTTCTCCAAGCAACGGCCTCCCACTCTTCTCCCAGGCAACTGAGGTTGCAGGCGGCGAGGGCACAAAGGCTACCAGCTTCTTTGGTGGCATCATTGCAGTACTTGTTATGACTCCATTCTTCTACGCTGGCTTTGACACCATTCCACAGCAGGCAGAAGAGGCTTCTGCTGACCTTGATTGGAAGAAGTTTGGCATCATTCCAGCACTTGCACTTATGGCATCTGGTGTCTTCTATCTCATCTGCATCTATGCATTCGGAACCATGATTGACTGGCACGAGTTTGTTAAGTCTTCTGTTCCTGCACTTGCAGTTCTCGAGCGCATCAACCTGTTCTTCTACATTGCAATGCTCATCATTGCAACGCTTGGACCTCTGGGCCCAATGAACTCCTTCTTTGGTGCTTCAACTCGTTTGATGCTCGCTCTTGGTCGTAAGAAGATGCTCCCAGAGGCATTCGCAAAGATTGACCCTAAGTCTGGCGCACCTCTGACTGCAAACATGTTCATGGCTGGCCTGACCCTTGTTGGTCCATTCCTTGGCCGCAACATGCTTGTTCCTCTGACCAACGTTGCTTCTCTTGGCTTCATCTTCGCATGCACCATGGCTGGCGTTGCCTGCCTGCGCCTGCGTCAGACCGAGCCAGACCTGCCTCGTCCTTACAAGGTCAACGGTGGTATCGCAGGTATCCTGGCTGCAATTCTTGCTGGCAGCATCATCATCGGTCTGATGGTTGTTCCTTTCAGTCCTGCAGCACTGAAGCCAGTTGAGTGGATCATCACCATTTCTTGGATTGTCATTGGTATGGCCATCTTCATGATCTTTGGTCGTCAGTCTGAGAAGGCAGCAGCATAAGTTGCTTGCAAGCTCTAAAGGTTTCATCGGTACGTTGAACTAAGCACGTTATTTGTTTCTTTAGTTTGGATTTTTTGCGCCCAAAAAGGGTGGGCGCAAAAAGATAGTATTTATCATTTACTAGAGGGGGAAAGAAATGAGTAAGATTGCTTTTGTAGGCGGAAAGCTCGTTGACGGCACTGGCGCCGCTCCTGTTGAGGATTCTCTTGTCCTCGTAGACGACAAGAAGATCGCTTATGCTGGTCCTCGCACTGAGGTTCCAGAGGGCTATGAGGTCCGTGACATCCAGGGCCGCACCATTATGCCAGGTCTTATCGATACCCACCTGCACTTCTCCGGCAACCTGACCGACAACGATAACGACTGGGTTATCGAGTCCGTTGCTCAGAAGCAGGCATG
>JABZHN010000024.1:0-16000 GCA_015258835.1 Atopobium sp.
GACTCACTCATAGGGCCTCCTCATATACGGTTACTCATCTAGTCTACCGTAAATAAGGACGTATCGAGCGCAGAACATAACTAATGCAGAGATTAGTATGTGAAAAATTTATCCAACAATCTGCAGCAAGGTTGCACAGAATGCATCAAGGTCTGCCTCAGAAACGCGCTCGTCAAACGTAATGCGCAGGCTACCCAAAGCCTCGTTTCTAGAGATTCCCAGTGCTGAGAGAACGTGGCTTGCGTCAAGAGAGCCTGAGGAGCACGCAGAGCCAGCTGAGACTTCATAACCTGCCTGGTCAAGCTTTAAGATAAGCGTCTCAGAATCCATTGAGGGAACCATAATGCTGACCGTACCAGGCATATGGTCTTTGCCAGCGTAAGCCTCTGTAGTTGGCTTAATCTTAGGAGAAGCACAAAGAGTCTCATACACCTTATTAGCGCGCGCAGAAACGCTCTCTTGCGTTTTGGTAAGGTTATCCTGACACCACTGAGCAGCCGCGGCAAACGCTAGAGCGCTTCGAACATCCTGGGTGCCATGACGCCTGCCAGACTCCTGTCCCCCGCCGTAACTTTGAGCCTTAAAGGGAACCTTGGAACACATAAGCACCGCAGCAATACCCAGAGGTCCACCAATTTTATGGGCAGCAACAGTCAGAGCATCTACATCTGCTACCTCAAGAGGAATGCGACCAAACGCCTGAACCGCGTCAGTGTGGAAAAGCGCTCCCACCTTATGAGCAGCTCGCGCAAGGTCTACAACTGGCTGAATAACGCCCGTCTCATTATTGGCATACATGACGGAAACAAGAGCTACCGACTGGTCCAAAAGACCCTCAAGGGCAGAAGCCTCAATCTTTCCCTGACGGTTAGGCTGAGCAATTCTAACCTCAAAGCCCTTCTCGCGAAGAATAGGCGCAAGATCCAAAATAGAATCGTGTTCAATTGCCGAGAAAACCATCGTGTTGCGCTTGTGGTCTTTGTTGCGAATACCTTCTGCCATTCCAAGAACAGAGAGATTATTGCCCTCGGTACCGCCGGAGCAAAAGACCACGTCAGGAGCTCTAAACTTACCACCCACTGCACGTGCGATGACGCCACGAGCACCATCAAGCTCTCGAGCCGCTTGACGACCAAGCGAGTGCAAAGAGTTTGGGTTCACCCCTGCAATGGGTGAAGCTTCATAGGTTTTCTCGGCATCAATCGCCTCTTGGCGCATTGGTGCTGAAGCTGCATAGTCTAAGTAAACGTAATCCATAACGTGTTTCTGTTGATTCAATCTTGGTTGTTTATGTGCAAATGATGCTTGAGGGTGCAGCCTAGCCCTGAACGGTAAGAGCAGACTCGCCAGCGTCGCGGATTGCCTGGATAGTTGCAGCTCGGTCTTCCTGGCCAAACACAGCGCTACCTGCAACAAGCATGTCAGCACCAGCAGCTACAACATCAGCTGCGTTAGCTGCACTAATACCGCCATCAACCTCAATCAGAGGGTTAACGTTGTGCTTACGGCAGAGCTCTTTGAGTGCCTTGAGCTTCTCGATTGAGTGAGGAATAAACTTCTGTCCACCAAAACCAGGGTTAACCGTCATGATAAGCACCAGATCAAGGTCTTCGATAAGATCCTCAAGAACGCTTACAGGAGTTCCTGGGCAAAGTGAAATGCCAGCCTGAGCACCGGAATCCTTAATAAGGTGAACAAGACGATGAGCATGAACCTCAGCCTCGTAGTGGAAGGTGACAACGTCAGCGCCACGGTCTAAGAACAGAGGTGCAATCTCAGCAGGATTGGTGACCATCAGATGGACATCAATGGGCAGCTCAGAGGACTTTTTGCAGTACGAGAAAATATCTGGACCAAATGAAATATTAGGAACAAAGTGACCGTCCATCACGTCGTAATGGATGTAGTCAGCGTTTGCAATGGAATCAAGCTCGCTCTTAAGCTTGGAGAAATCTGCGGACAGAACAGATGGTGCTACCAGGACGTTATTCATTAAACTCTCCTATCGAGTCATTCCATAAAATTCTTCATTAGGCATGCGGTTAGTAAGGCGAGAAGTAATGTCTTCTGGCGTAGCGCCTTCGTAAAGTACAGCGTGAACAGCTGAAGTGATAGGCATCTCAACATTCATCTGCTGACCGAGCTCATAAAGACCAATGACAGCCTGAGCTCCCTCGACAACCATGCCGGTTTCTTCCTGGTAAGACTGAAGCGTTTTGCCCTTAACCAGGGCTTCTCCAAACGTTCTATTTCTAGAATGCTCGGAGGTGCAGGTTGCCACCAAGTCTCCCATACCAGCAAGGCCCATGCAAGTGAGCGGATCTCCGCCAATGGCGCATACCACGCGACCAAGCTCTGCCAAGCCGCGCGTCATAAGAGCGGCAAGAGCGTTATCGCCATTACCTAGGCCAACAGCAATACCGCAAGCAATAGCTACAACGTTTTTAGCGGCAGCACACGCCTCAACGCCACGCACGTCGGAGCTAATGTAGGTTCTGAAGTATGGACGAGAAAGCAGTGCCTGGAAGCGCTTTGCAACCTCGGCGTCTTCAGACGCAACAACTGCCGCAGAGATTCCCTGTTTAATAACCTCTTCTGCATGGTTTGGACCAGAAAGAACTGCGATTCTTGAAGGATTTCCCAGCTCGTCAGCAGCCACCTCATGCATAAGCTTGTGAGAACCTGCCTCCATACCCTTGGAGAGAATCAAAACATCAACTTCAGGGTCAAGATATGGTGCACAAGCAGCGCAAACAGAGCGCAAAAACGCAGAAGGTGCTGCCATAACAACGGCATCTACACCGGTGAGAGCCTCAGCCTCGCTGGTAGTAGACACAATATTGTGTGGCAGTTCAGAATCAGAAAGATGTCTGCAGTTGACGTGCTCTTTATTGATTGACTCGGTGACATCGGCCTCTCTGGACCAGATAATTACCTCATCACAGGTAGAAGCAAGTAGTGTTGATAGTGCGGTACCCCACGATCCCGAACCAATAACAGCAACTCTTTTCATGATTAGTTGTCCTTTTTCTTATCGCCGAAAGAGAATTTAGACTCGCTACCAGCATTAAGACGATTGATATTCTCGCGATGTGCCCAAATTACTGCAGCAGCCACAACAAATACTGGGATAGTTGCCACAGGGTCCATGCCAAATAAAAGGCAGAAAAGCGGAATCGCAACCGCTGCACCAATGGAGCCAAGTGACACATACTTAGTTGGTACGGCAAGCGTAATAAACACCGCAAGAGCTACGAGGGCTGCAAGCGGATTTACCGCAAGGCCGCCACCAAATCCAACAGCAATTCCTTTGCCACCGTGGAAATGAAGCCAAGGCGAGAAGATATGACCAAGCACACAGCAGGCATACACAAAAGAAATGATAAGCTCTGCCTCTGCGTGATCATTTCCCGAGATCAGAGGAGTAAATCCTTGGGCTCCCAAGAACCAACGGACCAACATGACACTGATAATACCTTTGCCAGCATCGCAGAGAAGCGTAAGGATACCTGCAGCTTTTCCAGCATTTCTTGCAACGTTGGTGGTGCCAATGTTTCCTGATCCAAGCTTGCGGATGTCTTCATGAGCCATAACGCTTGCAATAATCAGACCAAATGGAATGCCACCAAGACCAAACGCAATAAGTCCAAAAATCAGAGCAACAACAATTCCAGACATTAGTTAGATTCAACCTTCTTACGGAACTTCAAACGAATAGGTGTACCAACTAGAGAGAACTTCTCGCGAAGTCTGTTCTCAATAAAGCGCTCGTAGTTATCATCAACAAGGTCTGGAGCGTTGCACCAGAACGAGATAACAGGAGGCTTGGAGCCCGTCTGAGTGGCGTACTGAATCTTAAGACGGCGGCCGCGGTCAGAAACCGTGTGTCCACCCTCTCTAATCTGGGCGAGAAGCTCGTTGAGCTCGGAAGTCTTAAGCTGAAGTGCGCGGGATTCTGCAGCCGAAAGAGCAGCGGCAAGCACCTTATCAATAGCGCGTCCAGTAAGTGCAGAAACGTTGATGGAAGCAATCCATGGTGCAAAAGCTAGGCGCTTTGCTACAGAGACTGCTACCTCATCACGCTTTGCCTCAGAGTCAATGAGGTCCCACTTGTTAAGTAGGAGTACCAGCGCACATCCGCGCTCAACGGCCATGTTAGCAAGTTTTTGGTCCTGCTCGGTGACGCCAACAGAGGCGTCAACCACAAGAAGGCAGACGTCTGCGCGGTCCATTGCCTGCAGGCCTCTGACCAGACTGTAGTACTCAACATCCTCGTGTACCTGGCTCTTTTTGCGGATACCTGCAGTATCAACAAGACGGATGGGAGTTCCCTTCCATTCGATCATGGTGTCAATAGCATCGCGCGTAGTACCTGCAACGTCAGAAACAATAGAGCGCTTCTTATTAGCCAAGCGGTTTGCAAGCGAAGACTTGCCCACGTTTGGTCGGCCAATAATTGCAAGATTAAGAATGCCGTCATCCTCTGGCTCTTCATCAGCTTCAGGGAAAGCGTTGACGATGTCATCCAGCAAATCACCAGTACCGTGACCATGTGAAGCAGACAGAGGTAGAGGCTCGCCGCAGCCAAGTGCGTAGAAGTCCCAAAGACCGTCCTGCTCGGTTGCAGGGTTATCTTTCTTGTTGACAACTAAGAACACTGGCTTGGTGCTCTTGCGAACAATGCGAGCAACCTCTTCATCCTCATCGGTAACACCAGTGGTGCCGTCTACGACAAAGACAATAACGTCTGCCTCTTCGCATGCAAGAAGAGCCTGCTCACGAATGTGTGGAGCAAAGCGGTCCTGCGACTTAATTGACTCAATGCCGCCGGTGTCAATAAGCTTGAACTCACGGCCGTTCCAGTCAGCATCGTGATACGAACGGTCACGGGTTACTCCCCTAGACTCATGCACAATTGCATCGCGTTTCTCGGCAATTCTATTTACCAGCGTGGACTTACCAACATTAGGGCGTCCAACAATAGCAACAATGGGCTTAGCCATGTCTCACCTTTCATTCAGTTGGTTTAATAATACCAGCAATACGTGGCTAATCCCACTCTTTGAGCGCTTTAATACACGACTCAGCAATGTTTGTAGGACCAGGAATTGACATGATTACTTTTGCGCCACGAGCCTCTAGCTGCGCAGTTAAATCGGCCAGCGACACGCCATCAAGGGTGACCTTATCAAAGTTAAACATAACCTCAGGAAGCACTACCAGGACATCAGTTAAGTCCTCTGGTACCTGGGCGAGAAGATCAACGGCGCAGATAAGTCCTGTGACATTAACGTCTCCACCAAAGAAATCATTGCGCACGGCAAAGGTAGAAACGTTGCCGTTGGTAGACCAGTTGTCGCAGAAGGTCTGTATGGTTTGCTGAGCAGCCTCGCCTACAATCAGCACAATCTTGCGTGAGCGAGCAGAAAGATAGGTATCTGCTTCATCAAGGCCTGCGCGCATAGAAGCGCAAACCTCTTCAGCCTCATCGAGGAAGCTCCTGAGCATACCAATACCGTCATAAAATTGCGGATAACCGTCATAGGTATACGCAGGTGGAATAGGTAGCTGAGCGTCTACGTAGAACTCGTCAGAGAGCTGGAAGCGCGTAATGCCCAAAGAGGCACGTGCACGCTCCTGGTAGGGCTCAACAATTTTGACTACAGAGCGGGACAGCTCCACATCATCAGAATACGAATGCGTAAAGCGTTTGGAGTCTTTGGTATAGCCAAGGGGAACAATGGCCAACGAGGTAATCTGCTGGTGAGCCTCTACCCAATCAAGCGTTTTATCAAGCTCTTCACCGTCATTGATGTTAGGGCACAAAACAATCTGGCCGTGGATCTCAATACCAGCATCCATGAGTCTCTCAAGCACTTCAATGCCCCTAGCAGCACGAGCACCAATCAGATTACGGCGAACATCAGGTGAGATTGCATGCAGCGAGACGTTCATGGGTTCAAGTTTGTGAGAAATGATGCGCTCAACATCCTCGTCAGTAAGGTTAGTGAGCGTAACAAAATTGCCCTGCAAGAAGCTCAGACGATAATCGTCATCTCTAATGGAAAGCGAGGGTCGCATGTCTTCTGGCAGCATAGCCATAAAGCAGAACTGACACGCGTTTACGCAGGTCTTGATGCCATCAAAGAGCACATCAACAAAGTCAACGCCCCAGTCTTCTCCGGATTCACGCTCTAGTACACACTCATAGAGCTCATCATCACCAGGAACAGAAACTTCAAGCTCACAGAGGGAGCCGTCGGCCTCCCAACGCCAATCAATCAGATCTTTTGGCACTACGCCATTGACCTTCTCGATAATCATGCCGGGCTCAAGGCCAGCCTTCCACGCAGGACTACCCTCTTCAACGGACTCAATCAGTGCGCCAAGTCCACCAGATTTTGTATTTCCGTAGTCTGCGCGCTGTTCCATATTAGGCGCCTACGATTTGTTCAATAGCTGATTTAACTGCATTGATATGAGCTTCCGGCGTAGAAGCGCCGGCGGTAATACCAATATGCTCTGCTCCCTCAAACCAAGAAGCTTGTAGCTCATCTGCGCCTTCAATGTGATAAGTTGCGGGACAATAGAGCTTTGAAATCTCTGCTAAGCGAGTAGTATTAGCAGAAATCCTGCCGCCAATAATAATCATGACATCAGACTCTTTTGCAAGCCTCATGCACGAGTCCTGATGGCCCGCAGTAGCCTCGCAGATAGTATTCATGACGCGAAGCTCGTCAACAAGCGGAAGCACCGCGTTAACTACTTCAGAGAGCTTAGCGGCGCTCATGGTGGTCTGAACTACCAGGCCAACCTTCTTTGCAGCTCTCATGGCGTCCGCCTGAGCAGCAACTTCTTCCACGGTGTCAATAGCCAAAGAACCTGGTACGTGAGCAAGTGTTGCCTCAACTTCAGGGTGTCCGGACTCTCCCACCACGTACACGGCATAGCCCTGTTTGGCGAGAAGTTCTGCAGCTCCGTGAGCTTTCTTTACAAACGGACAGGTTGCGTCAAGTACGTCAACACAGCCGTCCTTGGCAATCTGCTCCTCTTGAGGAGTTACGCCATGAGTGCGTAGCAGAAGCGCACTTCCTGCAGCTTCAGAAGCGGAATCAACAACCTCTACGCCCTGGTCTTTAAGGGACGTAACAACGCGAGGGTTATGGATAAGAGGACCAAGCGTGCGTACGGGAGCATGAGCATCTTTGACGGCCTGCTGGACCATCTGAAGAGCTCTTTCTACACCGTAACAAGCACCTGCTTCATCGGCAATTTTAATAGTAGGCACGAACTAATTCCTTCCGGGATGCTCTTTGAGCATTGCATCTCTTAGTTCGTATACCCTCTCCATGGCTATTTCTTCCATCTCTTTTGCCTGATCTTTACGCTTTGTAGAGGTCAGATCACTAAAAGAAACCTTCTGACCAGCACGAAGATACACCTTTACAGGCTTAACCAGAGGAGAACCTTTTTTCTTAATATCAAGCGCACCAATAATAGCTAGTGGCTGAACATCTACCTTGGCAAGCTGTGCGATAAGCGCAAAACCGCCGTGGGTTTCTCCACGTTCAGTATTGCTTCTGACTCTGGTACCCTCAGGATAAATGAGAAGCATTTCTCCTCTAGAAAGTGCCGTGGTTGCACGACGAATTGCCTTCATATCAGCAGTTCCGCGATTTACTGGGATACCGCCCAGTCTAGAAAGCGCCCACTGAAGCGGTTTGAATTTGTTGAACTCACTCTTGTAGATGGTTCTCACGGGGATACCGTGAACAAGGAGGTGAACAACAGTAACAATGGGGTCCAAAAACGTTGGATGGTTCATGATAAGAACGCGAGGGGTCTTATCGCCAACAAAGAGCTGGTCATTGTCCCAGCGCCATCTAAACCAAAGTTTGGTTACAAGTCCAAGCACACTGACTGCCAGCCATTTAAAGAACTTGGCTGGAGCTGGAAAATCAGCAAGCGCGGTATCGTAATAATCGTCAAATGAGTTTCCGCCAAAAGGACGCAAACGCTTAGATGCCGCTGCTATAGAAGACTTTTTCTCGGAGCGTTTAGGCTCTTCCGTGTGAGACTTCCCGTCATCAGAAGAGCTGCTCTCTGATCCATTTCCCTGGTGAGAAGCCCTGTGATTGCGGATATCTCTTTTGCCGAGCCCAGGATGCAGGGCAATAATAGCTGCAATAACCTCTTCAACAGAAAGCGCAGAAGAGTCAATGTGGTGGGCATCTTCTGCAGCACGCAGTGGTGCTGCCTTACGCTCAGAATCAGCCTTATCGCGAGCCTTGATGTCTTCGAGGATCTTCTCCTCACTCTTAGCGTCTACCTGGGCATCGTTTCCGGTGGCTGCGTCTCCACCCTGGCGCTGAACGGCTCGGCGGTGAGCACGAGCAGCAGGGTCTGCGGTCAAGAACACCTTTACATCTGCCTCGGGAAATACCACGGTGCCAATGTCACGGCCTTCTGCGACTACATCGCCATTCTCGCCTGCGCGACGCTGAAGCGTGACCATAGCCTCACGGACCTCAGGGATAGCTGCAACAGCACTGACGTTTCTGTCTACCTCTGGGGTACGAATCTCTGCCGTAACGTTTGAGCCGTTTGCATAGACAGTCTGGCCGTTTGCGGAGTTTCCAAACGAGATGCTAATGCTGCGTGCAACCTGAATGATTTTCTCGGTATCAGTCATATCAATGCCTTGACGCAGGCATTCTACGGTTACGGAGCGATACATTGCACCTGTATCAAGGAAAATCAAATCCAGGCGATCAGAAAGGGCGCGAGCAACCGTAGACTTTCCGGAGCCTGCTGGGCCGTCAATAGCAACAATCATTACTTATCCCCCTTGGTGACACCCCAAATGTCACGAAAATCGTAAAAACTTGGCTCAGTGGAACGACGAATAACCTCTTCTGGATCAAGGTTAAATCCACCAAGCTTGAAATCAGAACTGCCTGTACTAGTAAAGAAGATTGAAGAGACATTTGCAAGATGTACATTCCAGCTTGAACTACCTGGGATGCCAAAAATCTCTGCCATCATAGAACGCAAATAGCCGCCGTGAGAAATACAAACAGTGCGTCCAGAAAGACTGGAAAGCTCGTTAAGAATAGTGCGACACCTGCTTCTTACCTGCTCGTATGACTCTGCTTCTGGAGCAGGTATGGAGTGGCCGTTTTTGTCTGAGGCCCAAGGAAACGTAAGGCCATAGGGCTTTAAAATCTCTTCTGCATCAGCAAAACGCTTGCTCTCCAGAATGCCAAAATCCATCTCTGCAAGATCGTCTTTTACCTCGCAGGAAATACCAAGCTCGGCTGCGGCCATCTGGGCCATGTCTTTGCAGCGAGATAAAGGAGAGGTCCAAATTCTATCTGGATGAAATGCAACAAGTGCACGAACAGCGTGCTCTCGCTGTTCAACGCCATGCTCGGTAAGCTCAACGTCTCTTCTGCCGCTGAAAAAGCGCTGTGTATTAGCCACACTCTCTGGGTGGCGCATAAACAAAATGCGATGAACCTGAGCTGGAACTTCTAATGGCTGCATTATGTCTCCTCTCTGGGCGTGTTTGAGCTGTTTGATGTGCACTTAGTGATTGTGCGACTAGTAGTTATTTGCTGGCAGGTAAAGGCATGATGGGAGAAGCACCAGGTTCTCTGCCAATAGTGCGCTCCAGAGCGGTAATTTCCTCTTCTGTGAGAAGTCTCCACTCACCTTCTTTAACGTCTGTAAGGTGGAGCGGCCCAAACGTGTCTCTGTGGAGTGCAAGAACTCTATGGTGAATAGCAAGAAGCATCTTTTTGACCTGGTGCTTTCTGCCTTCTCTAATAGTTACGCTGACCAGGGAGTTTGGCTCTCCTCCACCGGTTTTTCCCAAACCCTGTGGGGCGAGAAGTGCCTTCAACTTGGCATCATTGGAAACAATCTCAACCTCAGCAGGAGCTGCAGGGCCATCTTCAAGTTCAATGCCTTCACGCAGGCGATTGAGCTGCTCTTCTGTAGGTGTACCTACTACATGAGCAACATAGTGCTTCCATACATGCTTTGAGGGATGCAAAAGCTCTTGTGCCATCTGACCATCGGTAGTAAAGAACAAAAGACCCGTGGTATCCATATCAAGACGTCCAACAGGGAAAAGTCCCGGGTATCTGTCAGTGGGAACCATGTCCACAATGGTTGGTCTACCCTGAGGGTCTTTCATAGTAGTCAGATACCCTGCAGGTTTGTTGAGCATCAAGTAGACGGGTTTCTCGGCAATTGAGCAGACAACGCCATCAACCGCAACAACATCTACCAGAGGATCAACCTTGCTTCCAAGCTCGGTGACTACCTGGCCGTTTACGGTAACGCGGCCAGACGTCATCAAGCGCTCAGAGCCGCGACGACTAGCTACTCCTGCACGCGCCAAGAAGCGCTGCAGACGCATGGGAACAATGCGCTCTTCTGCCACGGCCTATGCTTCCTCTTGCGTATCGTAGTCGTCTCCCAAAAGGGAGCGCTCATCATCAATATCTTCTGCGGCCTCTTCAAGCGTTGAAGTAAAGCTTCTACCAGAGAGTCTCTCGCGAATAAACTGCTTGGACTCCTCGTCAGGGGCAAAGTCTTCCAGTGGTGGCAGCTCGCGCAAAGATTTGAGACCAAAGCGCTCTAAGAAAAGCGCAGTAGTGCCATAAAGAATGGCCTGTCCCCTATCTGCCTCTTTGCCTACTTCACGCACAAGGTTTTTCTCGCGAAGTGAAGAGATAACGCCGTCAGAGTTAACGCCACGGATAGCTCGGACGCCCTCACGGGTTACCGGCTGGTGATAGGCAATAACCGCCAGCGTCTCAAGAGCTGCCTGCGAAAGGCGACGTGTGTCCCAGGAAAGGACAAAGTCGCTGACCAGCTGATGGTGAGCAGGGTGCGTAAAGAGACGCCAACCGCCGGCTACCTCTCTAAGCTGAAAGCCCCTGTTGCAGCGCGTGTACTCCTCTGCAAGCTCTTTAAGAGCTTCAGCGACCTCGGCGGGAGCTGCATTGGTTACCTTGGCAAAGTCAGCCGTGGTGATAGCATCAGTTGCAACTAAAAGCAGTGATTCTAGTGCGCCTTTAAGCGACTCGGAATCTAAATAAATAAGCTCTTCTGCCATAATTATTCCGCCTCTTCCTGTACTTCATCGGGCGTATGAGTGAGCGATAAAAGCGTCTGCTGGACATCTTGAAGTGCGTTTTGAGACAGGTTAAATCCCTCAAGATCTGGCTCATCACCAGACAGTTCTTCCAGCTCCAGGAGCACCGATTCATCAAGCTGATATGAATCAGCGCCCTCTATGTGCTCAATTTCGATTTCACCAAAAATGACATCCTGCTGAACACGAACAAGGCCGCGCTTAAAAAGTTCAAGCACAGCTAAAAAGTTTGCAACCACAATCTCTGGCGTATCCTGACCATCTAGAAGCTCAGAGAAGGTTACTTTACCCTTAGAGCGCGTGAGACGGTCCACAGAAGCTACCGTCAGAGCTACTGGGAGCCTTTTTGGGGCCACGTGTTCTGCCTCAAGCAAGAATGTCTCACGTTTTGAGTCAATGTCCGCACAGATGACGGCAAGGCTTCTGAGCGTAATGCCTTCTAGGTAGTCTGGCATGAGGTTCAAGAAATCAGGGTCTGGACCCACTGAACGTGGGAACATGTACGATTCCGCCTCCATGCGGCTGCCTAGCGCGGCACCAGCGTTTCTAAATTGCTTATAGGCAATGAGGCGAGCAATAAGAACTTCTCGCGCCTCATCAGGAGAAAGACCGTCAAGCTCGTCATCATACTCATCTTCATCAAATGAGCTTTTGAGCGAAACGTCTTGAGGTACCAGGGCATGAGCCTTCATGTCCAGAAGCGTTGACGCAACAAGGACAAAGTCACTGGCAACGTCTAGGTCAAGCTCTTCCATGGCGTCAACTTCTGCCAGGTACTGATCAGCAACCTCAGAGATAGAAATAGAGCCAATAGCAACTTTTTGCCTACTTACCAGCTGAAGGAGCAGGTCAAACGGACCAGAATATGTTGCAGTGTTTACTTTGTACGACATTAGATGATTCTCGCAAGCAGGCTCAAAATGACGTTAGAAATGCCCCCAATAATGGACGAGAAAAAGCCAGGCGCAAAGAACATGAGTCCCACTACAGCAATCATACAGTAAGGCTCAATGGCGTAGAACTTTTGACGGTTTTTCTCGCCAAGAAAATATAACAGCAGCTTAGAGCCGTCCAAAGGTGGAATTGGCAGCATGTTAAAGACTGCCAGGCTTACGTTAATCTGAATGTAGAAGATTACCAGCGAAGAAACGTAGTACATTACCAGCGGATTTAGTGCCGCACCAAATGCAACTGCTAATGCGTTGAGCAAACGCAACAAGAGTGCGCCGAGAAACGCCTGCAAAATGTTAGACGCTGGACCTGCGAGTGCTACAAGAATCTCGTCACGACGACGATCTTTGAGGTAGTTGGGGTTATAGGGAACGGGCTTTGCGTAACCAAAGCTAGGACCACCCATCAATACCAACATAAACGGCAAAAGAACCGTACCGAACAAGTCAATGTGTGCCAGTGGATTGAGCGTCAAACGGCCAGACATTTTAGCGGTAGGGTCTCCGCACTTGTATGCAACAAAGCCATGCGCAACCTCGTGAACCACAATGGCAAAGATTACCAGTGCAAATTCAGCGAGCGTTGTCAAAAGCGATGGAACTGATGTTAAAGCAGTTGGCACAACAATCCTTATCTCAACATCTGCAAAGACACACAGACAGGCACGTACAAACAAAGACTCTCAAGAACATAACGTTAGTTACAAGACAGTAGGTACAAGACAATTTTACCCAAGATTGGCAAAACTACCTACTCGTCAATGTCAGCTTCCATCTTTTCTGAAAGCTCCAACCATTCAGCCTCAAGAGCGGGAATTTTTTTGGAGAGTGCCTGGTATTCAGCCATACACTCATCAAACTTTTGAGGATCATTATAGAGCGCCTCGTCGGCCATAAGCGTCATGAGCTCATCGTATCGTTTATGCGCAGGAGTCAGCGCTGCCTCAACTTCGTCCAGACGTTTCTTGGTCTCCCTCAGCGCACGACTTCTACGATTACGCTCCTCTGCCTCAGCTCTCCTCTGCTCCTTAGTCTTCACATTGCGAGAAGATCCTGCAGCTTGACCTGCCTCTGGAACAGCGCTCTTGATCGCCCTTGCACCCGATGTGCCATACGAGGACACGGTCTTGCTCGACGTCTCCCCCTGCGCTGCTGCTTGAAGCTCTGCCAGCTTAAAGAGGAAGTAATCGTAGTTACCGTCATAGACCGTAACCTTGTGGTCGCGAACATCCACAACCTTGTTAGCTACAGCTCTGACCAGGTGCTCATCGTGACTGATCAAGATGATAGTTCCTGGGAAGTCAACAAGCGCCTTCTCTAGAACGTCAACAGAATCAATGTCTAAGTGGTTAGTTGGCTCGTCTAGAAGCAACAGTGGATCTGGAGAAACCAGCATCTTAGCTAATGCGAGACGAGCGCGCTCGCCGCCAGATAGCACATTTACGCGTTTCTCAACGTCATCGCCATGGAAAAGGAAGGCTCCAAGCAATCTACGCTCTTCAGAAGTAGTCCAGCCCGCAGCAACGGTATCAAGCTCTGCAAGTACCGTATTTGCAGGATTGAGCTCTTCAAGCTGGTGCTGTGCATAGTAAGCTTCAGTGACGTTTTGGCCCAGGCTAATCTGTCCCGCATCTGGCTTAAGCTTACCAGCAATAAGCTTCATAAGAGTAGATTTACCAGCACCGTTAGGGCCAACAAGCGCAACGTGATCTCCGCGATACAGCTTAAGGTCAACGTTATCGTAGACAAAGTTATCCTCATACGATTTGGCCACGCCCTCAAGAGAAATGACGGTATCTCCGGTACGAGGAGGTTCTGGGAACCTAAAATGCATGTGATGAGATTGCTCTGGAAGAACTACCAGTTCTTCACGGATCTTCTCGACCTTTGCCACGCGCTCTTGAACCTGTTTTGCCTTGGTAGGCTTATACCTAAATCGCTCAATGAAGGTTTCCATGTGAGCAATGTCGCGCTCTTGAGCTGCACGTTTAGCACGGAGCTGCTCAAGATTTTCTTCTCGTTGATGAAGATAGCCGGAATAATTGCCGGTATAGGTTACGAGCATACGATTCTCAAGCGCCGCCACGTGCGTTACACAGGCATCCATGAACGAGCGATCGTGACTTACCAGCAAAACCGTACCGTCATATGACGATAAGAACCTCTCAAGCCACTGGACAGATTCCAAGTCCAAGTGGTTAGTAGGCTCGTCAAGAAGAAGAACATCAGGACGGCGCAGAAGCAGCTTAGACAAAGAGATACGCATCTGCCAGCCGCCCGAAAACTCTTTAGCTGGCTTATCAAAGTCTTCAACGGGAAAACCCAGTCCCGCAAGAATCTGGCGAGCTCTACTCTCTAGTTCATAGCCACCAAGACGCTCGAAACGCTCCATAGCATGAGCGTAGTCTTCAAGATACTTATTGAGCGTTGCACCTTCGGGAGTTTCGGCAATTTTGATTGAAAGGTCGTTAACCTTTCTTTCCCACTGTTTAATCTCGTGGGCAGATTCGATAACCTCGTTGAGGGCAGTTCTATCTCCCATGAGCTCTGTCTCTTGCTCAAGGTATCCAAGAGTAGCGTCTTTTGCAAAGGTAACAGTTCCCTCATCAGCAGACTCTAGGCCCATGATGATCTTTAGAAGCGTAGTCTTACCCGCACCATTAGGACCAACTAACGCCCAACGCTCACCTGCATTGAGCTGAAGTGTTGCGTTTGAATAAAGGACTCTGCCGCCAAATGACTTAGAAATCTTATCCGCAAGAGCAATCAAGTGAACTCCTCATACATATCTGAACTGGATAAGTATAAGTCATTCACTTGATTTACGTGGTGAATTATGTAAATGAAACCAGGCTTATGAAGATTTATTGACGCTTCTTATGAAGGAAAAGAGCAGCACCAGCAACAACAACAGTTGCACCAGCAACGCCAATAATCAAAGGTAGCGTAAGCGCATTATCACCGGTATTTGGAAGAACGGACTTCTTAACCTTCTTAGCCTTTGGAGCCTCTGGTTGTGGCTGAGGCTCTGGTGCTGGAGTTGGCTCAGGCTGTGGCTCTGGAGCAGGTGTTGGATCTGGTGCAGGCGTTGGAGCAGGAATACGAGGATCAACAAAAGTTACTGTGGCAGTAGTATTTGTACCAGTGATCTGACCAACACGAACCGTAGTATCAATCTGGTAACCATCAATAGTGGTGAGCTGTGTGATGGTAGTGGAAGTGTTACCCATAAGGTTAGGAATTACAACAGAGCCATCTGCACCAGTTGTAAGAGAGTAGCTTCCGTCAGCCTCCATGGTGAGAATACCGGTCTGAGTAAATGGAGGCGTTGGGATACGAGGTCCAGCAACGTTTGCGGCAGTAGCCTTAAGAGTTGCACCGGCAATAGGATTGCCATCTGTGTCAACGACTTTAACAATAATATTGCCTAAAATTGGCTGGTTCTCCAGTTCAGCAACGACCACATCACCTAAACCATATGTAGCGTCCCTAAAAAAGTAAGAAACAGAGTCGACCTGATGAACATAGCCATCTTTATAAGTGGTTTGTTCAACTCTATAAGCGCCGTCAGGAAGAGGAAGATAAGGCCTAAAGTAACCATCAGCTCCTGTTTCTCCCTCGGCCACGATAGTAGAACCACCTTGATAAATTACAACATGTACGCCCTCAATTGGTTCACGTGTGTATTTATCAACAGCAAGAGCACTAATCTCATTAGAGTCTGCAAGAGCAATTCTTGGAGTAATAACTGACACAACAAGCGTCAACGCAACAAGAATAGCAAGAACAATGTTTTTATATCGTTTCAATTCAATTCCTTAAAACCGAACCGTACTAGTAAATACTTCTATCTATAGTAAGGGAATTAGACATTAAATTAAAG
>JABZHN010000025.1:0-15453 GCA_015258835.1 Atopobium sp.
CGTTGTCGTAAGCGCCATTGTAGACCCATGGGTCACTACCTTGTCTTTTGTTGTTGCACTAGCAATGAGAATTCAAGGATGGTTAATCGGCGAAATAAGAAAGCGTGAAGGATCAAACTTACAATCAAGATCCAGCCCTTTACTTACATTAATGTCTTTCAAATCCTCAATTAAATTATCAGTATGAGTAATTTCTAATTTATCATTAATTAATTTATATAAAATATATTTAGAATCATTCTTAATCACAAACTCATAACAACTAATAACATCAAATCCAGCGCCCAGTAAGTACCCTTGATTTCGCTTTAACTGACGCAAAAGTTCAGATTCATCAACCATCTGTGATTTAACTTCAATATTAACAACTTTATTTTCATTCGCTTTAAGTAAATCAAATTCATGTCCTACGTATGGCATAGTGTAAGAATAGTAGAAGCCATCAAGAAGGCTAAGCGAATCTACTGAATTCTTCACACATTGTTTTTCAAGCGTGTCAACAAGCACTGAAATAGCTTTGAGCTCTCTATCGTCATAATTAATTTTTTTTCGTTTTGAGTAGAGTGATTCGAGTTTTAAAAAATTTTCACTTCCAGAGTCACCTAAATTTTCGTAGGAATGCATAATGATTTTCAGATTATAACTCTTCATAAGCCTCTCCCAACGATTAAACTTTTATTTAATATTATATGTTTTTAATTTTTTGTAAATATAAAGTAATATTTAAAAAGGCACTCGATCAACGAGTGCCTTAATAATACAAAATGTTGAATAGTCTATAGACCGATTCGCTCTTCTAGCGCGCTTTCAATAGCTGCAAGGTCAATGAAGTTATTTAGTACAATGGTGCGCTCTTTAATTCCATCAGGGAAGTTATCAAAGAGCTCATTGGTTGTGACGTAATAATCGCCATCAGCACCCTGAACGCTACCAAGGTCGATAGTCTCAACAACGATATCTTCCCTGTTCCTCTTCTGAAGGATGCTCTCAATATTCATTTTGGCAATGATTGAAGATCCAACGACAAAACCACATACAGCAACAAGTTTCATTATTAACTCCTAAAAGGACTGGCTATGCACCAAGTACAAGCATTCTAATGGCCTTAAGCAGATACATCAAAGGCATCCATACCAGCGCGTAGTCAATGTTGGACCAAGTCACGCCAGAACCAAACATTACGCCAGTCAATGGATAGAACAGGATAGCTGCTGCAGAAGTAATTGCACCAGTTACCAGGCCTGCTGCAAGAGCACCCTTCCATCCACCAGCCTTGTTACCAAAGACGCCCATGACATTACCGTCAAAGTACATGATGATTGGGCTTGGGAAGACAATAACTGGAGCATGAAGAACAATAGTCAAAATGCAGACAAGAATTGCACCAATTGAAGATCCAAGGAAGCCAAACATTCCTCCCATTGGAGAGAATGGATAGAACGTTGGCGCGTCCAGCGCTGGAACAGCGCCAGGAAGGAACTTGTCAGAAATACCCTTAAATGCTGGAACAATAGAACCAACAAAGGTCGTGTCCCGAAAAGTGGTGTAAGTAAGCATTTCAGGTGTTTAAAAGAAGTGCGGTTATTTCCTAAAATATAGTCACCACAACCAATTCAGAAAGGAAATAACCGCAATGCAAACTCTACACGAAACTGAGCTCACCTACACCCAAGATCACAAATTAGATCTCAATGGTATGGCACGAACACTGCTTGAAGATGTAGTAAATACCGTAATGGTCGACGTGATATATAAAGCAATACGGGGATTGTATAAACAATATCCGTATTTTCTAGCTAACTAAGTGCTTTTAATTAGTTTTCTGAAACCCAAACCTGTTCAGTCCAATACTCTGTATGGCCCTTAGTTTGAGTCTCACCGACATTAAAACCGCGACCAGTATTGCCAGGAAGAACACGCTTACGTCCAGTCTGCTGAGTAAATGCTTGGTGCTCTGCATTGTCGTAAGCGCCATTGTAGACCTATGGGTCACTGCCTTGTCTTTTGTTGTTGCACTAACAATAAGAATTCTAGATATCATTGTTGCATCAAATAGCGTTTTGTCCGCACTTAGCTCAACATCGTAGCGTTCATTACTATTTTGATAGATTTATGAAAACTTACTCTATTACCAGGTAGAAGCATCTACGTCTTATAATCATTATCAATAGCTAAATGTATAACTTTTAGCAATTTTGAAGAAAGGTTTCTCCGATGATTTACGATAAAGAGACTTCTTTCGAAGAAGCTGTCATCACCGTGCTGAAGCAGCACGGATGGGACGATGCGGACGGCGTCCTGCGCTATCCCACCGAGCAGGACCTCCTTGAGAACTGGGCGAAGATTCTGTTTCAGAACAACGCGGATATCGACCGCTTGAATGGCTGCCCGCTCACCCAGGGCGAGATGGCACAGGTCATCGAACAAATAGAAACGCTCAAGACCCCGCTCGCGCTCAACGGGTTCATCAACGGAAAGACCGTCGCCATCACGCGCGACAACCCCAACGATCCGCTCCACCTGGGCAAGGAGGTGAGCCTGAAGATCTACGATCGCCAGGAGATCGCAGCCGGCCAGAGCCGCTACCAGATAGCTCAGCAGCCAATCTACCCTGCGAAGAGCAAGATCTTGAACGACCGTCGCGGCGACCTGTGTCTGCTCATCAACGGCATGCCCGTCATCCACATCGAGCTTAAGCGCAGCGGCATCCCCGTCAGCCAAGCCACCGGCCAGATAGAGAAGTACGCCCACGAGGGCGTGTTCACGGGACTCTTCCGCCTGGTCCAGATCTTCGTGGGAATGACTCCCGATGAAGCGCTGTACTTTGCCAATCCTGGCACGGGCGCGTTCAACTCGAACTTCTATTTTCACTGGGAGGACTTCAACAACGAGCCCGTCTGCGCGGGCGACAAACCCGGAACCGGCGAATGGAAGCGATTTACCTCCACGATGCTCTCCATCCCCATGGCGCACCAGCTCATCGGCTTCTATACCGTGGCCGACAGCTCGGACGGCTGCCTGAAGGTCATGCGCAGCTACCAGTATTACGCGGCCGCCGCCATATCCGATAAGGTGCGCAGATGCAAATGGGATGAAAGACCCAAGAGCAGCGCCCCGGGACGTCCCGGCGGCTACATATGGCATACCACCGGCTCCGGCAAAACCATGACGAGCTTCAAATCTGCCCAGCTCATAGCCGACTCGCACGACGCCGACAAGGTGGTCTTTCTGATGGACCGCATCGAGCTGGGCACACAGTCGCTCTCCGAGTACCGCGCGTTCGCCGACGACGCTGATGACGTGCAGGGGACCGAGAACACTCAGGTGCTGAAGTCGAAACTCGCGAGCGACGACCCCAAGAACCGCCTCATCGTGACCTCTATCCAGAAAATGAGCAACGTGAAGGCCGGCGAGGACAGGATCACCCAGGCGGAGCTCGACCGTCTGGCCTCCAAGCGGATTGTGTTCGTCATCGACGAGTGCCACCGCTCCACCTTCGGCGAGATGCTCCAGGACATACGCCGCGCGTTCCCCAACGCGATGTTCTTCGGCTTCACGGGCACGCCGATCCTCGACGAGAACCAGAAGAAGGGCTCCACCACCGCCATGGTATTCGGCGAGTGCTTGCACCGCTACAGTATCGCCGACGGCATTCGCGACGGCAACGTCCTGGGCTTCGACCCATATATGGTGACGACCTTCGACGACCACGACGTGCGCGAGGCCGTGGCTCTTGAGAAGGCTAAGGCCTCAAACGTCGTCGAGGCCATCTCCGACGAGCATAAAAGCAAGGTCTTCTACCACTACATGGACCAGGCGAAGGTCCCCATGGGCCCCTTGGTCGACGGCGCCGGTAACCGCATCAAGGGCATCGAGGACTTCCTGACCCGCACCCAGTACTGGCCCGACACGCCGCACCACAGCAAGGTGGTCGAGGATGTTCTGCGGCGCTTCCCGGTGCTCTCCCATGGCGGCAAGTTCCACGCGATCTTGGCGACAAGCTCCATCCCCGAGGCGATTGACTACTACCGCGCCTTCAAGATGAAGGCGCCGCAGATGAAGGTGACGGCACTTTTCGACCCGAGCATCGACAATGACGCCGGTTCCACCGTGAAGGAGGATGCCCTGGTCGAACTTATCGAGGATTACAACAAAGCATATGGCCAGGAGTTCACCATTCCCACCTGGTCCGCCATGAAGAAGGACATCTCGGCGCGCCTTTCACATAAGAAGCCCTACGTCAACGTCGACGCCAACCGCGAGAGTCGCATCGACCTGCTCATCGTGGTGGACCAGATGCTCACTGGCTTCGACTCCAAGTGGCTCAACACGCTCTACCTTGACAAAGTCATCGACTACGAGAGTATCATCCAGGCCTTCAGCCGCACCAACCGCCTGTTCGGCCCCGATAAGCCCTTCGGCACCATCCGCTACTACCGCCTTCCCCACACTATGAAGGGCTACATCGATGCTGCGGTGAAGCTGTACTCGGGCGACCGCCCGCTCGACATGTTCGTGCAGAAGCTTCCGTACAATATCGCGCTGATGGACGCGCGTCTCCAGGAGATACTCATGGTGTTCGAGGCTGCGGGCGTTGGCGATCTCTCGAAACTTCCCGCATCGCAAGAGGCTAGGCGAAAGTTTGCCAAGGAGTTCGTCGAGCTTAACATGTTCCTTGAAGCCGCGAAAGTGCAAGGCTTCACGTGGGACCAGGATACCTACGAGTTCGAGGAGGAACCGGATGAGGGAGGGCGACGCGGCAAAACCTACTTCGTGCAGCCGGTTATCGACGAGCGGACCTATCTCGTCCTCGTGCAACGCTACAAAGAGCTGTTCGCGGGAGGAATCGGCCCCGGAGGCGCCCCGGAGGCGCCTTACGAGCTCGATGGTCATATAACGGAGATTGACACGGGGCTCATAGACAGTGACTACATGAACGCAAACTTTCAAAAGTGGCTGAAATGCCTTGAGCAGGACGACGAGGGGCTCGCCGCCGCGTACGAGGAGCTCCACCGATCATTCGCGTCTCTGAGCCAGGACGACCAGCGTTTCGCCGAGTTGTTCCTTCACGACGTCGAGCGAGGGGACGTCACCCTTGAGGACGGCATGACGATGAGGGATTACATCACGTCCTATGCACACAAGGCGAAAAACGCTCAGGTCGATCAAGTCGTCGAGGCGCTCGGCGTAGACGGCGAGCTTCTTGCTACCATGACTGCGCTCGACCTGACGGAATCGAACATTAACGAGTTTGGGCGCTTCGACGATTTGAAGGACTCGGTAGACAAGGCGCGCGCCAAGGCCTTCTTTGAACAGAAGGAAGGCAAAACGCTCTCTTTGTTCAAGGTGAACTCCCGTGCGGCGGCGCTGTTGAAGAAGTTCATCCTGGAAGGCGGCTTCGACATCTACGAATGAGCAGCGATTATGAACAGGTGAAATTGAGGGTTTGGCAATCCGAGGGGGCGTATTTGACCATGCGTCCCCTCGCTTCATCTTGGGAACAGCGTAAGTTGGGGGACGTTGCTACTAGGTATGACAATTTGCGCATTCCGATTACTGCCAAGGATCGAATTCCCGGTGACACTCCTTATTACGGAGCGAATGGTATCCAGGACTACGTAGAGGGTTATACGCATGAGGGCGAATTTGTCCTTGTTGCCGAGGATGGTGCTACGGATTTAGACAATTATCCTGTGCAACTGATAAGTGGTTTGAGCTGGGTGAATAATCATGCACATGTAATAAAAGCTATTCCTGACCTAGCACAAAACCGTTTCATAATGCATCTGATTAAAAGCATGGATATTGCCTCTTACCTAGTCGGGGGAACTCGGTCAAAGCTCAATGCCGAAGTATTGATGGGAATTGAACTCAAGCTCCCATCAAATAGCGAGCAAATCTATATCGGTACACTTTTGAGCACCCTGGACTCCCTCATCACCCTTCATCAGCGTAAGTACGACAAGCTGTGTGCCGTGAAGAAATCAATGCTTGACAAGATGTTTCCGAAACCCGGCGAGATTGAGCCTGAAATCCGCTTCGCCGGCTTTACTGACCCTTGGGAACAGCGTAAGTTGGGAGAGATTAGTGAAAGCTATTCTGGAGGAACTCCCTCTGCAGGAAAAGATGAATACTATGGCGGAGATATTCCGTTTATCCGCTCAGCCGAAATAGCCGATTTCAAAACCGAGCTCTTCCTTACGGAGGAAGGTTACAAATCGTCTTCTGCCCAAATGGTAAAACCCGGCGATATTCTCTACGCTTTATATGGTGCGACAAGCGGTGAGGTGGCGGTTTCAAAGCAAAAAGGAGCCATTAATCAGGCAATTCTTGCTATTTTGCCTACGGAAAAGTGCGACGCTAGCTACCTTGCATCGTGGCTACGCAGCATGAAGCAAACCATTGTTGCAACATATCTTCAAGGCGGGCAAGGCAATCTTTCGGGAGCCATAGTCAAGGAGCTTGAAGTTCCTCTGCCGTGCATTGCCGAGCAGAAGCACATAGGCTTTCTTTTCGCCAATCTCGACAACCTCATCACCCTTCATCAGTGACAGCGGTAAGAAGGCTGTAATGTCTTGTAACTCGGTCGCAAATTGTAAAAAACCGTCGATTCGGCTAATGCGAATCGACGATTTCGGAATTCTAGAGCGATATCTATGTTGAAAGAACTAAACGAACATCTTATCCAAAAGCGATTTCTTCGTATTCTTCAGTAGATTCAACTCACGCTGATGAAGGGTGATTAAATGGTCGAGCTGCTTGAACATAGACCCTATTGCAGTCTGCTCATCCTTTGAAGGAAAGACGAATTCTCCGGCCGCCAGACCTTTTCCAGATATCTCTAGGAAGGTTGATCCAGAAGCTTTCTGTTCAGCGAACTTCTTGATTCGATCGGTCATGGAATAGACGAAATACACATCGATGTCATCGTTCATGACTAAAGACTGGAAGCCTTGGTTTGTACATGCTGACCTGCGAAGAATTGCTGTATTGCCAATGCCCGCGCGACTTGTGAATAGAATTGTTTTACCAGCTGGAAGCAATGTTGCCGAGCAGCTATCGTAACCAGCCTGGGTTATCCTTCGAACACTTCTGTCAGCGTATACCTGCTCACCTAATTCGGCGGGCGAATACCAGTCTATATCGCCATCCCAGTACGCATCATTATTGGTGCTCGGCGTGCCGCCGCCCACAATAGTGGCGATATCTCCCAACTTACGCTGTTCCCAAGGGTCAGTAAAACCGGCGAAGCGGATTTCGGGCACATTGGTTTTTTCTGCCACGCTATTCACCTCCCAACAGTTTCCGCAGCTCAGCAATGCCCGCCATATCGTGCTCGTTACCCGTGAGCTGGCCCAGCATCGCCGCCAACTCGTTTTCCTCCTCAGCAATCTGGTTGCATACGTCCGAATAGGTTGTCGCGTACTTTGCGTTCAGTGTAACGACCTTTGCGATGAAATCGCTTACAACAGCATTGGACAGCTCGAGCAAATCAGATTGCAGCGGCTCAATCCACTTCGCAGCGAGCAATTCGTCGCACTGGGCGTCGGCTAGGCCCTCGACGACCTCCTTGGTCTTCTCCTCAAGCGCACGCTTCGCTTCCTTACTTGCTGTCTTGAGCGACTTTTCCTCGTCGAGAAGCTCCTTCGCTTGCGCAAGGACGTATTCAAAGCTATCAGCAGGAAAGCCTACTGCCAGCTTTAACTTCCCTATATAAGACGTAACCTTTGCTTTACCGTATGTTCCGTCTTTGTTTGACTCCATTTCCTGCCAGGAAACCTCAGAGTGGTTTTCAATAAAGGTTAGCTTTTCTTGTTTTTTCGCTTTTTGATCAAGAAGTTTCAGATATTCTTCCAGGCCACGAATCTCTGGAGAGGAGATGTATTTCATTTCACTGTTAAGATGGGCATTGATTTCTTTGAGGACGAATGCATCATTTGAGTCATTAATCGCTGAAGAGTCGAGCTGCTCAACGTCAAGGGAATCGATCAATTCAGAACAAGACGAGGATATGACGGACAGTCTTTCCTCCATCGAGTTAATTTTGGCAACATCGGCTGTGAGTATGTGACTTTGCACTAGTTCGAACGGGAGTATATGACCAATCCAGCCGTCCTGAATTTCAGTTTCCTTTCCGTCTTTCTTTTTTATCACCATATTCGGATCGACTTTGCGTACAGACTCGCTGCCCTCGGTTTGAATAACCTCGAGGTCGCCAGAGATGCCCGTCCATGCATCATCGAGAGCCTGGTAGGCATCGTACTCGTCGACGAGTGCAACACCGGAGAGGGCGTCGCGGAGCTGCTCCGCAATATGATCCTCCTCGACCACGGCGTCGACCTGCAACAAGCCGTCTACCAGTCTTTTCCGCAGCTCCGCAGGCAGGTGCGACAGCGTATCCCGATAGCCGCTCAGAAATGAGACGACGTCGACATTGTCCTCCACCGTTGCCGCCACGTCATCCTTCAAGGTAGCAAGGCATGACCCGCCACCCTCACCGTAAAGCTGACCCTTCAGGCTCGGCCACACCTTCCAGTAGCGGTCGAGTGCGTCTACCTCAGCCTTCGGAACTCCGCCGAACATGGTGGCATACACGTCCCAGTTCTCAGCAGCTTCGGACGAATCAACATAACGCGGAATGTTGAGGTTGTAATCGTTGGCGCGTATCTCGTCGATGGTCACCAAACGGCTAAACTTGTCGACGGTCACCCCAGCCATGATTGCGTCCACGATGCGACGTATATCGCTCGCGCGCAGCTTGTTGTTCTTGCCTTCCTTCACAAAGTGCTTCGACGCATCCACAACCAGCACGTCACTGCTCTCGCGCTGCTTGCGAAGCACCATGACGATGGTCGGGATGCCCGTACCGAAGAAGATGTTCGCGGGAAGCCCGATGATTGCCTGAATATGGCGGTTCTCCACCAAGTTTTTTCTGATGGTACCCTCCTCGCCGCCGCGGAACAGCACGCCGTGTGGCAAGACGATGCACATGATGCCGTCGGGGCGCAGGTGGTATAGGTCGTGCAGCAAAAAAGCGTAGTCGGCCTTGGACTTGGGCGCCACGCCGAACTTGAAGCGCGGGTCAAGCTCCTTGTCTTCCGGGTCCCAGTTCTGGGAATACGGGGGGTTCGACACCACGGCATCAACGAACAGCGGATCGTAGGTCTCATCCTTATTCTCGACCGTGTCGAACCACGGCCAGTCATCCTCGAGCGTGTCGCCGTTTCTGGCCACGATATTGTCCGGGAGTATTCCGCGCATAACCAGGTTCATACGTGTGAGGTTGTAGGTGTTTTCCTTGAGCTCTTGCGCATAATACTTGATGGAGTCCGGGTCGCCGTTGCGGCGCGCCACGGCCTTGCCGATGTTGATGAGCAGCGATCCCGATCCACTGGTGGGGTCGTAAATAGTGATATTCTCGCGTCCAGCCAGGTGCCACGAGACTATCTCGCTCATGAGCATGGACACCTCGTGCGGTGTGTAGAACTCGCCGGCCTTCTTGCCGGCGTTGGCGGCGAAGTTGCTGATGAGGTACTCATAGATGAAGCCGAGCACGTCGTAATCGGCCCGGCCGTCCATCGGGATATCCTTGATGAGGTAGATAAGATCACGAGCGGCCTTGGACTGGCTCCGTGCGTCGGTGCCGAGCTTGGAGAGACCGGTCTGCAGCGTGTCGAAGATTCCGTCAAAGACACGCTTGCGTGCCGGGTCGATATTGCGGCTAAAGGCGGAAAGCGCGTCGCGCACGTTCGATATCTCGAAGTCGCCGCCCTTTGCCACCCAAGTGGAGAAGAGGTTGTCGTAAGCGATAAAGTAGCCGCACTCGCCCTTGACGAACTCAACCGTCTCCTCGTCGTCTTCCACCAGGCTGGGCAGGTCCTCCTCGGCGAAGTCGCGTGCCTTCAGGCGGGCAACCTCGGTCTCGGACAGGAACTTGTAGAAGATGAATCCCAGAATGTAGTCCTTGTACTCATTAGCCTCGATCTTTGATCGCATCTTGTTGGCGGACTCCCATATCTTGGAGGCTAGCTGCTGCTTGTTCATCTAGTTTCCCTCGCTTCTATAAACTTGGTTGAGCGTTTCCTCGCCGTCGCTTACCCATTCGGTCCAGCCGTTCTGGCTGCCGCCGAGCACGAACACCGCCGCGGCGCTGGGTGTCGGGAACTCGAGGTCCTCGGCGAGCTCTGCGATTCTACCCAAATCGCCGAAGATCTCCTTGCGCGCGGCCGCAACGCCCGAGTTCTTCAGCACGGGCCTCGAGAGGTCTACTTTCGAGCCGGCGAGCACGGTGAAGTGCCCGGTGGCTTTGTCGTAGCGCCCCGCTCCACGTATGCCGTTCTTCTTCGTGTGGAAGATCGCTGGCGCACCCGCGGGCCCCTGGTCGACTCTATCGAGGTCATACCCCAGGGCCGCCATCCTGAAGAGAATCCTCTCGTGCAGGCGCTCGACAGCCTCTTCCTTGTACGGGTCAACGTAGGGCTTAGGCGTCACCGAGTTGTCGGTCTCGTACGAGCCGTGGGTACGCACGTAGTCGATGGCCTTCGCCTCGAGGACATCCAGCGCATCCTTGCTGATGTTCTGGTCGTCATCGAGGAACATGACGGCCTTGTTCCAGAACTCCTTCTTTGCCTTGTGTGTGTCGAGCCGGGCGATGCCCTGGGTTGTTTGGCCAGCGTAGACACGGCTCACGTTGCCGTGGTCCTCGTCGAGCAAGTAGTAGACGCCACGCTGCGGGATATTCGGCAGCGACTTCGCTTCGGCGAGGTCCTCTCTCGGAATGACGACAGTGACAAGCGACTCGCCGTCGATGCGGCAAATGCGGATGCGGTCTGGCTTCGCGTCTATGAGTTGGACGATGAGAGTCTTGACTGAAATCACGCCTTTATAACTGTTAGGCATCCACAATCCCATCACTCGAAATATAAAACAAATGTGTATGCATCATTATAGCAAGGTGAAATCCAGCGGCGACGCGGCTAAAATAACAACTAACTGAAGCAAGTCGCAATTGAGCCATGGCTAACAGGCGTGAATGAGTGAATGTAGAAGTAAAACTAGATTTCCTTATAATGAGCTCAACAATTGTTGGGTCCATCTTTTTTAGTAACTATGATTTCTATCTAAGATTACTTTAATTTCCTTATTAAAGCCCTTCTATGCATGTTTATGACTCAATCATGCAGAACTAAACATTTGTGCTTAATATGAAATAATATTTAGTACAAATGTACGATTTTGAAAGAGAATGACTCTGGCTTTAATTGAGATTGTGAAAGACCAGAATGGATACGAGTCCGAGTCACAGGTCATTGTCTATGGCATACCCAGGAGAAAACTTATCAAGGCCGTTGATAAGGGCGAACTTATTTGGTTTGGACGTGGTCTTTATGCTCTTTTATAGACATAAGAGGATTCATACCTCGTCGCTCAACATCGGCTCTCGCGTGACATATTCTCCGACGATACAACACTGTTCCTTTATGAAATGACCGACGCGCACCTTTCTCCCTCACCATGACGCTCCCCAAAGGCTACAACGCTCCGCCTATCAGGAAGGTAGAAATAGTCTGCCGTACCTGTGCCGACGAGATGCTTGAGCTTGGGCTGGTAGAGCTGACTACTCAGCACAGCAATATCGTTAGAGCGTACAATCTAGAGAGATTACTTTGCGACCTGGTCAGAGATCAAAGTACATGGACTCGAAAGTCGTTATTCTGGCGATGCTGGCCTATGTCAAAAGTCCAAAGAGAGACATAGAGAAGCTAGTTAAGTAAGCACGTAAACTTGATGTCGAGAAGAAAATCCAAAATTATTTGGAGGTATTTCTGTGAGGATTAGGAACGTGATGTAATCTTAACTCTCTCTTGTACCTGTAAACACAAAGTCTCGGTTAGCGATGTGAGCAATGCCTTGAATGGTGTCGCCCTCAACGGAGCCACCAACGGCAAAGATAACGGGACCCACAAAAGACTCAAGCTTGCCGCCAAAGGTAAACGAGTTGTCAGTAACCTTGCCGTTCTCAATATCAATCTGGACACCCATGGCGGTCAGAGAGCCAGTGAGTTTCTCGCCAGAGGTGATGAGGACAGCGGTACCCTCTTTGGCTCCAACGGGAGAATCCATTTGAATCTTGTATGTTCCGTCGATCATGATGCCTCTATTCTGTCCAAGTGCTGTACCTGGTGTTTTTTAGTTGTAGCCAATAGACTGCGGTGAAACTAACTGCTGGTGGTACGCCTCTATTCTACCCAAGAAGTGTGAGGGATAGATGTGGTTTCTCGCCAAGGGATTATTTGTAGGAATTGAATGAAAGTTGAAAATTTTCCGAACGAATGTTTGACGGAGAGTTTCTGGGGTATAGGGACGGTAGATAGTTCGCGCGGCACTTCTTGCCACGCTTGTAGAAAGGAACGTCCTATGGACATTTCGCAGGTTAAGAAAGTTGTAGTTGCTGGCGGCGGCGTTTTGGGCAGCCAGATTGCATTCCAGACCGCTTATCGCGGCTACGAGACCACCATTTGGCTGAGGTCCGAGGCTTCAATTGAGCGCGCTCGTCCAAAGATTGAGCACCTCAGAGAGGTGTATCTGAACACCCTCGAAGCTATGAAGAGCGATCCTAAGGCTTACGCGTACGGCCTCATTGCTCAGGACGAGATTACTCCAGAGAAGCTCGACCAGTTTAAAGAGCAGGTAGAGCGCGCATACAGCAACCTCAAGCTCACTTCCGATTGGGATGAGGCTTTTGGTGACGCTGACTTTGTCATCGAGTCCGTCGCAGAGAATCCAGAGCAAAAGATTGAGTTCTACACTGAGCTGGCCAAGCACCTGCCAGAGAAGACTATTGTGGCAACTAACAGCTCAACCATGATTCCAAGCATGTTTGCTGCAGCAACCGGTCGTCCCGAGAAGTATCTGGCTCTCCACTTTGCTAATGAGATTTGGCGCAACCCAATCGGCGAGGTCATGGGTCACGCAGGCACCGCTCAGGAGAACTTTGACATGGTCGTCGCTTTTGCGGCAAGCATCCGTATGATTCCGGTCAAGGTTCTGAAGGAGCAGCCTGGCTACCTGCTGAACTCCATGCTGGTACCTCTTCTGGTCTCCGCTGAGCAACTCTGGGCTAACGGCGTCGGCGACGTCGAGGACATCGACAGGGCTTGGCGCATTGGCACCGGTTCGCCAAAGGGTCCTTTCCAGATTCTGGACATCATTGGCCTGGTCACCGCATACAACGTTGCTCTGATGAACCCTGCAGCTAAGGATCCTGAGTCCGTACAGGGTCGCATTGTTGCCCTGCTCAAAGAGAAGATTGACAAGGGCGAGACCGGCGTTGCTGCTGGTAAGGGCTTCTACGAGTACAAGTAAGGCTCGTACAGGTTGCAAGCGATTTTTACCCGGCATCCATTTCGTGTGGATGCCGGGTTTCTTGTGCGTAATCGCTGCTAGTGGACGGGGCTTCTCGCCAGGCTGCGGGAGGGCGGCGCGGGCACGGCGTGCATCTGGCGGACGCCTAGCAGGGCGCCTTGAGGGCGCCTGATTTCTGCAAAGAATCTGTAAGTTTTGCCTAAAAGCATCAAAGAAACTGTGGATTTGCCTGATTTTGTAAAAGAATCGGTGGCTCAAATACAGATTCTTTGCACATTTCAGGCGGGTTTTGAAGTGTATCTGGTCATGAGTCGCCTCCCCGCCGTAGAATTGTTATAGTTTCGGTGCTGAAGTCCATGGGAGGTGTGAGTGGTTGAGTCTTTCAAACTATTCGTTCGGACCTACACGTATTGGGTAGGGCTCATCCTCGGCTTTGCGATAGTGCCCGGTTCCCTGCTCTTCATCGGTGGAGTCGCCCCGGTGAGCACCCCATTGTGGCTTACCCCTCTAGCAGGACTGCTATTTTTTATCATTGATAGGCCATCAACATGGGAGACGCCGCTCTGTCGAGCATTACTGATCCGCGTATTGGGTACAGGGGTTGCGGCCATCGCGTTAGTCGCTTTTGATGCAGTTGCTTCCACCCAGTATGGATCTCAACATTGGAGTGAGACGCTCCTATCTCTCGGTCTCGGCTGGATTGCCTTCACGGTCATGGCAGGACGGATGCTCATGAGGAGCTCAGCCCGATTTGCCACGCCTACTTTCACGAACAGGGATGCGATCCGTACGTACACGACATGGATTGGAATCTTCTTCGGGATTTTCTATATCCCCGCCACGGGGCTCGCCGCAGCTGGCACTCTTTTGATGGTATTTCCACTTTATGGAGCGTTTCTCACCGGCCTGGTTCTTTTGATTGTTGACCCGCCACAACGATGGCCACAACGGAGAGTGAGAGCACTGTGGACACGACTCTTGTCAAGCGGGGCAGCAGCATTACTACTTGCTGTCACGAACTCGTTCTATCGCAGTACTGACACACACGAGATTTTCGTTGGGGACTGGCTGGGAAACCTGCTCTTCTGCGTAGGCGCTTGGGCACTTTATGCCGCAGTGGCTGGGGCCGCGTATCTTATGCGTGGCCCCAGCCACGAAGCATCTGACAACTCAGTAGATGAATTCAGCTAGAGCTTGACATGCTGCCTTCTTGGTTTTTCTGCCAGGCTCAACCCCCGAGTAGCCGTATGCTCCATTGGAACCGTCTGTGAGAAGACCAACGTATCTGTCATCTAGTGGGCTCCTGATTTCTTAAAAGAATCTGTAAATTCTGCCTGAAAACGTTAAAGAATCTGTGGTTTTGCCTGATTTTGCAAAAGAATCGGTGGCTCAAATACAGATTCTTTGCACATTTCAGGCGGACTTTTTGAACTCAAGGTTGCTTTTCATGGGCGCTCTTCGTGGAGCCTGATTTTCTCGCCATGTCTGAACGTTTTGCCGGAAAAGTACACCAAGTCTGAGCTATTTGCCGGTTTTTCTCGCCATGTCTGAGTAAATTTACTCAGACATGATGCACTTTTTAGGCGGGATGAAAGTAAACGATTTGGTGACTCGACAAATTCTTTGCAAGCAAAAAGCCCTTCTCGCCAGATGACGGGAAGGGCTTTGTTTGTGCTACGTGCGACGGGTTACGTCGAAACACATGGCCGCTGGAAGCTTGAAGCACTTACTTCAAGAACTCCTTGACGGATGCAAGAACGCTCGGGGTATCCAGGCCGTACTTAGCAAGAACCTGAAGCGCGGGTCCGGACTCGCCATAGGTGTCCTGAACGCCAATGACCTTGACAGGAACAGGAGTGTTCTCGGAAAGTGCCTGGCAAACCGCACTGCCCAGACCGCCGATAACGGAGTGCTCCTCAATAGTCACAACCTTGCCGGTCTTTGCTGCAGAAGCGGTAATCAGCTCAGTATCCAGAGGCTTAATAGTGTGAATGTTGATAACCTCGGCGTTGACACCCTCTGCTGCTAGCTGCTCGGCAACCTCAAGAGCCACAGGAACCATAAGTCCACAGGCCACCAATGTAACGT
>JABZHN010000026.1:0-8281 GCA_015258835.1 Atopobium sp.
AGGTATAGAAGCTTCCGAACTTATCGAAGCGTTGCGTACGTATCGATAGCTTTTAGTCCAATTTTTTAATGCAAGATCCCTATGAAAGATGTGCTTGTTGAAGGACGTGTTTCTTAAAAGAGGCACGTCCTTTACTGTTTACTACTTGCCGCGTCAACATCAAAAGATAAAAGAAAGCGGCTCAGAGATTACTCTCTGAGCCGATTCAAGTCGTGGTGGCGGGGAAGGGAATCGAACCCCTGACACGGGGATTTTCAGTCCCCTGCTCTACCAACTGAGCTACCCAGCCATTGGTGCTTCGAAAAGCTTATTTACTATAACAGACTCAAGCGCTTCGTCAAGCGGGCAATTTATACAATCCAGAAATTTTTTCCGCCAGTGAGGTCAAATTCAACGGCCATACCCTTTATTGCAAAAAATGCCTCAATTTGCTCCTTTGTTTTCTCGAGCTCTTGACCGTCGATTTTCTCGCGCTCATCGGGTTTCTCGCTAGAGGGGAGCTCTATCCAGAGAGTTTGCTTACCACATGTGTCACGCAGGTGAACTTTGCTCAAAAGGCCCTGCTGAGCGAGCCTTTCATTGAGATGAATGAGGTCAAAGAAGTTGACAACTTTTGGCATGCTAACTCGTTTCTCTAAACGCTTGCTCTTAAGCATACACGTTTGCAAATTGGTACAATAGATTATCTAGCTTGAACTAGGTCAGCGGTCGTTGCTGCCTCCACTGAATAAACTATTCGAGGGGAAATTATGGCCTTTACGAGAAAAGAATTCTTGTCCCTTTCTGCTTTAGGAGCTGCAGGCACCTTGGCTGCATGTACTCCACAGGCAAGGACGTCTGAGGATACGAATCAGCCTGCATCTAACGTGGACCTTGAAGAATTCAAGTCGCTTAAGCTGGACATGACCCAGTGGAGCTATGACGAGGATAACGACTGCTACTATCAGCTGGGCATTCAGTACTGCACTAAGCCTGCAAGCAAGTCGGTAAACACTCTCTCGGTCTTTGTACCTGGAAAATATTTCTCGGGAACTAAGAAGGGCTCAACATACGAGTGCGAAGTAAGCGAGAAAGCCGTTGTGGGCAGCTTCACCGCACGTACCGCGCCAATCGTCATGCCTATTAACACGGCAACGCTCGCCCCTCAGAGCGCTCCTACAAGCTACGCATATGAAGGCCTTGCCCCGTACCTTGAGGCTGGTTTTGTGTACGTATACGCAGGTTTCCGCGGCAGAAGCGCCGGCTACGATTCAACCACAGGCTCGGACGAGCTTTACGCAGGCGGATCTCCTTGGCCAGCAGTAGACTTTAAGGCTGCTATCAGGTATTTGCGCTACAACAACGAGCAGCTCCCGTGCAATACGTCAAAGATTTTTGTGTTTGGCTTTGCGGCTGGCGGCGGCCTCAGCGCGGTGCTGGGAACCTCGGGAGACTCTCCGCTCTATACGCCATATCTTAAGGCTGTTGGCGCTGCTACACATAGCGAGAAGGGCGAGCAGCTTTCAGACTCTATTTACGGTAGCGCTTCATGGTGTCCTGCAACTTCATACGACCTTGCAGACGCAGCGTATGAGTGGTCAGCTGGTCAGTATGCAGACGCAACAGATTCTCGTGCTGAGGGTGTATGGACCCAGCCTCTCTCACAAGATCTTGCTGGCGCATATGCTTCATTTGTCAACAACATGGATCTTCTCGACAGCAATGACAGCAAGGTTGGTCTTGATGAGACTAACTCTGGCGTCTATACCGCTGGATCATATGCAGATCTTCTTCTCAATGAGCTTAAGACCTCTGCAAATAACTTTGTTAAGGACAACGCATTCCCTTACACCTCTACGCCTCAGCGCTTAGAAGAGCCTACGTTCCCAGGTGATCCAAATCTGGCAACAGTTCGTGGTACAGACAACGCAACTCCTGCCACACAGCAGGTTCAATCTACTATTTACGATACTGCTGAGCACTATTTTGGCTCTCTGAACTCTGAGTCTATTTGGGTTGTATATAACCTTCGCCGTCAGAGCGTTGAGCTTGAGAACTTGAGGGGTTTCTCGCGCGCTCTGAGAGGTGCTTCACTTCCTGTTGGAGCTTTTGATGCACCTGATAGAAGCACTCGTGCAAATCAGCTATTTGGCGTTGGTGAGCAAAGTACCTTGCATTTTGATGAGCAGACAGCTGATCTCATCAAAAAGAACCTTGATACGTATATGAAGCTTACTGATTGGAAGTCCAGCTACGCCAATGACTGGTCCTCTGATTTGAATAAGGCTGACACGCTGGAGAATGACATTCCAACTCGTGTGGATATGTTTAATCCTCTGTACTTTACCAGCGCGTCTTACAAGGGTTATCAGACAGCATCGGTTGCTCCTTATTGGCGTATTAATGAGGGTGCCCAGAATACCGATACTTCAATTTGCACCTCGTTCAACCTGGGTCTGTCTTTAAAGCATTTCTCGGGCGTGAGTAATGTTGATTACACGCTTGTTTGGGATAAGGGCCACGTTCTTGCCGAGAGAACAGGTATTGCAACCGCCAATTTGGTGTCTTGGATTGTCTCGAGCGCATCCGCTTAAAGGGGAGGATACAGCGTGTTTCAAACAAAGAATCGTCGGCTGTACGGTGTTATTGTTATCGTTGTGCTTGCGGTAGGAGCAATATGCTTCTCCCTTTTTAGAGGTGCTGATAAGTCTCAGTCTCAGGCAAGTTCACAATCGCAGCAATCGCAATCGCAGCAGACACAACAAACGCAGTCTCAGAGCTCGCAAAACAAGGGCTACATTGATTCCGTAGCAGCGGATGACCCTTATGCAAAGGGGATCCATCACGTTCGCATTGTGGTGAAGGATTACGGCACTATCGAGGCAACTCTTAACGCAAATGTTGCACCTATTACGGTCTCCAACTTTGCTCATCTTGCCGAATCAGGCTTCTATAACGGCCTTACGTTCCATCGTATTATTGACGGCTTCATGATTCAGGGCGGAGATCCTAAGGGCAACGGCTCGGGCGGATCCGAGAACAAAATCAAGGGTGAGTTCACCAAAAACGGTGTCGAGAATAACATCTCGCATACACGTGGAACTATTTCCATGGCACGCGCCCAAGATCCAAACTCTGCAAGCTCACAGTTCTTTATCATGCAGGCAGACAACTCAACTCTGAATGGAAATTACGCTGCATTTGGCACGGTAACAAGTGGAATGGACGTTGTCGATGCAATTTGTAAAGGCGTAACCCCAACCGATTCAAATGGAACTATCCCTGCTTCAGAGCAACCAGTCATTGAATCCATTACAATGATTGATTAGATTCCTTATATAAAATATTGTTATGTTATTGAATGACCTGCGACAAGTTATAAAGTTGCAGGTAATTGGCTTAAAACACGCTTCTCATGATATACTATTGTTATCCGAGAGGAGTGGTGTTATGCGAGCTGTTGGCGAGTTTTGCGTTCACCCAGGTCAGGGCGTATGTCTTGTTGAAAATGTAGTTTCGGAGCCTACTCCGGCCTACGTTTTGTCTCCTATTGGGCAAAAACATCCTGTTCAGATTGTATTTCCTCTTGATCAAGAATTCAGACTACGCGATCTTATGACGCGTGATGAGGCTACAAATCTTGTTGATATATATCCTCAAATTGAACTCATTACCTTTCACATCCACAACGCCTCTCTTGAAGAATCTCACTTTAGACATGCCATCAGAGAAGGTTCTTGTAAAGACTCCATTAGTATTGCTAAAACATTTAGAGCTCGTATTGATAAGGCGCGTTCGCTCAACAAGAAACCACCTGTTTCTCACGAGAGAATCTTTAAGATGGCCAGTAATCGCGGTCTTTACGAGCTTATTACGGCACTTAATTGCACCGTTGACGAGATTCAAAAGGTGTTTAGTTCGCGCTATGGCGTAGAAATTGGAAAAGCATAGCGTACAATTAAACCATCCGTTCAAGAGATGGGAAATTATGGCTTCAGAAACATCTGCAAATCGTGCTGTTGTTACTGTTTTGGGCAGCGATGCTCCAGGAATTGTTGCAGCAATTTCTACCACTTTGGCCGAGTCCAACGCTAATATTCTGGATATCGCTCAAACCATTTTGTCTGGTATTTTTACTATGACCATGTTGGTTGAACTTCAGGATGCTGAGTCTTTCTTGAGCCTCAAAGAGCGTCTTGATACCGTCTCAGAAAAGCTTGGTGTACAGGTTAACATGCAGCGTGAAGAGGTCTTCACGTTTATGTATCGTCCTTAAAGGGGTAGTGTTTTGTCAGAGCTTTCAACTGAAGAACTCATTGCTCAAAAGCAGTCTTGGCTCAATCAAGATGTATCAAATCTGAAAGTAGATATTGTCTTTTCCGATATGGATGAGACATTTCTCCATACCGATAAATCTCTTGATGATAACAACATGGCAATGTTGGATTGCCTGGCTGAGCTAGGTATTCCCTTTGTACCTTGTTCTGGACGCGCGTTTAACGTGCTGCCAAAAGAAGTTGTGAACCATCCTGCTTCTAAGTACGTGGTGTCCTGCGATGGCGCCATCATTAGAGATCTTTCTACCCAGACGGTACTGCACGAGTCTACTGTTACCAAGGAGCAGGCACTTGAGTTGTATCAAAAGCTTAAAGACCTTCCTGTCACTTTTGATATTTTTGCAGACGGTGGTGTTTATCTGGAGCGCTCAAGGCACAATCTTATCTCTCAGCTTGGTATTCCCGCAGATCATGCGGCATTTATGCAACGCTCGCGTACTCCCTTTGACCAAAGCGTTGAAGAGTTTATTGATAGTGCAACTACCATTGAGCGTCTTGGTTCCTACTGGTCTGTTGCAGAAGGCGAGAAGTACCAGGCACTTGTAGCAGATGCTGTAGCTTCGGTAAAGGGACTCAGTGGCACAGCTTCCATGAGTATGGGAATGGAAATCTTAGCCGACGGCACCTCTAAGGGTACTGCACTTAAGTGGCTCTGCAATCATCTTGGCATTTCAACGGATAATGCCGTAGCTTTTGGCGATTCGCTTAATGACGTTGCTATGCTTTCCGCCGCAGGAATGGGTACGGCAGTTGCTAACGCTCGTCGTGAAGATTTTGAGGCTGCAGCTTATATCACTTCGACTAACGATGAGGCGGGTTTCTCGCGATTCCTTACGTGGGCACTGGGGGAGTAAGCACTTGGTGCTGAAGGAGTAGCGCTTTAGAGATTTTCGCAACACGATGTTAATGAAAAAGCCGACAGATACAATCTGTCGGCTTTTGTTGTGAGAAGTAAAACTACTGCGCGCTAGACTTAGTGATTACTGTCCTGCTGCTCTTCAAAGACATCTTCATCAACCTGTTCTTCGTCAAGTTTAAGAGGACGGAAGCTAGCGGTATCGCCACCAACATAGTCTGCAACGGTAGCTGCGTTTTCAACGCGCTCCTTGTGCAGCGCTTCTGCAAAGATATCTTCGTCTTCCTCAATCTCTGCAATACGCTCTTTCATAGGAGCCTCAACAAGTGGCATAGGACCTGTCTGAGCCGCATCGTCAAGCATGATACGGATGAGTTTCTGCTCACGCTTAACCTTGGAGAACAGAGGAACGTACTCAAAGACAATGTTGGAGTTCTCAAGACCATACCAACGAGCAGGAGATCCGCAGATGCGACGAATAAAGTACTTAAGCTCAAGGCAACGAGCATCAAAACCGTTGATGTCAGTCTCTGGAGCTAGTACCTTACGCAGCAGACAGAATCTAAAGTCACCAATCTCGGAGTGCTCCTTGTAAATGGAATACTTGTGATTCTGTGGCGCAAGCTGATTGTTCTTAATCAGGTCACCAACAATCTGATACAGATAGGTGTTAATACGCTGGTTTACCCTAAAGCCAAGACGCAGAGTGATCTTGAACAGGAAGTCTGTACCAAAGTCATTGACGATAAACTCACGGGTATTTGGATCGTCTGTCAGCGAGATGTTAATGAAGTAGTAGGCCTTTGCGCGCTTTGGGCGCTTATCCAAGATGGAATAGAGGATGTCTCGATCCAGCTTGTCAAAGGATGAATCATTAGTAAGAAAAACCAGGTTATCAGCGAGAGTTGAATAGTCCGCATCGTGGCTCAAGCTACGGAGCTGATCAATGTATTTATCTACGGGGAGATAAACGCTCTGCGTCCTCTCAACAGCAGTACCACGACGCCAGACAAACATAACAACAAAGATTGCCGTAGCCATCAAAACAGTAAAGTAGCCGCCGTGGAAGAACTTGGTGAGGCTTGAGAAGAAGAACATAGCCTCGATAGCACCAAAGAAAAGAATGAATGGAATGGCCGCCCATAGGCGCTTTCTGATAACAGCCAGGTAGGTGTAAAGCAAGATTGAGGTCATGAGCATGGTGACGGTAATTGCAAGACCGTATGCTGCCTCCATGTGCTCAGAGCTCTGGAAAAGAAGAACAACGCCAATGCAGCCAACCCACATAATGTTGTTAACAAGTGGGATGTAAATCTGACCTTTGGTTGTGGAGGGATAGTTAATCTTGATGTGAGGCATAAGGTCAAGCTTAATTGCCTCAGAGACAATGGAGTAAGAGCCGGTAATCAGTGCCTGGGAAGCAATAATTGCAGCCAGCGCAGAGAGAATAACGGCAAATGGTCTAATCTGACCAGGAAGCATCTCAAAGAACGGATTAAGGTCCTTAATAGTGTTAAGCGCAGCGTCATTGTGGTTGGCGATGAGCCATGCGCCCTGTCCAAGATAGTTCAGAATCAAGCAGACCTTAACAAAAGGCCAGCTTACGTAAATGTTGCTCTTGCCAACGTGACCCATGTCAGAATAAAGTGCCTCTGCACCAGTAGTACAAAGGAAGACACTTCCTAAAACCATGAGGCCAGCTGCGTTGAGCTTGCCATCAAAGAGGAACAGAATGCCGCGGACTGGGTTAAGAGCACGAACAACGCTGATGTCAGCAAACATGTTCATAACGCCCATAACGCCTAGGAACAAGAACCACAAGGTCATGACAGGTCCAAAGGCCTTACCAATGGTAGAAGTTCCCGCTTTCTGCAGGGCAAAAAGCGTACAAAGAATAGCAATGGTAATCATGACAACAATGTGCTGATTATCACCAATGATAGCATGAGCTGCAGGAATAGTACGCAAACCCTCAATAGCGGTGGTTACTGTAACAGCTGGGGTCAAAATACCGTCAGCAAGAAGAGCTGCGCCACCAATCATGGCAGGAATAATCAGCCATTTGGCGCACTTTTTAACCAAACTGTAGAGCGCAAAGATTCCGCCCTCATTGTGGTTGTCTGCCTTCATTGCAACCATGACGTATTTAACGGTTGTAATGAGTGTCAGCGTCCAGATAATGAGGGACAGAGCACCCAAAACAACATCGGTGCTCATGGTAAGAAGACCACCGTTACCAGCAATAATTGCCTTCATGGTGTACATTGGAGAAGTGCCAATGTCACCGTAGACGATGCCAAGGGTAACAAGTACCATGCCGGCACTTAGAGGAATGCCAGTTGATTTCTTGGCTTTATTCTTAGAGAAAAGCGCATGAAATGCAGCTTTACTTGTATTCATCTATTAATCCTCTCAACAGATGATTAGTACAGTTCGTCATCATATGTTAGTCCATATACCTAGTTATAACTAGACGAATGTACAAACGTACTTATTTTGCCTGCAAGCGGAAAAATTTACTCATTTTCCCGCGGTTTTCTCGAGATTTTATATGCATGGTGAATCTTCTGATTTCTTGAGAAGTCCTCCGGAATAGTTTCACTTGTTATGTCTTCAATGTCGACGCCAGCTCGCTGGATTTTCTCGACATCTGGCTTAAAGGTACGTAGGTTGCACGAGAAAATGGCAACGCCACCGCGAGTCAGAAGGCGAGAAATGCCAATGATAAGCTCAGCGTGATCTCTCTGGACATCAAACGAGCTCTGCCTCATGCGCGATGAGTTGGAGAAGGTGGGGACGTCGCAGAAGATGACGTTCCAGCGGTTTTTGGTGTGCCGCATCTCGGTAATCCAAGACAGGACGTCTGCCTGGACAAACTCGTGCTCCTCTCCGTCAAAACCGTTGCGCTTCATGTTGCGCTTGGCCCACTCAAGCGAAGGTTTGGAGAGGTCAACGGTTGTGGAGTGAAGCGCGCCACCATCTGCTGCGTAGCAGGTAGCGGTACCTGTATAGGCAAAGAGGTTGAGGAAGCTCTTAGCTGCGCCGGCACTCTTCATGAGCTCACGAATTTCTGCACGTGTATCGCGGTGATCTAGGAAGATGCCACAGT
>JABZHN010000027.1:0-8256 GCA_015258835.1 Atopobium sp.
ACGTAAGCGTCTGGGTTGGAAGTGCCCTTGGGAAGTCTACCATCACCAAACGTTGCACTTGCTTTGACAATTCAAGAATAAAAAACTCTCCAAATCACAGGAATCTCATTACATGTAGCTTTTGTTACATATTCCTCAAAGAAAGCCTCACCAGTAAAGTAAGTACCTTTTGCTTTCTCAAATTTTTTAGCAAGTTCTTTGCCCTCATCTCCAGAAAAATATCCTATAGCTAGGCTTTCATTCAAATCACTAAGAGGACCATCAGCGTCTCTTATAACATAGACAGTAGGAGGATAGGAGCCACGACCACTTGAACCAAAACATGCGCCGACATTAATATTCTCAATTTCGTAATCACCTGCAAAAGAATATCCTCCTAATCCCCTTTCCTCGGGACCGAGTACGCGCCAAGAATCAGTCAAAAGCCTATACCCTAAAGACAAAAGATCATGCTCTAGGCGTTTGTAATTTTCTTTAGACGTTGGATGACAGCGAAGAAACGTTGGCATGTCATGTCTTGGAGCTTTATCACAAATTAGTTCTTCTCCATTAAGGTATGCCTCGTAATTAAAAAGATGAACATCAAACTGTGGTAACTCTTTGGCTGCTGACCATTCGTTATACCATGCAGGATCGACAATGTTAGGGTTTTCTACAGAAGATTCGAACAACAGAGCAATTTGCTCCATCCCATCCTCCTTTAAAAAAATGGCATCTCCATGCAATATGAAGATGCCAAAAAAGATAATTGGCTCTCTTGAGCCCGCACTATCCAGTACGCAATTTAGTAGCATTATTTTACATCAAATGAGAAGTGACACGAGATAGTAAACTTAAGCCAAATCCATGCCAAACAAAAAAACGAGACCGTGTCCTTCCAATTAGCTGGATGGGCGTATCTCGTTTTTTCAGTCTATGGAATCGTTAGTGCTTAGTCAAACCAAATCTTTACAACGTCACCATCTGCAGAAGTAATATCCACAAGTGTGCCACTCTCGCCAGTCTTTGCAGCATCCATAAGTGCATCAAGATTGATGTTAGAAAGCTGCTCCTGAGTCTCCTGATTAAGATAGCTTCCGCTGACCTGAATTCCCGAGTTCAAAACAAACTTTGCCAGGCCCAGAGGTACGCACATATCAACAACGTCGCCATCGTCGGAGACTACATACACGTGCAAACCGTGCTTTGCAGAGCCGTTACCAAGGCGAACGCCCTTCTTTTTGCTACCGTCGACCTCGTCGTTCTTCTCGACTTTGACCATACTCTTACCAAAAAGCTTACCAAAGCTGAAACCTGTAGACTGAGTAGCAATACCCTGGTTATCCTGCTCGGTAGGCTCTTCTACGATCTCTGCAGGCTCGTCAGCTGCAACAGAAACAACCTCAGCAACGCACTTCTCGGCAGTCCTCTCTTGGACAGAAGCGCTTTCTTGAGTGGAAGCGCTTGCGCCACTCAAAAGCTCATCAACAGACACGCCAAGGAAACGCGCAAGATCTGGTAACAGCGAGATATCTGGGTAGTTAATGTCGTTCTCCCACTTGCTCACCGCCTGAGGGCTCACGTTCAGCTCTTTTGCCAGACGCTCCTGCGTTGCAGTTCTAGCCAAACGAAGACGTGCAATACGACGACCAAGGGTCTCAGATGAAGTAGTCATAGTTGCTCCTTTTTCTCAACTCATTATTACTGAAATAGCTTGCGGGCCGCTGATTTCACTATGAGTCGTAACAATACGTTCAACAAGAACGCATCAGTTGAGTTAGGTATCGCAACGGTTTCCAAATACTCAACAGTAGGTTGAGTTCGCAGGTAAACTATGCTTTTTGACCGAAATTTACTTGCCCTAAAAGTATTCTCCCACTACCATTTAAACAAAAAACTTTTGATGTTTAGAAAGGTCTGTCTATGGCTGGCGAGAAGAACTGGGTGTTCTGGACCAGTGGCGCGCATATTGTTTCTGGTTTTGAGCAATGCGCTACAGACGGTTTTGTTGGCGTTGACGCAGATGGCATCGTGTACCTCTTTGATAACAATCAAAATGTTTTTGCCTCGGCTCACGCTTCAAATATTGAAGGAACCATCAGCAGCTGGAGAGGTACCTGGCTTACCATCGACGATAAAAGATATGCTCTAGAGTTTGTACCTCTTGCAGATAAGATTGCTCCTCGCCTGATTTTTGGAGCCATAAGCAATGTCTTTATGCAAGAACTTCACCACGGAGATCAGGAGAAAGTCCCACGAGAACTCCTCGAAGACTTTAAGATTGCATTTGAGAACGCCAAATACAGACGCTAGCTCAAACTAATTTTTTAAATTATTCATATCTTTGCGGAGGTACGATCCATCGATATCGACGCCGGCGGATGAACTGCCTCCCATTTCTTGGACACGAGAAATGGGAGGCAGTTCAAAACACACCTAAGTCAGATAATCTGTTAAAAAGACGTATACATGACGCGGAAAATACCTCTAACGCGCAGATTATCTTTATTAGGTGTGTAAAATGCCCGCATTTGAGCAGAATATCTGACTTAGATGTGTTCCGTAGATACAGAATTTATCGGTAGTTAAATTTCTTATATAAGTCTATTCATGTTTAAGCATATTAGATGAAGTTTATACATAGAGATGCATATCAGGTAGTGCGACCGCCTAGCTGCCTGGCTATCTTGATGAAGAACATGTCGATTCTTCAGCGAGACCTACCAAAGCAGCGCAATTTTGTGCGCCGGGCCTAAAAGCCGACGCTAACACGCTACAGAATCATAATCACCCGCATAGCGGGTAGTTTTGTGTTTCGCGCGTTACATGCGCTCAACAGGCTAAAGCCTCGAACAAAAAAGACTCAAGTTTCTAACCTTGGGTCTTATAAATGCTTTAACTAATTTACGAATCCGCTAATTTACTTGACTACTTACTTAAGCACTTTTTAATTTCTTGCTTAAAAACAATGGAACGAGCAAGAAACGTAGCAGCTACAGGAATGACCAATAAGGGCGCTACCACAAAAATACCCGCAACAGCCACTCCCTGGGCCGTAACTCTTCTACCAGGTCTTGATAGTATGCTGTTCAAAGTATCGGTCATAGTAAATACAAACGAGCCATCGGTAAGAACATACGCAAGTATCAACTCAAACGAAAATAGAACAACAAAGACAAGCGCCATGGCAATTCCGGTCTTTTTGCAAATAGCAAGCCGCTGGTCAAATGAAAGATCATCTGCCTCAGGAACCTTCTCAAACCATTTAACTGCGCGTTGTTCTGGCGTCATTACGAGTTCTCAATCTCATTAAGCTCTGCATCAACCAATGTTGCACCAAGGGTGTACTTAAAGTGCGAAAGAGCAAACTGATGGTTTTCTGGCGTCAGTGATGCAACTGCTGGTTCAACAACCTCAATGTGATAACCCAGGTTGTAAGCATCTACTGCCGTATGCAGCACACAGATATCAGTAAGAACGCCAGTTAGAATAACCGTGTTAATGCCGCGCTCCCTCAGACGAATATCAAGATCAGTTCCCGAGAAGGACGAGTAATGGCGCTTGTCCATCCAAAACACGTGGCTATCATCTTTGTGCTGTTGATAGAAATCATTTAGAGGACCAAACAAGTCTCTACCACTTGTGCCAATAATATTGTGAGGTGGGAAAAGCTTAGTCTCTGGATGGAAGGTATCCCCTGGATCGTGAGCATCAATAGCAAAGAAAATATAATCGCCACGATCAAAAGCGCACTTTGTAGCCTCATAAATAGCATCTGAAATAGCCTGAGCTGGCTTGCCTGCTGTGAGCTTTCCGTCATCTGCTACAAAATCGTAGGTGTAGTCAATTGAAATCAAAGCCTTCTGCATGATTAATCACGCTTCTTTCTTAAGCTCAAAAGAGCGACCAGTAAAAAGAATAGACGCCACCCATTGTACAGGTGACGTCTCTGTATTCCACGCTTAACACGTAAATGTTTTATGTGTACGTATTTGGCGCATTGCGGCAGTCCACTTACTTCTTCTCAGCAATTACCAGGTCAACGTTTTCTGTCTTAGTATCTTCCATGCTCTTACCACCTTTGATGTGGTAGTACTCAACAACTGCATTTACCTCAGTCTGATCAGCAAGAGGCTTTTTCTGATTTGCACTATTAATTACAAATGCAAAGACCCTCTCGCCACTTTCAAGATAATTGGAATCGTTAGCCCATACGGAATTCTCAGAATTATCTAACTTAAAGGTGCAATTTACCCAGTTTTCAGATCTATTGATGATCTCAAAGACGTAGCCTTCAGAGTAACCATCTGGGGATTTAGCAATACCAACATACCTGACATAAAGATCGTCATTATCGATAAGAACCTTGTCCACCTCGGTCTTCAGCTTAAAGCGCATCTTGTATTCGCCCTTAGTAGAAGAGAAGTTATATGCAATGGTACCCTTGTCTGCCATTGCGTCAAAAGGCTTGTACTTAAAGCTAGAATAATCACCAGATGTTTTAGTGACTTGCTTCAGGACTGCCTTGGAACCGTCAGAGCCCTCAACGGTCATCTGACCCGAGGAATCGACGGTTGCTGTATAGCTTCCAGCATTGCCTGCAAGGGTGATAGTGAGCTTTCCATTAGCATCAACAGACCAGGTAAAGGGCTTCTGAGCGCCAAAACGGATAAAATTGCCCGTGCCGTCATCAGCAAAGTCATAACCATAAATTGACTTCATGGATTCTACTGCCGTTGGGTAAACACTCTCGGGGATATCTCCCTGGCTAGGATCACTAATAGACTTTGCTTCCCAAACGCCCACAAACGGAGCGCGTGCAGCCTTCTTCTCTTCTGCTTCCTTCTGAGCCGCAATCTCTTCAGGAGATGGTCCGCCGATGTTAGGAGTGCAAGCCGTAAACACAATGCTGGTAGAAAGCACAAGTGTAAGTACAAGCATAAAAAGTAGTCTACGCTGTTTCAAGAAAGTCCCTCCAACACCAAAGCTCTCTAGATTGACAATGTCTTTTCTTGGCGACACATTTTTGACGAAGTTCATTCTGCTCAATCTAGGTATCGTCTGAGTGCATTACTTATTCTGCGAAATCGTCAAATCAAACTGCTCGGTCTTCTCGTCTTCAAGACTGCTTCCATCTGCAACATGGGAATACTTAAAAGTTCCCTGAGATTCAGAAAGCTTAGCCAGAGGTACATCTGCTTTGGAGCTATCAACTACAAACTCATAGAATCTCTCACCAGGCTCAAGAACATTAAGAGCTGTTCCAAACACAGTGGAATCCGAATTATCCACCCTAAAGTCATATGAGGCCGTCTTATCGGACTTGTTGATTACCTCAAAAACATAACCTTCGGTTTGACCGCTTGGTGTTGTGGCGATTCCAACATATCTGACGTACATGTCGTCATTATCAACAACAACCCTGTTGACCTCGGTAACTACCTTAAAATTCATATAAAAGTCTTCATGGGAGGAATAATTTCCTCCAATAGTTCCCTTACCCGTAAGTGCATCAAATGGAGCATATTTAAGAGAAGAGTAATCACCTGAGGTTTTAGTTACCTGGGTAAGCACTGCCTTGGAACCGTCAGAGCCCTCAATGGTCATCTGGCCTGAGGAATCAACGGTTGCTGTATAGCTTCCGGCGTTGCCAGCAAGGGTGATGGTAATCTTGCCATCAGCATCAGCGGTCCAGGTAAAGGGCTTCTGAGCGCCGAAACGGATGAATAGTCCAGTGCCGTCGTCGGAAAAGTCATAGCCGTAAATGGCCTGGAATGTGTCTCTTGCTGTTGGATAGACACTCTCGGGAATCTCGCCCTTCTTTGGATCACTAATAGACTTTGCTTCCCAAACGCCCACAAACGGAGCAAGAGCAGCTTTCTTCTCTTCTGCTTCCTTCTGAGCTGCAATTTCTTCAGCCGAAGGCCCACCAATGTTAGGAGTGCAAGCTGTAAACATAACACCAGCAGAGAGCGCTAAGACAAGCGCAAGAACTGGCAGCAATTTATGTTGTTTCATCAAGTGTCCTTTCAATGGTAGTGATCAACCTGAAGATATGCGTTCTTTTGTTACTCAGACTTAGGAGGGATGTTTAGATCAAGCTGTACTTTCTCCCTTTCCGAAACAGGTGTATAGGTTGTTCCGTTACTGTAACCAATAGAAACCGTGGCTTTTGGATTGGAAAGTGCCACAAGAGATCCAGGTGTCTGCGAAACATTAGGAACGAACAAATAGAACTTCTCACCAGGTTGTAAGGAGGCTTGACCAAAGGCATTCAGAGGACCAACTCGATCTCCAAGAGAGAATTCTCCGTAAAATGAGTCAGGACACTTGTTGACAATCTCAAAAACGTAACCTTCTTGAGAGCTTCCCGGTACCTGAGCGATAGCATACAGATTCATATACAGCTTATCTGTATCGATAAGAACTTTATTGACCTCTCGAGTTATTTCAAAATTCTTGAACTTGAGATCATCATACCTGACCATGGTTGGTACGGTACCTTTATTGGTAAGTTGATCAAATGGCTGATAGGTAGCACTTGCATAGTCTCCAGCAGTAGTTGAAATCTGCTTAAGCTCGGCGTCAGTCTCATCGTCGCCAGTGCCCTTGAGCCTTAACCTGCCAGTCTCAGCGTCAATCTGTCCCGTAAAAGAACCCGCAGTACCCTCAAGGGTAACGGTAATCTTTCCTTCTGCATCAACAGTCCAGGTAAAAGGCTTCATTATGCCAAAGCGAGTAAACAGGCCAGTTCCATCCTCAGCAAAGCTGAAAGCATAAATTGCATGGAACTGTTCTTTATAATCGTCGTAGGCAGCTCCCTCACTCAGATTTCCTAGTCCGGGTTCAAAGATGTCATAAGCTTCCCAAACACCTACGATCTGACCAGCAGGCTTTTTGTTTCCTGCGGGACTGTTATCCCCTGATGAGCATGCACTAAGCACTGCACTTACAGAAAGCACCAGCGCGAGTAGGCATCCTAACAGCATTTGACGCTTTTTCATAAGACCTTCTTCCATACGTGCAGCGATATCTAATCAACTTTTAACTGTTACTTGCTCTGCCCAGTAGGCAAATCAAACGTCACGGTTTTATCGTCATTATGAAGGGCGCCATTGCTAGAGTGGTCATACTCAAGAGTGCCTTTTACATCTGTGACTTCAGAGAGTGACTTATCTCTACGTTGGTTATTAAGAACATATTCATAGACTCTCTCACCTGGCTCTAACACGTTAAATCCATAAGCCCAATAGCCATCGGTTGGATCTTGAATAGTAAATTGATAGCCGGTTGTATAAGGAGTTCTATTAATAACCTCAAAGACATAGCCTTCAAAACCCTTGAGGTCTTTAAGGGAAGCGATGCCAATAAGCCTTACATAGAGCTCATCGGTATCAACAATGACCTGATCAAGCTCAGTGGTGATAGTAAAGCGTAGTTTATTTTCATGCGATGACTTGTTTTTAGAAATATTGCCCGTTCCTGTTAATGGATTAAAAGGCTCATACCTAATGTGAGAATAATCACCTGAGGTTGTGCTTACCCGAGTAAGGATAGCTTTAGAACCATCAGAGCCTTCAACGGTCATCTGGCCTGAAGAATCAACGCTTGCTGTATAGCTTCCGGCATTACCTGCAAGGGTGATAGTAAGCTTTCCATCGGCATCAACAGACCAAGTAAAGGGCTTCTGAGCGCCGAAGCGAACAAACAAACCAGTGCCATCGTCAGAGAAGTCATAACCATAAATTGCTAGGTAAACATCTCTAACATCTTTGTACATGTCTTCAGTGACTGTGCCCTTATTTTCATCTTCGATTGACTTGGCTTCCCAAATGCCTACATAAGGAGCAAGAGCAGCTTTCTTCTCTTCTGCTTCCTTCTGAGCGGCAATCTCTTCAGGTGATGGTAAACCAAAGTTAAAGTTACACGCAGTAAATACAACACCTGATGAAAGCGCAAGGACCAGTGCACAAGTCAGCGCTAGTTGACGTCTTTTCATTAAGCATCCTTTCAGTGGGAGCAGTGCCAAATTAAAAAATTTAAGCCTCTACTATCCAATATGTTACAATAAATCTCTCAAATAGGATAATTTTAATATCCTGAACGGTTCTACCAGTTAAAAGGAGGACGATTTATGTCGCTTCCAACTCCACCAGAAGCACCACAAAAACCCGCTCAAAAACAGGAAATTCCAGGCAACGTTTATCTTTACGATAAAAACGATACTTCTCCTATTCCTCTTACTTACGATGTAATTGATTTTGGTAAACCTCAGGG
>JABZHN010000028.1:0-8015 GCA_015258835.1 Atopobium sp.
ACCCAGGAGCAGGTCCCTGACCTCAAGGATTTTGTGGGCATGGACATCATTTGCTCTGACGGCTCCACGCTGCTTTCCGCTGACGATAAGGCCGGTGTGGCTGAGATCTGTGCGCTGCTCAAGCGCCTGGGCGACAACCCCGAGCTCGCACACCCTACGCTCAAGATTGCATTTGTCCCTGACGAGGAGATCGGTCACGGCGCAAGCCTGCTTGACCTGGATAAACTCGGCGCTGCGTACGGCTATACCGTCGACGGCGAGGCTCTCGGCGAGTTCAACTACGAGTGCTTCAACGCCGCCCACGCCGACGTCTACTTCAAGGGTGTCATGGTTCACCCCGGCAGCGCCAAGGACGTCATGATCAACGCAATCACCGTGGCATCCGAGTTCCAGCAGATGGTCCCGGCCTTCGAGCGTCCTGAGCACACCGAGGGCTACGAGGGCTTCTACCACCCAATCGCCATCGAGGGCTCCGCGTCTGAGGTCAAGCTTAGCTACATCGTCCGCGACCACGACGCCCAGATCTTTGCCAACCGCCAGCAGGTCTTGCAGGATATCGCCGCGTTCTTGAACAAGCGCTATGGCGAGAATACCGTCCGTGTTGAGATTCACCAGGAGTATCGCAATATGGCCGAGAAGTTCGACGGCTACGAGTTCCTGATTGATTATGCGCTTGAGGCAAATCGTGAGGTTGGTATTGAGCCTAAGCCAGTTGCCGCTCGTGGCGGTACCGATGGCGCCCAGCTCACTTTCCGCGGACTGCCATGCCCCAACATTGCTACCGGCGGATATAACGCCCACTCCGTGCGTGAGTTTGTCCCTGTGCCAAGCCTTGAAGTCACTGTTGATCTTCTGGAGAAGCTCGTCGCTAAGTTTGCTGCCCGCGGCTAACACCTGCGCTGACTGCGCCGCACGCGGCTAGTGCCGTCGCACCCGCATCGTACGCGAGCCACGCCACCGTGTCGCGCTCGCACTGCCCGCGACCCGCGCCGTCGCATCGCGCGCGACCGTTTGACGTGCAGCTTTGCCATTCATAGCTAGATTTCTACCGTCTACGCTCCCGTTCACCCTTGTCAATAAATGGTGTGCGGGAGCGTAGCATAATTATGAGGGGTCTTCGTTCTTTTTTCTCGGAGTAAAGGGGGTCGCAATGCTCGCAGTGTTTTTTGGAATTGTTGTCGTTGCGGCACCCGTCATAGCTGCGTTTTTAGAGCACTCCGGAAACGTTGGAATTTCCGAGCGTCGCCACAGCCATCACGATACCTACGTGACTCCCGCCGCGCTTACACGTTCGCTCATTATTGACATGGCATTTGTCAGTGCAATCGCAGTTATTCTCGGCTGGCTTTGCTACGTTAATGTATTTACGCCAAACCCAGACATTGTTATGGCGTTTTTTGCGTCCTTCTCGGTTGTCATGTTTATGGCGTGGTACATCTTGAGTCGTTATAAGGTCTCGCTTTTTGATGACGAGATGGTTGTAGTGCCCTTTGTAGGCTCTGAAATTTCCATCAACTACCAGGACATTAAGCGCATGGAGTGGGTTGGCGGACGTCGGGGCTCCGGGTTTAGAGATCTTCTAATTTTGACTTCGAATGCGTCAAAGGTGCGTCTCTCGGGTATGATTGGACTAGACCAAGTGTTGCTCAAGATTGATCGCTTTGATGTCTTGGCACATAGTTCAACTAGATAGAAGTACAATGCTGCGGCTTAGCTCGTGTCGGCTTAGCTCGTGTCAGCGTAGAGCGTGCCAGCGTAGAGCGTGCCAGCTTGGAGCTGCTTTGGCGTAGGGCTGCGTCCGCTTGGGTTGCGACGCGCGTCGCGTTTGCCCAGCTACGCAGCATGCAGTAACGGGGGACGTTTGTGATTAAGCTTGTTTTATCTGATATGGACAATACGCTGGTACCCTTTGGGAACAGACGCGTGTCGGACTTTACACGCAAGGCAATCCATACGCTCCTTGAAGAAACAGATATCGCCTTTGGCCCTTGTACCGGCCGAGATTACGTTGAGCTGATGCGTCTTTTCAGCCTCGATGAGGCATGTATGCAGACAGGAGTCATGTCTACAGGCAAGCGCGTGCTGTACAAAGGCAAGACTATCTCGCTCTCCATCTTTGACCATAAAACGTTGCAGGGTGTCGCAGATGCTCTTGCTGACGAGAAGAACATGTTCTTGGTCTGCTATCCAGAGAAGACTAACCTTTTTAACCCGGCCTATGTTGTCGGCCCGCTGGACAAAGATATTCTTGCCGACTACGAGCGTAAGCTGGTGTTTGTCTCGGGCATTGTTGATCAAGTTCCAGACGACGTCGATTTTGTCGCCGCAACAATTGCGTGTCCAGGCACGGAGGAAGACATGGAGCGCTGTCGTCAAAAAGTGGCCGCAGCCTGCCCAGACGTGTATACCATGTCGGTGGTTCCCCAGTGGTTTGACGTACTGCCCAAGGGTGTGTCCAAGCTGACGGGCTTTGAAACGCTCCTGGAAAGAACAGGCATTTCTCCAGAAGAGGTGCTTGTTTTTGGAGACGGCGAGAATGACGTTGAGATTTTAAGTAAAGTTCCGCACTCGGTGGCGGTGGCAAACGCAATTCCAGAGGTCAAGCAGGTAGCAAAGCATCACGTAGGCGCATCTGCAGATGACGGTGTTGCGCACGCCCTGCTAGAGCTGGTACGCGCAACAAAAGCAGGGGAGACTCCCCGTTTTATGATGGAGAACTAGCATGATTAGACTCATTGCATCGGATATGGATGGTACGCTGCTGGACCAGAACTCCGAGGTTCCGCCAGAGACATTCGAGCTCATCGAAGAGCTGTACAAGCATGGCGTTCACTTTGTGGCAAGTTCCGGTCGTCGTTACGATACACTGCGCTGGTTGTTTGAGCCGGTTGCAGACAAGATTGACTACGTGGCCTCTCTTGGCACGCAGGTTTATGTAGAGAACGAGGTCATCGACCGCGAGGTTTTCTCGTCAGCTTCTATTCGTAAGCTGTTTGAGTTGACGTCTGAGTTTGACTGCATTCACCTGGTTGTTTATGACCGCACGCATACGTATCTGCTGGACGATCAGAGTTCGTTTGTGCGTGAGCTGGACAAAGACCTGCCAAACGCCGAGCGCGTGTTTGATCCACCTTCACCTGACGTTAGTATCATCAAGGCTGCTATTTGCTGCGATTCAAGGGCTCGCTCCATGGATATGGCTATGATTCTTGAGCGCGAGATGGGCGATAGACTTTCGTTCATGCCTTCTGGAGAGACCTGGATTGACGTAGTGCCTCGTGGTGTGAACAAGGCTACAGGACTTGAGCAGATTCGCAGGTACTATGGCATTTCTCGCGACGAGATTGCCGTGTTTGGCGATTCTATGAACGATTACGCTATGCTGCGTTATGCGGGTACTGCGTACGTTATGGACAACGCTCGCTACGCGCTCAAGACGATTGCCTCCAAGGTCATTGCTCCTCATACCGAGCAGGGCGTTCAGAAAGAAATGCGTCGCATTCTGGAAGAGCTGGCGTAAGATTTGTGCAAAGGTCGTGCAATGAAGACGCAGAATTCATAATTGCCGCCGAAGAATTGTGGAAGCTGTGATAAACTTCTACAGTCACGGGCGATTGGCGCAGCGGCTAGCGCAGGTGCTTTACACGCACAAGGCCGGGAGTTCAAATCTCTCATCGCCCACCATGGAACCTCACGCGGCGCCCTCGGGTGTCGCGTTTTTTCTTAGGAGTGCAATGGATAACCAGGTAGAAGGCACGTCCTCTGGCGAGAAGCCCGCGCAGGCTGGAGCCACCGCTCAGACCGACGCAGCTACGGAGCCCGGAGCCGCCGCGCAGACCGGAACCGCCACGGAGCCCGCGCGCTCGTTTGATCGCGCGTGGGACCAGATGCGCCCCGTCACCCTCGAGCGCAACGTTATGAAGAACGCCGACGGATCGTGCCTGGTCACGTTTGGCGACACGCGTGTCCTGTGCACCGCTACCGTCGAAGAGGGCGTTCCCGCCTGGCGACGCAGTTCTCGCGCGGGTTGGGTCACGGCCGAATATGCCATGCTACCTGCGTCGACTAACCGCCGCACCAAGCGAGAGCGCGCCAACCGCAAGGGTCGCTCCATGGAGATTGAGCGCCTAATCGGCCGCTCGTTGCGCTCCGTTGTTGACCTCAACCGCCTGGGCGAGTACACCATCACGCTGGACTGCGACGTCCTTCAGGCAGACGGCGGCACTAGAACTGCCAGCATTACGGGCGCTTGGGTGGCGCTTCACGACGCACTCTATTCACTTGTCGAGAAGGACCTCTTGCCCAGACTTCCTCTTACAGGTCAGGTAGCTGCGATTTCTATGGGTTACGTAAACGGTCAGCCGCTGCTGGACCTTGACTATCCCGAGGATTCTCATGCGGACATTGATATGAACCTTGTGGGAACAGAAATTGGACAGATAATTGAAGTACAAGGAACAGGCGAGGGTGGCCCATTTGATCGCGAGCAACTCAATCAGCTGCTCGACCTTGGTCAGGCTGGCATTGCTCACCTTGTTGACCTGCAGAATCAAGTGACTGGATTTAGGGAGTAACCATGAGCCAAAACAGTGAAAATCAGGGTTCTAACGCTGTGACCTTTGATCCAAATACAACCGTGGTAGTCGCAACGGGTAATGCTCACAAACTTGTTGAGATTGAAGCAATTCTTTCCAAGGTAATGCCTGGTATGAGCTTTGTAGCGCTTGGTCAGCTGGGCGATTTCCCTGATCCAGAGGAGAACGGGCAGACGTTCCGCGATAACGCTTTGATCAAGGCAATGGCTGCACTTGACGAGGTAGATTGTGTAGCAGCTATTGCAGACGACTCCGGCATTTGCGTTGACGCTCTGGACGGAGCTCCTGGAATCTATTCTGCTCGTTATGCTGGTGAGCATGGCAATGATGCTGCAAACAATCAGAAGCTCTTGGCTGAGCTTGCCAATGTTGCAGATGAGGAGCGTACTGCTCGCTTCCATTCTACCGTTGCTTTGATTTATAGAGACGGATCTGTGCTGGTAGGAGAGGGCGATTGCGAGGGAGTTATCGGTCACGAGCCAAAGGGTCACAACGGCTTTGGTTACGACCCACTCTTCTGGCCAGAGGATGCTCCAGGTAAGACCATGGCAGAGCTTGAGCCTGACGAGAAGAACGCTATCTCTCACCGTTTCCACGCTCTGCAAAACCTTTCCAAGCAGATTCAGGGATAGACGGCGTAGGCTTCGCGTTAGATTCGCGTCAGGCCCATGTCAGATTCTGGACAGATAACTGCCATCGCGTCAGCTCTACGTCAGATTCGCGACAGATTCTAGACAGAAAACTACCGCCGCGTCAGATTTGCGTCAGCTTCACGTCAGAAACACGTCAGAATCGCAACAGAATAGCGACAAAATAGCGACAAAAACACGCCATATAACAGGTCAAAACCGGTCAGCGAGATATTTGTTCTTCTCGCCGACCGGTTACTTTTTTGCTTGCTTCAAATGTTAAACTAAATGTAACTGTGACTTCTGTCTTGGAGGTAGACATGAGGATTGTTCGCACCCGCGATTACGAGGACATGAGCAGAAAAGCTGCAAATGTTATTTCTGCACAAATCATTTTGAAGCCAAATTGTGTTCTTGGCCTGGCAACTGGCTCAACGCCAATTGGCACCTATGCTCAGCTCGCTGATTGGTGCACGAGGGGAGACCTGGACTTTTCGCAGGTTTCTACGTATAACCTTGACGAGTACCGCGGTCTTTCTCACGACGATCCTCAGAGCTATCACTATTTCATGCGCAAAAACCTCTTTGACCTGGTAAATATTGATCTTGAGAACACTCATGTGCCCGACGGCTCTAATCCTGACGTCGAGGCAGCTTGCGCCGAGTACGATAGGCTTGTTGCTAAGGCTGGCTATCCTGACCTGCAGCTTCTTGGTATTGGTCACAACGGTCACATTGGCTTCAACGAGCCTGACGACCATTTTTCCAAGGGTACGCACTGCGTTGACCTCACCGAGAGCACCATTCAGGCAAACAGCCGCTTGTTTGAGCGCATGGAGGACGTCCCTCGTCAGGCTTACACCATGGGCACGCAGACCATCATGTTCGCGCGCAGCATTCTGATTGTGGCTAGCGGCGAGGACAAGGCTAAGGCTGTTTACGACATGTGCTACGGCAACGTTTCGCCTCAGTGCCCAGCCTCTATCCTGCAGCTTCATACTAACTGCACCGTTATTGCTGACGAGGCCGCCCTCTCGCTCTGCCCAGCTGAGTAAAGTCTGGTTGACCCAAAGCTTCTAAAAAAGCACCTGTCGAGAAAACAAAACTCCCATCCACATGAATGGGAGTTTTTTTGTAGCAGTTTATCGTGCGTAAGCGTTGTACCTGCGTGTTTAGTGACGCTCTACAATCGCGCATTTATTGGAACTCCGAAAAATATTAATAGTCCTTGAAGTAACTGCTGATAGCCAAAAGGACCTGGTAGTTAAGGCCAAGTACATAGTCACCCTGATCGGTATGAACTGTGCGAAGTGTAAACTCAAGATTGTCACCAATCGTGATTTTATCGCCATCTTTTTTGCCAGTACGAGACATATCGCCAGTTGTAAGTGGGAAAATTCTTCCAGCTGGATTGACCGAAGTGACTAAAAATATAAAAGGCTCGACGGAGTTCTCGATGTGCAGTTGTTTGAAAATCTGACTGTTTGTTGACACATAGACTACTTCGTTTCTGTCAAACTCCTTCTTCAGCTCTGGAAGAGTCGCTGCTACCCAAGGTAGATCATGGTGAACAAAGGGATTGTCGCTTGCGAGCGACTGCGCAATAGGCGAGCCATACTGGTAGACGTAAACAATCTTGTTATAGAGCTCGCTGACGTCGTTGACAGTCGTTTGAGCTGGTGCGGCCTGATTAGCCTGAACAAGCTCGATGAGGTTCATGGAGTTTAGCTGGTCCGATGAGGCGCCTTTGGACTGTGCCTCAGAAACGGTCAATCCACCAAATGCAAATGACCCCACGCCAAATACCAGGCAAAGTGCGGACAACGCAACAAGAGCTTTAGATGATTTCTTTTTGGAAAGGAATGCGATTCCGATAGCAAGAGCAACAAAAATAAGCACGATATACCAGGTCTTACTGATGGCATATCCCAGAGTCTCAGTCATTGGGCCTCCTTGTGTTTTGAAGTTAGTTACTAATTTTATCAGAGGACCCCTATTTGTCATAAATTTGTTGGGGTTCTGACGCGCTGTCGTTGCAAGTCCGATGCCAACCTGACGCAAATCTGCTGTGAACCTGACACGATCTTCTCGCGATCTTGACGCAAACCTGACCGATCGACTGATGTTGTTCCCGTGACATTTGTCGTAAAACCTTGAGATTTCATTTTTTACAACGTATAGTGGAGTTTCGGAAATTCTGACTATTGTTTGTCGACCGGTACATATCTCCGACACTCCACAATGTGTCGCATCGCAAACGTACTGATTGACTTGGAGGATTGATGGAAAACGAGATTCCACCAGTTAATCGTGTAGACGAGATTCACGAGAAGCTCAGGGCACTTCAAGGCCAGAAGCTTAAGGTCAAGGCCAACATGGGCCGTTCTCGTATTGTTGAGCGCACAGGTACCCTGGTTATGGCCCATCCATCTCTTTTCATCGTTGAGGTTGGCGAGCGCCGCGGTCGCACTGCCCGCCAGTCCTACCAGTACGTTGACGTTCTGACCGGCACCGTTGAGCTTTTTGACTACGAGACCGGCGAGCGTTTGTTTGATTTTGAGTTTGAAGAGTAGTTTAGAAGCGCACGCATTACTTCGGCTAGGCTTACTCTCATGGCTGCCTCGTTGTCCAATTTTGGACGCCAAATCATTCAGATTCCTTGCAAGGTCAACCTTCACCTGGGCATTCACACTCAGAAAGACCAGCGAGGATACCATAAAGTAGATTCACTCATGGTTCCCGTTGCGCTGTATGACACAGTTGTTGTCGATGACGCGCCGGAGCTTACGGT
>JABZHN010000029.1:0-6650 GCA_015258835.1 Atopobium sp.
GGTGGAAGAACCGCCAAGCTCAAGATCAAGGTCAGAGTGATCACGCTCTTCATAGGTTGGGTTAACCAGGAACTCGCCGGTATCAGCGTTGCGGCCAATACGGACGCATGCAAGTGGTCCCTCAAAAGGAACGCCACCAACAGCCAGGGCAGCAGATGCGCCCATGACAGAGATGGTATCAACAGCGTTTACCTGATCGGCAACAAGAGAAGTTGCAACAATCTGAACCTCGTTGCGGAAACCTTCTGGGAAGGAAGGACGCAGAGGACGGTCAATCATACGAGCAGTAAGGGTTGCCTTCTCGGATGGACGAGCCTCACGCTTGAGGTAGCCACCAGGAACACGACCAACTGCGTACATTTTCTCAATAAAATCAACAGTCAGTGGGAAGAAGTCGTAATCTTTACGCTCCTTGGAAACCACTGCAGTGAGAAGTACGGTGGAATCGCCGCACTTAACGATACAGGCACCTGTTGCCTGCTTTGCGAGCTCACCAGCCTCAAGGGTGTAGTGCTTACCATAGAGGTCAAATTCGTGAGTTACTTTAGTCATTTCTTTCCTCTTCTATCTCCGTTTGCCCCATTGCAAACGGGCCTCAAACATAAAGGGCGCCAGACGGCGCCCTAAAAAGCCAACTTACTGGATGTTGTCGCGGATACCCAGGGAAGCAATAAGAGTACGGTACTCTTCAATGTCGTTCGACTTGATGTAAGAAAGAAGACGACGACGCTTACCAACGAGCATCAGAAGACCACGACGAGTGTGGAAGTCCTTCTGGTGGGACTTCATGTGGTCGGTGAGCTGACGAATACGCTCAGTAAGAAGAGCAACCTGAACCTGTGCGGAACCGGAGTCCTTCTCGTCCTTGCCGTACTGCTTGATGAGCTCAGCCTTACGATCCTTAGTTACTGCCATAATAAACCGCCTTTCGCGTTGAATACTCCTTGTACTGAGAAGGTAGCCGGCAGTGACTAGCCCCTAAGAACAAGGAAATAACCTAAAAGAGGATACCAGTTACTGGTGAACTTTGCTAGCAAAAATCCACTTCAACTAGATACTCAGCAGAAATTCAAATGCTTTAAGCCGCACTTCAAGGTGCGTAGCCGCCCAAATATGCGCGCTTGTGAGCAAAAAGAGCGCAGTTTCTGGAGCAATATCGGCAACAACAAGCTGGTCAAAGGTAAGTTTTAGAAGCGACGACAACCACGAGAGCTCAAGCGGAGTTACCTCAATGGCTCCCTCAATCTCATGCGCACAACTTCCACACAATGCGCCACCAGCAGCTGGCGAGAAGTACGTCAGAGCTTCATCTCCACAGGCAATGCACGATTCCAACTCAGGGCGCCAGCCTTCATGTGCCAAAACCTTAAATACGTAAGCAGCAACAACAAGATCTAAGTGTTTCTCGTCAGCTACTTCTTCGCAGGCGCTGAGAGCGCGAGAGAGCAGTGGATAGAGAAACGCGTCTTCGACGCCGTCGATACACGAAAGACGTGCAACTTCACAGATAGCTGACGCAGCTGCTACCTTAGAAAGATCTCCGCGAAGTGATGCGTGCGGCTCAAGCAAGGTTGCCTCGGACAAGATGTCAAGCGAGCGACCCTCTGCCAGCAATACGTCTAGCTCGCAGAAGAGTTCAACGCGAGCAGCAAAGCGGCCGCCTGGCTTTCTCGCACCCTTGGCGACAGCTCTACGCTCTTCTCCCGAATCGGAGAGCATGGTTAAGATAAGGTCTTGCTCAGCGAGTTTTGTTCTATCAAGCACAATTGCTTTAAGACGCGCGCTCTTTCTACCAGGCACAACTAGTCCTCAGTTGAGTAACCCAGGCGCTTAATCTCGTTGGCATCACGTCTCCAGAGAGGTTGAACGCGCACCTGCAGGTCAAGGTAAACCTTGCGACCAAACAATTTCTCCAGGTCTTTTCTAGCCTCAACGCCAACGCGCTTAATCATGGAGCCGCCCTGGCCAACTACGATGCCCTTTTGTCCTTCTCGCTCAACCAAAATAGTGGCAGAAATAGAGAGGTGACCATCTGTTGCTACCTCATAGGAATCACAAACAACGGCAACAGAATGGGGAACTTCCTGACGAAGGTTCAGCAAAAGCTTCTCGCGGACAAACTCTGCTACCAGGTCTTCTGGCAATGCGTCAGTCTCCATGTCCTCTGGGAACCACATGGGACCCTCAGGAAGATGCTCTGAAACAAGCGAGATAAATGCCTGAATATTGAAGTCTTCTGGAGCAGAAACAACAAGCACGTCATCAAAGTGTGCAAGAGCCTGTGCGGCCTCAAGCTGCTCTGTTACTTGCTCTGGAGTTGCAATGTCAGCCTTGGTAATAACCAGCAGCTTAAAGGCGGCATGCGCCTGCTCAACATGATTGGCAACCCATTCATCTCCACGACCAACAGGCTTAGTAGCGTCAATCAAAAAAGCAATGACATCAGCGTCATTAAGCTCTCCGAGCGCTGCCTTGTTGAGCTCTTTTCCAAGAGCGTCTTTGGGCTTGTGGAGGCCTGGGGTATCTACAATGACCAGCTGGGAGTTCTCACCGTTTACCACTGCCCTAAAACGACGACGCGTTGTCTGGGCAACAGGGCTTGCAATGGCCACCTTCTGACCCATACATGCGTTTAACAGCGTGGACTTACCAACACTAGGACGACCAACTAAGGCAACAAAACCGCTCCTAAAGGGAGTGGTCTCAGATGAAGTGTTTTCAGAAACTGAATTGGTAGTCATGTATCCTCCAACTTACCAATGAAAAATTGCACGCGAGAAAATCAAAAGTCCTATAAGAGCTGCGGTAATGCTAATGCAGCACGATGCAGCTGCCGCAATATCTTTAGCTTTACCAGCCATGGGGTGAAACTCTGGAGAGACCAGATCTACCACGGTTTCTATTGCTGTATTGAGAAGTTCTGTGGTTAAAACCGCACCAATACAAGCAAGAACAAGTGCCCAGCTCACAGCATCTAAACCAACAAACAATCCCGCCACCACGGTTACTGCAGCAGCAACGGCCATACGACGCAGGTTTGCCTCTTGAGCAAATGCTTGGCGAGCACCTTGGAGTGCAAAAAGAAGGCCGCGCTTAAAGCTTGGATGTCTGCCTTTAGATCCCGGAATCATTACTCGTCAATCCCCTCACGGTGGCGAGTCAATACAACTGGCTCAATAGTCCTATCCGTTGAAAGCAAAGCAACAAGAGCGTCCTCACGAGCCTCCATAACCTCTGCCTCATCGTCTTCAATGTGATCATATCCAAGCAGGTGGAGCATGGCGTGAACAAGCATAAGCCTAAACTCATCTGCCTCTGTAGTGCCATATTCTTTTGCCTGGCGAGCAATAAAATGAGGAGCCAGAATAATATCGCCCAGCTCACACATCTCACCGGGAGCCAAATCTGGATCATCAGGGCGCTCTACCTCAAGTGAAATAACGTCAGTGGGCGCATTTTTTTCTCGCCACTCAAGGTTTACCTGCTGAATCTCTGCATCACTGACTACAGAAATGGAGACGGCACAGGGGCGCTCCACGCCCTCTTCAGAGAGTACAAGATTGCAATCGGCTTCAATCTCTTCCACAGAAATTGGCGACTCCACGCCTTCTTCAATCACAATGTCGTACTCGTTAACCACGTTACTCCCCTAGCTGTTTTTTCTCATACGCAGTGTATGCATCAACTATCTTACCAACCAACGTGTGGCGAACAATATCATTTCTATCTAAATCAACAAAAGCAACGTCTTCAAGATTACCCAACACCTGTCGAGCAACATCCAAACCACTTCTTCCTACAAGGTCTCGCTGTGTTGCATCACCAGTTATCACAAACTTTGACGAGAAACCCAGGCGAGTCAGAAACATTTTCATCTGCTCAGGGGTGGTATTTTGTGCCTCATCCAAAATGACAAACGCGTCATTCATGGTACGACCACGCATAAATGCAAGCGGAGCAATTTCAACGATTCCCTGTTCAATAAGGTTATTTGCATACTCCATTGAGGTCATATCAAAGAGAGCGTCGTAGAGCGGCCTAATGTAGGGATCCAGCTTTTCTTGAAGTGTTCCTGGAAGAAAGCCGAGAGACTCTCCTGCTTCTACGACAGGTCTTACTAGCACAATTCTGCTGATTTGCTGAGAAGTCAAAGCTGCAAGCGCCATGGCAACTGCCAAATAGGTTTTGCCGGTACCCGCGGGACCAATACCAAAGGTTATAGAATTGTTTGCAATTGCCTTGGTATACGCTATTTGACCTTGTGTTTTAGGCTGAATTGCTTTGCCTTTATGAGTTACAAACAGGGTGCGTGTTCCCGTTTGCTCTAAGCTGGCGTTTCTTTTTGTACTATCAAGCAGCAACTTTACGTCTTCAAGCGTTGGCCTAGATCCAGACTCGACCATTTGAATTAGGTGAGAAAAAATAAGCGTTAACTGCTCAATTTCTTGAGAAGTTCCCGACAAAAAGATTGCTTTGCCTCTGACTGAAATAAGAGCCGCACATGACGCTTCAATTTCTCTGAGCAAACTATCAGCTGGACCTGTCAGATATAAAGGATCCACTGAATCAGGAATAGTTAAGCGAATCTGTGTTGGCTCCATGTTCCCCCAATTTATAAACGAGTAGCTTTTAGCGTTCCATTAGGTAAAACTTCATCAAAGCGCATAGCGATAAGTTCATCAAGTTCAATAGTAGGATCAACCTGGACATCAAAAAGACCGCCAGAAATTCCCCTACCAGGATACTGTACCACCACATTATCGCAGGTACCAACTAGCTTCTTAGCAGCATCAAAGCGCATAGCATTACCCAGATCACGCATTTTCTTTGCGCGCTCAGCCATCACTTTTGGATCTACCTGATTTGGAGCAGTAGCCGCGGGCGTTCCAGGTCGCTTGGAATACCTAAATACATGCATCTTTGAAAAGCCCATCTGACGACAAAACTCATACGACTCATCAAATTCTTTATCAGTTTCTCCAGGAAAACCAACGATAAGGTCAGTTCCCAAAGCAATGGTTGGCAGTACCGAACGTGCTTCCTCAACAGCATTGCGATAAAGCTCTGTCCTATACACCCTGCCCATACGAGCAAGCGTAGCGTCACATCCGGACTGAAGGCAGATATGCAAGAAAGGTGCAATTCTTCCGTTGGAGGCAGCAATTACCTCCACCAAACGAGCATTTACATCAGGTGGCTCAAGAGAAGAAAGCCTGAGGCGACCTACCTCGGTTTTTTCAAGAACATACTCGAGAAGATCTGGAAGTCTAAGGGTTTTCTCGCCCTCATCCTCAAGTTGAGCTTTATAGCTGCCAAGATTAATTCCCGTAAGGACAACCTCTTGAGCTCCCCTGCTCATAGCATCTTTTACCTGCGAAACAACCTCACGAGGATCAAGGGATTTTCCCGCACCGCGCGCCTTCCAGACAATGCAGAAGGTGCAGCGATTGTCGCAACCATCTTGAATCTTGATACCAGGGCGCGTGCGACCTGTTGGAGTTGGCTTGGAGATGACAAGACCGTCATCACTTACAGATTCTGGAGCAAAGCCTAGCTCTTCAAGAACTCTATCTGCAACTTTGTCTTTCTCGGCTTCTACCACAACGTTAGGAGCAAGAGAGGCAAGTTCGTCAGCAAAAAGACTTGCAACACAACCCGTTGCAACTACCAGAGGAGCTCCTGGCATAAGCGCTGCTTTACGCACGGCTTTTCTCGTCTTAGCCTCAGCTTCTGCAGTGACAGCGCACGTGTTGATGACAATAGCTTGAGCCTCATCCTCTTCAACAATGCGACATCCCATGCGGAGCAGAGAGTCTGCCATTAAATCAAGCTCTACGCGATTAACTCTACATCCAAGATTTATGAGCGCAATTCCATGAGCCATTAGCGCCTCTTCTTGGAAGCCTTTTTGGCTTTCTTGTCTTTATGATTAGAGGAATCTTCTGCTGCAGAATGCTGATCATGCTGCTCATCTTGAGTTTCTTGAGCGCCACTTTGTTTGCGCTCATCAATAAGGGAAGTAAGCGTCTCTAACTGATCTTTAGTCAATCCAGTTGAAGTCTCAATGTGAACCAGAACGTAAAGGTTGCCGCGAGCCTTGGTATGTAAACGAGGCATACCTTTACCAGCTACACTTAGCTGCTGACCATACTTACATCCGGCTGGAATAGCAATCTCAATAGTTTCATCTTTGATAATGCCGTCAATGGTAACGGTAGTACCAACAATTGCCTCAAGAGAATCAACGCTGACCGAAGTAAAGAGATCGTCTCCCCTGCGCTCAAAGTCTTTATGCTGGGAAACCTCAATAGTTACGATGAGGTCACCAGAGGTATCACCCCTGACACCAGCCTCGCCCTTGCCGGTAATTGAAATTGACTGACCAGAATGAACGCCTGCAGGAATTTCTACAGAAACACGCTCGTGATCAGGAGTTCTTCCCTGACCTCCACAGGTCTCGCAGGCATGCTCGACCTTCTTGCCTGTTCCTTGGCACTCTGGACAAACTGTCTGAGACTGCATTTGGCCAAAGACAGTATTTTGAACCTGAACCACCGTGCCCATACCGTGACAGCGTGGACAGTCTTCAATTTTTCCGCCCTCACCAAGACCAGTGCCATTACAATCATCGCAGGTAGAAAGTCTGGTAT
>JABZHN010000002.1:0-146279 GCA_015258835.1 Atopobium sp.
GCACTCCCGAGCTGCGCCTGGGACCGGTCCAGGGCAAAGGGGCCTGCGTGCGCATTCCGTTTGGACGGGGAGTGTGCGGTACCGCCGCGGCAACAAAGACAAGTCAGCTGATAGAGGACGTGCATCAGTTCCCGGGACATATTGCATGCGACTCTGCATCCAACTCCGAGGTGGTTGTTCCTATCTTCAAGGATGGCCAGGTAGTTGGCGTGCTGGATATTGATAGTCCGAGCGTGGCAAGGTTCACCCAGGAAGACCTCACTGGTCTTGAGCAGGTGGTAAAAGCGCTTGAGAGCTGTGTGAATTTCTCGGACTTCTGTTAAATACGACTACAGAGCTAACGTTTGGGTACACAAATCATGTACGGGCAGATTTGCTCGTGCATGATTTTTATTTACACAGCATTCGCGGAGAGGTCTGCTTATGAAGAAAATTGTATTTATCATCGGTTCTGGCCGAAAGAATTCGTTCAATAAGACGCTGAGTCAGGTTGCAGCAAAGGCACTCGAAGGCAAGGCGGAGATTGAGGTCGTTGACGTTCTGAACGTTCCTCTGCTTAACCAGGACGAAGAATTCCCAGCTCCTGAAGGTGTCCAAAAAGTCAGGGACGCGGTTATGGCTGCCGATGGCGTATGGCTCTTTACTCCGGAGTACAACTACAGCATTCCCGGCACCGTTAAGAACATCTTGGACTGGCTGAGCCGTCCGCTCACTTCCGATTACGAGAAGAAGTCCGAGACCGCCATTGCTGGCAAGGTTGTCACTGCAAGTGGCGTTGGCGGCCGAAACAAGACTGCAGGATCGCTCGCCGTGGTAAAGCAGCAGTTCCTGGCCCTGCGCACTAAGCCAGTTGAGCCGTTCAATGGCTTCTCGCTTCCTGTTACCGCTTGGACTGAGGGAACTTGGGAGCCAGAACCCGAGGTTTACGAGGCAATTGCCCAGCAAGCAGATGATTTTCTCGCCGCACTGTAAGTTGCGTGCCCGGCGAACGCACCTGCAAGCTCGTGACCGCAAAGCGTGCCTGATTTCTGCAAAGAATCTGTAAATTCTGCCTGAAAACGTTAAAGAAACTGTGGATTTGCCTGATTTTGACAAAGAATCGGTGGCTCAAATACAGATTCTTTGCACTTTTCAGGCTCGCGGCGCGCCCGCCTGCCGTGTAGCTGGCGAGAAACCCACACACTCGAAAGCCCAGCGTGCGCGCACGCACAAAAAGAGCCCGGATGCCGCGCAATAGCATCCGGGCTTTGGTGTGTCTAGACGGAGGAGAGGGCCGTTGCTAGACAAGATGTGTATCGTACCTTGTTCGTGTACTGTGCTTATTCCCGCCACACGGGTTGTTTACACGAGCTTTACTTACCAACAAACTGCGAGATAGTCTTGTACAAGTCGCTTGCCTGGAAGTCTTTGATAACCTTGGAATCTTTTCTCTGGTCACAGACTTCAAGCAATGCCTTCAGGGAAGCCTTATCGGGGTCAGTCTGATAATCTGCCTCGGCCTGAATGAGCTTGTACTTGGCAATAACCATGTCCATGAGCTTGGCGTTGTTGCCCTCGGCGTTTGCGTCGTCAAGGCCATCAAATGCCAGCGTAGAAACAACTCCGTAGCCGCCGGTCAGGAAGTGGTTGCCCACAAAGTCGTTAGGGTTGACCTTGTTGTCAATGACAGGCGAGTTCTTGGTGTTAGTGAGCAGCACCAAGCTGGTGTTGTTGTAGACGTCGATGACGGTAAGTGTGCCGGTCCAGCCGGTGTGGCCAACGGTTGCAGCGTTTGCAATTGGCGAGAAGGCCCACTGGTAGCCAATGTGACCCTTACGCCTCCAGCCCAGGCCGTAGGTGACGCTGGTGTCCTTTGGCTTGATGAACTGGTCGTGAACGTCCTCGCTGAAGAGCATGGTGTTGCCGTAACCACCACGGTTCATAACGGTCTGGACAAGTACAGCCAGGTCGGAAGCGTTGGCAAATAGACCAGCGTGACCAGAGATACCACCCATGGCGTAATAGGCCTTCTCGTCATGGACCGTGCCCTGAATGGTGTCGGTACGCATGTTGTCAAAGGTAATCAGGCCATCGCGAGTGTTGCCGTTAAGCTCGGTAGCTGCGATTCCGTCAGCCTTGAAGCCATTGTCCAGTGGGTTGAACGTGACGTTCTTGAGTCCCAGTGGCTCATAGAGAGCTTCCTTAACGTACTGGTCAAGACGCTTATTGGTGATTTTCTCGATGATAAAACCAAGAAGCATGTAGTCTACGTCGGAGTAGGCAGTCTTAGTACCTGGGACGTATTGCAGAGGGGTCTCGATAATCTTCTGCAGAATCTCGTCGCGATTCTGGGAGTACAGCTTCTGGTTTGCGTTTGGCTGAGGATCGTCAGGCTTCTCTGGGTTGTAGTTGCGGTTGTGGTACTGAGGATCTGGTGGGAATCCAGCCTGGTGCTCTAGGATTTCGCGAACGGTAAGCTCGTTCTTGCCCAGGATCTTATCGCCCTCCTGGTCCTTGAAGTCTGGAATGTACTCCTGAACCTTCTTGGAAACGTCCAGCTGACCGTCGGTGACCAGCTTCTCAATTGCCAGGTTAGTGGCATACATCTTTGTGTTAGAAGCCAGGTCGTAGAGGGTATTGTCGTCAACAGCCTTGCCATCTTTGATGCGAGAGCCGTCTTTGTTGTAAGAATTGACGTTACCGTAGTTGGTCTTCTTGATAACCTTGCCGTACCTGGTAACTACCAGCTGGGCAGAGGTGAAGCCGTTGGCAATCTCTGCGTTGATAATCTGGTCAATCAGCTTAAAGTTGTCGTTGTCGGCGTAATCTTTGGTGCCGTCAATAAGCGTTGGGTAGCCAATCTTGACCTCAAAGGTTGCCTGGGTCTCTTTAACGGTGCTGACCTGCAGGCGGTTATCGCCGTTGACGGTTACATCAGAGATGTCAATCTGGTTCCAGGAGGAGCCGTCAAGCTTGTCGGTTGGAACCTGGTGACCGTTTACAAAGAGCGCAAAGCTCTGAGGCTCGGAGCTCTTTACATAGACGGTGCCCTGACCAGCAAAACAAACAAAGCTGTTGAGCTGGTTGGTAACAAGAGAGTCGTCAAAGGCCTCGTTGTCGTTGAGAACAGGGAAGACCTTCTCGTACTGGAAGGTTCCGTCTACAGAGTCAACCTTCTTTGCGGTTCCTTTAGCAGCAGTTGCGCCACCTTTTGTTTGGCAGGCAGTAAGGCCAAGGCCTGCAAGAGCGGCTAGACCAAGAGCACTTCTGCTGAGAAATTGCCTTCTGGTCTGTCCAGCAGGGGAACCTGCGTTAGATGAGTGCTCAGAGTGAGCGTTTTGATTCTGGTGCAAATCTTCGTTGGTGCGCATATCGTCTCCTTCGGTTTTGCCTTAGGTGAAACACCTGCTATCTCAATTGGCTGAGATAATTTGCGCTTATGATGACGTGCGTTCCATCAAAATTGCAGCTAGTTTGCTCAAGTTGAAATAATGGGTACGTTAACGTACTGCGAGTGGTATCAAAAAAGCTGTCAATGGTATCTAAATTTGAATTTTTTAGGCAAAGATGAAATATTTTAATCAGGTTTTACGTGGTCAAATGTCTACTCGATAGTAAAAGTTTTTATGAAGTGATAGTAACGCACCCAAAGCAAGGCTCAGTTTTTGCGACAATTGCCCCCACACTACGCTGGGAAAACATGAGTAGTCACGCATGCAACGCACATGGAGCGCGCTTACACTTGCGCATGCAATACTACCGTTTACGGCACTGCCTACTTTACAGATGAAATTTTTATGGCATCGTGAAACAATATAGTCAAACGTTTTAGTCAACTGGATGGCCGGAGGTGATTGCGTGAGAGGTGTTCGTCTACGTCTGGAAGAGTATCGCAAGAATGCTAGTTCAGCTGAACGCGATATAGTCGACTATATTCTGTCGGATCCAGAAGCGGCAGTTGGTCAATCAATCCATAAACTAGCAGCTCAAACGTATACATCTGCATCAACGGTTGTCAGGCTTTGCAAGAAGCTTGGCTGCGGTGGCTATAAAGAGTTCCAGCAGGCGCTTATTTACGAGCTGGCAGTAAGTAACAAAAGCAACGATATTGCTGTCGGCGGCGTTATCGCAGGTGACACCACTGATGTGATCATCGAAAAAGTTACTGCAAAGAACATTTCTTCGCTGGAGCTTACCAGGCAATTGCTTGACGCTCAGGTTGTTGACTCAGTTGTTTCACTCATGATGCAAGCTCATTCCATCTGCCTCTTTGGCATGGGAGCTTCGCTTCTGGTTGCAAGAGACCTGCAGCTCAAACTCATGCGCCTCAACATTAACTGCAACTTGAGCGACGATTACCACTCTCAGATGCTCTACGCCAAAAACATGGGGCGAGAAGATCTTGCTATTGTGGTCAGCTACTCAGGCCTTACGCGAGAAGCCATTGAGTGTGCCTGGATTGCAAAGGCAAACGGCGCCAAGGTGGTTGCCATTACCCGCGGTGGCATTGATTCAGAGCTCATTCACCGCTCCGACTACGTTTTGGGCGTTGCAGAGACTGAGCACATTATGAGAAGCGGTGCTATGTCTTCAAGAATTGCCCAGCTCAACGTAGTAGATGCGCTCTTTGCAGCCTATGTAAATAGAAATTACGAGAAGAGCGTTAAGCGTTTCTCGACAAACTATATTGGCAAGTTGGATTCAGCCGAGCATGTCAATACGCTTTCTTCTGATCAAGATTTGCCCGGTATAGCCAACGACGTTATTGCGTAAAAATCACAACACAGAAGGTGAAAACGTGATTGATTTAACAAAGCTTGTCACCGAGACAAGAAACCCCAACACCATGGACCTGGATCAGATGACCCCGCTTGAGCTGGTCAGCGTTATGAACCAGGAAGATCTCAACGTGGTAGCTGGCGTAAAAGAGGTGCTTCCGCAGGTTGCACAGGCAATCGAGTGGGCAGTTTCCTCGCTTGAGGCTGGCGGCAGAATCGTCTACTTTGGCGCGGGAACTTCTGGTCGCCTGGGCGTTTTGGACGCAGTTGAGTGCCCACCTACCTTTGGCGTTTCTCCCGACGTGGTTGTTGGTCTTATCGCCGGTGGCGAGAAGGCCTTTGTACGCGCAGTTGAGGGCGCAGAGGACTCTCTTGAGCTGTGCGAAGAGGAGTTCAAGAAGATTGGTCTGAACAAGAACGATATTGCTATTGGAATTGCAGCTAGTGGCCGTACTCCTTACGTAATTGGTGGCCTGCGCTATGCTCGTTCTTTGGGCTGCAAGACCGTTGCTATTGCCTGCAATAAGGGCTCTGAGGTGGGCAAAGAGGCAGAGCTTGCCATTGAGCCTTCTTGTGGACCTGAGGTGCTCACAGGTTCCACACGCCTTAAGTCTGGTACCGCTCAGAAGATGATTCTGAACATGATTTCTACCGGTTCTATGGTTGGCGTGGGCAAGGCGTATCAAAACCTCATGGTTGACGTGCAGCAGACCAATAAGAAGCTGGTAGTTCGTGCGCAGAACATCACCATGGCAGCAACTGGTTGTACTCGCGAAGAGGCAGCTCAGGCGCTTGAGCAGGCTGAGGGTAATGCAAAGCTTGCTATTGTCATGCTGCTTACTCAGATGCCTGTTGACGAGGCTAAAGCTAAGCTTGAGGCAGCTCATGGTCATGTTAGAGGTGCACTGTAGTAATTACAGTTGTAACAAATGACACACGCGTGAGCATTTTGTTTCAACTGCATCGGTCAGTGGTATCAGCATGACGCGTAAGCGTACGGTAAGTTTTGAAAAACGCTTAATTTACCTGCAGTAACAGGGAGTTCAAATTAGGTCAAAACATGAAACAATGAACCACAGGTATGGATTGTTATACCGTCAAGTTCATTTTTTATGTATTCTTGATAAGTATTTGTTGCAACATCGCAACGAGAGAAAGAAGGAAAGTATGGATTACACCAAGCTTTCAGAACAGATTCTTGCTGCCGTCGGTGGCAAAGAAAATGTTCAGAGCAACATGGTCTGCATGACCAGGCTCCGCATTAAGACCGCAGATCCTGCAAAGGTTGACTCTGAGGCTATCAAGGCTATTGATGGCGTTATGGGTCTGGTCGAGGATGCAGAGTACCTTGAGGTTGTTCTTGGTCCTGGCGTTGTCAACAAGGTTATTGTTGAGTTCTCCAAGCTTACCGGCGTTGCTGCTGGTGACGCATCTGAGGACGACGTTGTTTCCGCAGCTAAGGACAACAAGGCAGCTCAGAAGGCTAAGTATGAGAACAAGCCTGTTCAGCGCTTCCTCAAGAAGATTGCTAACATCTTTGTTCCACTGCTTCCTGGCATCATTTCTGCAGGTCTGATTAACGGTATTATCAATGTTATCAACTTCTCCACTGGTAAGGCTTATGCCAACGAGTGGTGGTTCGCAGCTATCTGGACCATGGGTTGGGCACTTTTCGCTTACCTGCCAGTTCTTGCTGGCGAGAACGCTGCCAAGGAGTTTGGCGGTTCTCGCGTTCTTGGTGCTATGGCTGGTGCACTCTCCATTGCTAACGCTGGTATGCCTCTTCTTGCTTCCAAGACTGTTGACGGCGTTGCAACTCGTCTGGTTCACCTTCCATTCAGCCTCCCAACTGTTGCTTTCAAGGAGGGCGCATTTATCGTCGCTTCTTCCGACCTCTTCAACGCAGCAGCAGGCGGCATGATTGGTGCAATCATCTGCGCAATCTTCTTTGCATTCCTGGAGAAGAACCTGCACAAGGTTATGCCAAGCGTTCTTGACACCTTCCTGACTCCACTTTGCACCGTTATCATCGGTGTTATTGGTTCTGTCCTGATTCTCCAGCCTGCAGGCGCATGGCTCACTCAGGCAATCTTCTTTGTCCTCCAGTTCTTCTATGACAAGCTTGGCGTCTTTGGTGCTTACCTGCTTGGTTCTACCTTCCTGCCATTGGTTTCCGTTGGTCTTCACCAGGCACTTACCCCAATCCACGTTATGCTTAACAACCCAGAGGGCCCAACTCAGGGTATCAACTACCTGCTTCCTCTGCTGATGATGGCAGGCGGCGGCCAGGTTGGTGCTGGTCTTGCAATCCTCTTCAAGACCAAGAACAAGCGCGTCAAGAAGTACCTCACCGAGTCCATCCCAGTTGGTATGCTCGGCATTGGCGAGCCTCTTATGTACGCAGTTACCCTGCCTCTTGGCAAGCCATTCATCACCGCATGCCTTGGCTCCGGTGTTGGCTCCGTAATTGCTTACCTCTTCCACCTTGGTACCGTTTCTCAGGGCGTCTCTGGCCTCTTTGGTCTGCTGATTGTCCAGCCTGGTAACCAGGTCTTCTACCTGCTTGCAATGCTTCTTGCTTACGCTGCAGGCTTCGCACTTACTTGGTTCTTCGGCGTTGACGAGGATCGTATTAACGACGTCTTCGGCGAGTAAAAACCACACGTTCTAGAAACGCTTATCCCTCTTCTTAGGTATCCTAGGAAGAGGGATTTTTTTCTCGCCCGGCACCCGACTGGGCCCCGACTGGCTCCCCGGCGGTCTTCTCGCCCGGCATCTTGACTAGCTGACCAACTGGCGAGAAACCCCGTCTTTTAGAAAGCGTTTTGCAATTGCTTGGAGGATTTATGCGCACCGGAATTTCACTGTATTTTGCCAGCGGATACGAGGCTAATGCTGAGGTTGTGGCAAAAGCGCAGGCAGCCGGATGCCACTATGCATTCACTTCGCTACAGATTCCCGAAGAAGAGGGGATTGATTATCGCACTGAGGCTCGTCGACTTTTAGAGCTGTGCAAAAAGGCTGAGATCAACCTCATTGCCGATGTTTCTCCTGCTACTCTTTCCAAACTTGGCGTTCAGAAGTTTGACGAACTTGCTGAGCTGGGCATTACGTATGTGCGTCTTGACTTTGGGTTTGATGCGGCAGAGACCGTTGAGCTTTCTCGCAAGTTCCATGTGGTCTTTAACGCTTCGACCATCACCAAGGATGACATTTCCGCATGGCGAGCAGCTGGTGCCGACTTCACTCGTTTTGCCGCCTGCCACAATTACTATCCCAAGAGCTACACGGGCCTTTCGCTGGAGCGCGTCGCACAGATTAACGCACGCCTTTCGGCGCTTGGATTCCAGATTTTCTCGTTTGTTCCTGGTGAGGTTTTCCGTGGTCCTCTCTATGAGGGGCTGCCAACTGTCGAGGAACACCGTGGACTTTCGGGCGATGCGCTTATTCAGGCAATGCTTGCTCTTTACGACGCTGACTCTGACGTGGTGCTTATTGGCGACCCAGATGTTACTGAGGCTACGTGGAAGCGCATTGGTCAGCTTGAGCAAAACTGCATTGAGCTAAAGACGGAGCTCAAGCCTGAATTTGAGTATCTGTATAATCGACTTCAGACCGATCGACCTGATTCCAGCTCGTATATTATTCGCTCGCAGGAGTCCAGGCTGTGGAAAGACGCTCCCGTATACGACGCAAAGCCTTCTGCCTGGGAAACTGTTGCTACCGGTGCCATCTTGGTAAGTAGCAAGGCATATGGCCGTTATGCAGGCGAGCTTTCGATTGCTCGTGGTCTTTTGGAGCTTGATGCTCGCGACAACGTTGCAGGTAGTATCTGCGAGGAAGATCGCGCTTTCTTGCCGTACATCCACTCCGGTCGAGGCTTTAGGTTTATCCGCAGGTAGCCAACGGTTTTCTGCTAGTTGAGCTGATTATGTGAGCGCACCATACACACCGTGGTTAAGCGGCGTGTATGGCGCGACGGATCGCGCGAGGCGTACTGAGCGAGCGAGGCTTACAGGGCGCTCAAAAAACGTACGAAGGCACCTTGCGTGCATAAAGACATCCCAATATGCACGAAAACTAATCAAGAAATTGATATGTCATTCAGAGGGTGCTGTTTTGGGTAAAAAACCCGTTTAGTTGGGGATAATTTTTTAGTTTTGTCATTTTGGCATTTACGTTTAAGCAGTTCAGAAATAATGTGAATGTTCACGAAAAATTCGTCCAATTAAAACCGCTGGTAAAACGATTGCATAGAAGTTTACCAATCCTGCATACCCCAACTAAACGCGTTTTTTACCACTTTGCACTGAAATGGGCCATTTTTGGAACAAAGTAAGTTACTTCGCGCCAAAAAAGGCCAGTTGGCGACAAAATGGCGTGCGATCAAGCTATGTGTGACCGAGTTTCGCATGAGCAATAAGCTCTTACAAAGCAAAGACTTTCTCTCTCAGCAAAGAATCCCCTGCTAAACAAACTGCCTCCTATTTCCTCAGTGTGGGAAATAGGAGGCAGCTCAAAAGTTAGTGTAACAACGCTTTACAGCTTGACGATAACATCCTCAGCAGACTGACGACGCTTCTGGACAGGATCCATATCACGATAGCCCAGGCTAAGCATGCAAGAAACGCCAAAGTCGTTGTACTGACCACCGTCGAGAAGACCCTCTTCTTCCAAAATCTTATCGACAGCCTCGCGGTTAAAGCCCTCGATTGGGCAGCTATCGACACCAATCATAGCGGCCATAGTGAGCATGTTCGAAAGCGCAATGTAGGTCTGCTTGCAAGCCCAGTCAAAGGTCGCACGCTCGTTGCCTACCAGATCAAACATGTTCTCCTGGAAGTTTTTGAAAGCAGCCGCATAGGTTGGTTCAAAGTCTGCAGGAAGCTGCTTGATGTCGTGCATCATGTGCTTGACGTAAGCAGACTCTGCGTTGACGTTCTTGCGAGCAAGCAGAATAACCAGGTAGTGAGCTCCGTTAAGAGAAGCGCGAGCACCATAGCATGGCTCGTAAAGTTTCTCTTTAAGGCGAAGTGACTGCTCAGAGGCCTGATCCTCTCGCAGATTAACAACTAGGAAGCGCCAGGGCTCCAGACCGTAGGAGCTTGGTGCCAGGCGAGCAGCTTCGAGAATTACGTCAAGGTCCTCGTCAGAGACGTTTTTGGTAGGGTCGTACTTTTTGGTTGCAAGTCTCCACTGGTAGGACGAGAGAACTTTGTTTGCAACGTGTTGTGCGGAACAGGCCATGTGAGGTCCTTTCTTGTTGATGGTGCTGCGGTGAGCTGGGGGTACTCGGAGAGCGTGCTACTCGGAAACGATAAAACGACCGGGTTGTCCCAGCTCCCACGTGCCCTTGAGGTCGGCGGCTAGCTCAAAGTGCAGCTTGGAGATGCCCAGGTCGTAGTCTTGGACAAGGTGGCGCTGGTTAGGCATGGACGCGCTTACCACGCCATCTGTCAGGTCAAATACAACAGGAAGCTTATTAATGGCGGTTGGACATGCCAAAACCGCATCAATGCCGCGGTTAAACCACTCGGGCATCTGCTCCGGCTCAGTTGGAGTACCGTTTGCCGTCATAATCTGCGCAGGTTTCTTGGTGCGCAGACGAATTGCGGTACGAATGCCCTCCTGCTTGAGCGGAATCTTCTCCGGAGCGTATCCGATAGAAATAATAATGCCCAGCTTAAGGCCGTTGTACTCGTCGCGAGCCAGGGTCTTCCAGTCCATGGTCTCAGCAATCCAGCATGAACCAATGCCCAGCTGGGTGGCGAGAAGTACGATCTTCTCGCCATAGTAGCCGATGAGTTCACGGGCAATTGCGTCTTCACAATAACCTGCTACGTAGTGGTAAATGGGGCCGACAATAGACCTGTTCTTCATGTGAACGGAAGTGCCGTCCTCAAGGTGAGGGCCCTCGATGGTAAGGATTGCGGGGTGATCAGGCGCTGCCTCTGCCATCTGGGCATTTGCGACGTCAATGGCTTCCTGGAGCTGAGAAAGTTTCTCTTGCTCAATAGGCTTTTGGTCGTATGCGCGCAGAGATATGCGCTGGTCCATAGCTTCTTTTACGTCCATCGTGGTCCTTCCTGGAGCAAGGTTAAAGCAGCGAGCCAAATCGCTTGACGTAGAGGCTCTTAATTATGGTGATAAGAACCATATACCCGCTCATGAGTGCAGTTAGCCATCCAAAGAATGACAAAGGCAGTGCAACAAGGCTCAAAGGCTGGGCAAACACGGGCAGATACGGAAGAGCACTGACCACAATGATTCCTGCGGTTGTAAGAGCAAACAGCGAGGTAGAAGGCATGCTCTGAACAAATGGAATCTTGTTGGTTCTAAGTGCGTGGAGAACAAAGGTCTGGGTCCACATGGATTCGATGAACCAGCCTGTCTGGAAAGACAGAATAAAGAGCATCTGAGCTGCGGTGTTTCCAGCTGCGACAAGTTCTGCCCAGGTTCCTCCGGCAAGGGCGGGAGAGACCACAAAGAACATAAGCGCAAAGGTTAGTACATCAAAGATTGAACTGACTGGTCCAATCCAAAGCATAAAGTTTGTAATCGAATGAGCGTCCCAAGAGCGAGGGCTTGAAAGGAACGAATTATCAACGTTGTCCCAAGGAATTGCGATGCAGGTAACGGTATATGCGAGTCCCAAAAGGAGCAACTGGAGGGCGCTCATAGGCAAAAACGGCAGGAAGAAGCTGGCCACCAAAACGGACAGCACGTTACCAAAGTTGGAGCTTGCGGTTGCTTTGATGTATTTGATGGTGTTGCCGTAGGTTCTGCGACCCTCTTCAACACCGTGCTCAAGTACCAGCAGGTCCTTCTGTAGCAAGATGATGTCTGCGGACTCTTTTGCCACGTCAACGGCAGTATCGACGGAGATTCCTACGTCGGAAGAGCGCATGGCGGCAGCGTCGTTAATGCCGTCGCCCATGAAGCCGACCACGTGGTTGTTGGACCTGAGCGCGGAGACAACGCGAGCTTTTTGCATAGGGGAAAGCTTTGCAAAGAGCTGGGTCTTCTCGACACGCTCTTTGAGCTGCTCGTCGTTGAGATTCTCTACGTCGCTTCCAAGTAAGAGCTCGTCAACGTGGATGCCAACCTTCTTGCAGACGGCAGCAGCGACGCCCTCGTTGTCACCGGTGAGTACCTTGACCTGCACGCCTCTCTGGTTGAGCTTGGCAATTGCCTCGCGAGCGCTCTCTTTCGGCGGATCCAGGAAGGCCAGGTAGCCAATAAGCACCATGTCGCGCTCATCGTCTACGCCAAACTCGCCGACGCCGCGAGGATCGCTCTTCTGAGCAACGCCAACCACGCGCATACCCTCCTGATTGAGCTGGTAGACGCGGTCCATAACGCTTTTGCGCTGGGCAGGAGTCAGTGGCTTAATCTCAGAGTCTAGGTCAACAAAGGAGCATGCGTTGAGGACTTCCTCAACGGCGCCCTTGGTGATCATCTGCGTCTTGTCAGTTTTAGTGTTTCTCACCACAACGCTCATGCGGCGACGCTCAAAGTCAAACGGGACCTCGTCGATTTTCTCGTACTCAATGCTCAGCAGGTTAGTGGGCAGTTCGTCGTTGGAAGTCTTGATAATTGCGTTGTCAATGAGGTTGCGAAGGCCGGTCTGGAAGTAACTGTTCAGATACGCGTGACGGAGCACGCGAGGATCCTCTTCACCCAGAATGTTGAGGTGACGCTCAAGCACAACCTCGTCTGCGGTGATGGTACCGGTTTTGTCGGTGCACAGGATGTCCATGGCACCCAGGTTTTGGATTGCGGCCGGGTTCTTGACAATAACGTCCTGCTTGGCCATTTGCGTTCCACCGCGAGAAAGGCATGTGGTCACAATAACAGGCAGCATCTGAGGGGTAATGCCAACGGCAACAGAGACGCTGAAGAGCAGCGCGTCAAACCAGTCACCCTTGAGGAATCCGTTTGCAAAGAACACAATGGGGCACATGATCAGCATAAACGAGACAAGCACCTTGGAGACGGACTTGAGGCCCTCGTCAAAGCTGGTCTCGCCGGCAGGCTGCTGGAGCAGCTCGGACATGGTACCCACGTAGGATTTGTTGCCGGTTGCAACTACCACTACCGTTGCGCTTCCTGACTGAACCGTAGTGCCCGCGAACAGCAGGTTTGTGCACTCAGAGAGCGAGAGGGGATAGCGAGTGCCATCTGCGCGACGGCGAGCGTGGACTACACCAGCGGTTTTCTCGACAGGCTCTGATTCTCCGGTGAGTGCGGTTTCATTGACAAAGAGGTCCTTGGCGTCCAGAACGCGACAGTCCGCGGGGATCATGTCGCCCGAGGCAAGGCGGATGATATCGCCAACAACTACCTGTTCAAAGGGGATCTCTTCTCCCAGAGCAGAAGCAATCTTGGGCTCTTCAGGAGCTTCGGTCTCGTCGGCGGTGTCTTCCTCGATGTCCGCGAGGTCATCTGCGCTGGCGTCTGGGTCTTGGCTGAACTCTTGGTCTGAGTTCTGGTTTAAGCCCTGCTCAGTGCCCGTGTCATCAAAGTCGATAGGACGGCGGATAACTCTTGTGGTGGAGGTTACCATTTTTGAGAGCGCAGCCGCTGCTGAAGCTCCCTTGGAGCTCTGGACAAAGTCAATGATGCCGGAGATGAGCACCATTGCGGTAATGATGACGACGGTTGACGGGTCCTTCTCGCCATCCGCGGCAAGAGCCACATTAGTGATGTAAGAAATGCCAGCGAGGGCAATCAAAATGAAGGTGAAAGGGCTTGCAAAGCTCTTGAGCAAGCGGATGATAAAGGGCTCTTCGGCGGCGCTGGTAATGACGTTTGGCCCGTCGAGGTCGTATTTTGCCTGCGCAATGTCAAGGGCAAGGCCGTCCGGAGTGGTGTGGAATTTTCTACAGACGCTCTTCACCGAGTGAGTTGCGGCAAAGGTCAAGGACTGCCCAAGCTCTCCCGAAGTGGACTGAGTTGTCTTTGGTTGGTCTGTGCGTTTCATGATTGCCATGTGCACCTCCGATGATTAGTGGGGACGAATGACTAATTGGTTGGTGTATGACGCAAACTGAAAGCGTTCTGTTATGTGCGAGATTTGAAACCAAATGGTCTGAAACCGGGTCATAGATTCATATATCTACAGAATTGAGCAGGTTATAAACGAGCAGGTAAATCTGTAAATGTATAAGCCAATAAGAGTTCGTGCAGTTTCAATTCAGCTGAAATCAAATCTAAAACTTTTTATGGGAGGTTTCTTTATATCCTATACGCACATGAACAGAATCATCGTCGGCTGTCATACGTAAGCCGCTACTTCGACCAGGCATATAAAGCACCTCCTTAAAATTAGGTGTTTTGTAAGAGCAACGTCACTTAAAAAATGAACGTCCGTCCACTCAAGCACTCTAAGAGTAGTTGGGTTGACGAGATTGGTCAAGTAATTACTATATACCCTATAAACAGGACATTTATTTAATACATACTGTCGAGAAGAACGTCGGGCTGCAACGTCGAGAAGAGCGTTGCACATCGCGGTGAGTGCCGAACCGAACTGTTGACCGGCAACGTCGAGTGCTGCACTCTTGCAAGAAAGGGACTTCACATGGGCAAAGTGATTGTATTTGGAAGCCTGAACATGGATATATCCATCGAGGCAGATAAGATGCCTCAGCAAGGCGAGACTATTGGTGGCAAAAACCTTGTTACTAGCCCAGGTGGAAAGGGTGCTAATCAGGCTGTTGCTGCAGCTCGAATGGGTGCGGACGTTCACATGATTGGCGCGGTTGGCGCTGACTCGTTTGGACAAGATCTCAAGCAGTCTCTTATTGGCTACGGAGTCAATGCAGAGCAGGTAGATGAGCTGTCTGGAGTCTCCACTGGTGTTGCTGTAATCGTGCGCGTTGGCGGCGATAACCGTATCATTTTGGACCACGGTGCAAATCACGCACGCACAACCGACGACGTGAAAGCGGTGCTCAATCGCATTGCAGATCCGGGTGACGTGTTCTTGACGCAGTTTGAGTGCGAGTTGTCGACCACGTTTGAGCTTATCAGATATGCACATGAGCTGGGACTCTATACGATGGTGAACCCATCGCCATCGGCTACCATGACCACCGGTCTTCTCGCCAGCGTGGACGTGCTTTGCCTGAACGAGATTGAGTTTGCAGACTTGTTTGGCGAGGGCAAGATCAGCCCGCTGGCAGATCCCGAGGCTGCAGTGCAGAAGGTGCTTGCAAGCGGCGTAGCAACTGCGGTGTTGACGCTGGGTTCCAAAGGTTCCATTGCTGCCGACTCGCACGGCGTGTACCAGCAGGAATGTTACCGCGTGGATACCGTGGATACTACCTGTGCGGGCGACACGTTTATGGGTACGCTTGCTGCGTTCCAGGCATCGGGGCAGCTAGAGGGGCACGATATCAAGCAGGCACTTGATGTGGCTGCAAAGGCTGCGGCGCTTGCCACCACTAAGGTTGGCGCTCAGCAATCAATTCCAACGTATCAGCAGGTAGTTGAGTTTTAGGTTAAAATTGCAGTGATTATTGCTTCATAATTTGCAGCTTACACGCAGTTCAAACGTAACGTACACGCAGCTCAAACGTACAAAGGAGACTTATGACAACGCTTTCAACTAAGACGCGCGTCATCATCGACACGGATCCCGGCATTGACGACGCCATTGCGCTGGGATTTGCCCTGGCCGCAAAGGCGCTGGATATCAAATTAATCACTACTGTCAGCGGAAATGTTGGCATCGAGAACGTCACCAACAATGCCCTTAAACTGCTCAAATTCTGGAACCAGTACGTGCCTGTTGCGCGAGGTGCTGCCGAGCCGCTGCTCAGAAAGCCTATGGACGCAAGCGACGTTCACGGTGCGTCCGGCATGAGAGGCTACGAGTTCGACGGCATTCAGCCGGACTGTCTTCTTGAAGAAACCGCACTTGAGGCACAGCGTCGCGTCATTATGGAAGGCGCATCCGCTGGCGAGAAAACCACGCTGGTGACGCTTGGCCCTCTGACCAATATTGCGCTGCTGCTGAAAGCATATCCACAGGTCAAGGAACATATCGACCGCATTGTTATGATGGGCGGTGCCCTGACCCGCGGAAATCTTGGCGTCATGTCCGAGTTCAACGTGGGCGTTGATCCTGAGGCGGCAAAGATTGTCTTTGCATCCGGCGTTCACGTGGCCATGGTTGGCCTTGAGGTGGGCGATGCCGCTCGCGTGATGCCTGAGGACATCGAGAACATCCAGAACTCTGGCAAGAGTGGCGACATGCTGGTTAAGCTGCTGCTCAACTACCGCGTTCACTACCAGGAGGAGGGCTTCAGCATGTACGACCCAACGGCCGTGGCCTACCTGCTGGCACCTCAGATGTTCGAGACCAAAGACGTGTTTGTGGACGTTGAGTGCGCTGGAGGCTTAACCGCTGGCTGCACCGTCGTTGACCTGGCCGGATACCTTGGCGAGAAACCCAATGCAACTGTATGCGTTGGCGTTGACCAAAAGGCATTCCGCACTTGGTTTGTTCACCAGATCCAAAAGTGCAACGTCCTCGACGGCTCCGCCCCCGCGGTCGAAGGTGTGCTGTTGGACTAGATGCTGCTGGGGCAGTGGAACCTCGGCAGGCCCGTAAAATGATTGTCGCAAAACTCACAAGAAAAAAGCCTCTTCTCGCCTTTGAGAAGAGGCTTTGTAGTGCGTAGGGGTGCTGGTTGGTAACGTAAATTAGCCGATGATAGTCATTACTATCGGGATGACAATCGCAAAAAGCACCGTTGAAGTTGCAACAACGTTAGTTGCAAATTTGACGTCAGCCTTACCCTCGTTTGCCAGAATTGGCAGAACGGTTAGCGCTGGAACTGCGGCCTGGATGATAAACGTTCTAGTTTCAAGTACGTTCTGTGTACCAAACACGCCGGTAAACGCCATGATTACGCCAACCATAATAAGCGGGGCAATAACAAATTTACCAATAAGCGCAATTGCCGTGTCACGGTCAATTCGAATGCTCGAGAGTCCCGTCTCCTGCAAAATAATGCCAATGTAAATCAGCGAAAGTGGCGTTACTAGGTTGCCTAAATACGTAAGACCAGTGTTTACAACTGCTGGAACAGGGATGTTGAACACGAGAAAAACGAGGGCTACTAAGAAACCAAGCAATGGTGGTGGTAACAACTTGCTGATATTGAATTTGTGCCTAGCTGCGTTGTTTTTCTCGCCATCATTTTCTGTTGGCATTGGATCACCGTAAATGAAGAAGATTCCAATTGCCCAGGTAGAAATGGTGTTCATGATGTAGTACACCAAGAAGTACGGTACGGCATGCTCGCCAAAGAGCGCAAGATTAAGTGGCATACCAATGAAGATGGTGTTGGCATTTGCAAAGGTATTGAGCATCAAGCCTCGGCGACCTGGTTGGACGCGGAAAACGTTGATAACCAAAAACCCTACGACATAAGACAAAGCAAAGCTAATTGCTGCGATAAGCACCGAGGGACCAAGCTGGAGCAGCTGATTGAGAGACAAGTTTTTTAGTACCGCTACAAAAATAGAGGAAGGAAGCGCCACATTCATGATGAGCTTAGATGCTTGACCAGCGAATGTCTCGTTGAGCCAGTTAATCTTCCTCAGTACATAACCCAGCACAATGATCAAAATGATGGGCAATACATTTTGTAGCGATGTCAAAAAGACAGACATACTATGCCTCTAACTCTTTGTAGACAGGGAACCACTTAAGGGCGTCAACTGCCTCTTTTGCATCGGCAATTGGCTCGCGGTTCAGACCCTGCCTAATTGCCTCCCCTGCAACGCCAACAGCAATACGCTCGGAGAACTCGGTAATCTTGGAGACTGGAGGAAGAATTGCCGCACCAGGCTTTGTGGTATCGACGATTCCACCAAGCGAGTGAGCTGCCAGGGAAATCATCTGGTCTGTGAGTAGGCGAGCCTTTGATGCAAGTGCGCCAAGTCCAAGGCCTGGGTAAATCAGCGCGTTGTTTGCCTGGCCAATCTGGTAGGTTACGCCGCCGAGCTCCACGTCATCGGATGGGACGCCGCAGGCTACAAGTGCACGACCATCGGTCCAGGTCAGCAGGTCTTGGGCGGTTGCCTCCGCAAGTTTAGTTGGGTTGGACAGAGGGAAGACCATGGGGCGCTCGCAATGAGCTGCCATCTCACGAATGATCTCCTCGGTGAAGGCGCCGTGAACGGTAGAGGTGCCAACCATGATTGTTGGGTGGACCGTCTTTACAACGGCCGCTAGGTTGGTGAGCTCATCTGCGTTTGCGAACTCAGAACGCTTGCGAGCAAATGGCTTCTGCTGTGGAGTGAGGTTGTCCATATCGTCGAAGAGCAAGCCCTGACGATCTACCAGGTAGAAGCGCTTGCGAGCCTCTTCACGGTCCATTCCCTGATCCACAAATTCCTGAAGCACACGATCAGCGATGCCGCAACCAGCAGTTCCTGCGCCAAAGCAGAGATATACCTGGTCGACGAGTTTCTCGCCAGAAATATTGAGGCCGCCGAGGATGCCTGCAAGGGTAACAATACCAGTGCCCTCGACGTCGTCGTTGAAGACAGGGTAGGTGTTCTTGTAGCGGTCCAGGATTGCTGCAGCGTGCGAGCGGCCGAAGTCCTCGAAGTGCAGGTAGAGGTTAGGGAAGAGCCTCTCGACGGTGGTTACAAAGTTGTCAATGAATGCGTTATAGCGATCTTCATCAACGCGCTTGTGGCGTTCGCCCAGGTATAGCGGGTCATCGAGAAGTTCCTGGCGGTTGGTGCCAGCATCAATAACAATAGGCATGATGCGGTTTGGATCAACGCCAGCTGCAGCGGTGTAAACCATGAGTTTACCGACGGAAATCTCGACACCGTTGGTGCCCCAGTCGCCAATACCCAGGATTGCTTCTGCGTCGGTGACGACAATCAGGTCGATGTCTCTACCTGCGGCTGCGTTCTTCAGCGAGGTTTCAAGGTCTTCAGGACGATCGACTGACAGGAAGCATGCATACTGCGGATCGACATAGCGCTGGGAGTACTGCTCAATATCCGGAGCAATAGTTGGGTCGTAGACAATAGGCATGAACTCTTCAACATGCTTGGAGAACAGGTTGTAGAACAGCGTGCGGTTCTCGGAGAAAAGCCTCATGAGATAGTGACGCTTTGTCTCGAGGTCAGGATATTGCTGGAAAAGCACGTATGCCTGCTCAGCTTGCTCCTCGATAGTCTGAATGTTTGGAGGTAGAAGTCCTACTAAGCCATATTTCTGGCGTTCCTCCTGCGTAAAAGCAGTTCCCTTGTTCAAAAATGGATCATTCAGTAGTTCAAAACCCGTCTTCATGATGCCTCCTTAGTGCATCAGCTTTAATAGTCGCCGTACTTGGCACAGATAGAATATGTTTTCTATCTGCGATAACAATACCCATATTCTGTTACGTATTTACGAGAATTAGAAGAAATCTCCTTCTTTTTTTGAAAAGATTTTCTTACTAAACATATATGTTCACCTGTGCATATATAAATTTGGTTAAACTGACAAGGTGATGTTTTCAAATCCCAAAGTGATGTTTTCAAATCCCTTTGTAAGAATCGTTTTAACGGAGAAATGTAAGTCAGATAAATGCCAACTGCGGTTTTGCTGAGCGCTTGTCATGCAGGTGGTAAAAAATACGTTTAGTTGGAATATGCAGTAGCGATTAGTTTTTATGCAAGCCATTTAACTGCGGTTTTGTTACGGATAAAAATAGCAAAATATGGACACTTTTTGTCACCTGCGCAAACGCAAGTTAGGAATTACCGTGATTGCGATTGGACTTCCAACTAAACGGATTTTTTACCCAAAATAGGGGTTGAATTTTGGTGAGTCAAATTTTTGATACAAAACTCCGCATAAATAAGGTGGAATATGCAATTTTCTCAGGGATTGGATGTTGCTCGGTCAATTGGATAGCGGCCAGCCCTCAAAGTGACGTTATTTCACTACAACAGCACCTTCAGGAAGCGTAATATCCGCATCAGTTGCAATTAAGAGATTGTTACCTGGGGTTTTAGGAGTATCAGGCCACTCGGGCACATACGCGACGTGCGCAAACTCCTGCGCAAAGACGTTTGCCACCTGGGGGAGTAGTGTAGACCCGTGGCCTTCCAGCGGGCAGCGAACATCGGCCAGATACACCCCGCCAGCTGCAAGTTTTTCTTTAACCACTTGCGCGCCAGTCGCTGTTCCCAGAGGCCCAAGTGATTTTCGACCAGCAAACACTTCGTTTACCAGCACGTCAATGCTGCTAGCATCTGCATCCTGCAGAACCTTCCAGGCGTCGTTCTCGACAATACGTAGCTCACTTGAAGCCGCAGCTAGAGCCTCGTCCAGAAAGAAATGCTCGCGCGCAAGCGAGACTATCTTTGGATCAATCTCAATCGCGTCAATTACGCCGCCGGTCATGTGCGTAGCCAGGTGTTTTGGCAGCGAGAAACCTCCGCCGCCCATGACTACAACGTGACCCCGAGCAGATACCTGCTGGATAACCTTCGCCATCATGCGGTGATAGTGGACGCAGAGCTCAAAGCGCAGCTCAGGCGCAATGTAGCTCACGGACTGGAAGGTGCCATTAACGTTGAGCAGCCTAATGGGCGTACCGTCGGCGTCCTCGGAGTCAAAAATCATCGTGAGGCCAAATTTTGTACGCGTCACAAAAACGCCTCGAGCGCGCAGAATTAACAGAAATAGCTGGTAAATGCCAATAATGGCAAGCCCCGCTACGGTCGACCAGATAAAAAATGTCCAAAAATCATGTAAGACCATGTTAATTCCTTGTTAGTAAGGTTTCCCTCGGTTATACTAGCCGATACGGCGTTTTTTCTGAACGCTTTTACAGGAAAAGATTTTCTGGGGGTTTATATGATTTTAGGACTTGGTATTCCTGAGCTTCTGATTATTGTTGTTATCGTCATGGTTCTCTTTGGACCTAAGAACCTTCCAAAGCTCGGCAAGGCTGTCGGCGAGACCGTCAAGAGCGTTCGTGAGGGCATGGAGTCTGAGACCAAGGAAGAAGCCAAGGAGCCAGAGGCTGAGCTCGTTGAGGACGAAGAGTCCAAAAAGGCTGAGTAACCCCATCTCACACGTATAGACCTACTTGACCCATCAACAGAAAGAACACGATGGACACTACTAAAGAGATTGTACTTACCCCAGAAGGCCGTCAGAAGCTTGTCGATGAGCTGGCTTATCGTGAGGGCGAGAAACACGACGAGATTGTTGAGCGCATCAAAGAGGCTCGTGGTTTTGGTGACCTTTCTGAGAACTCCGAGTATGACGCTGCAAAAGAAGAGCAGTCTCACAACGAGTCCCGCATCAACGAGATTCGCCAGATTCTCTCTGTCGCAAAGGTTGTCGAGGGCGGCAGCAAGCGCAACGTCACCGTTGCAATCGGCACAACCGTCGAGCTTGCTGATGCAAAAGGCAAGACAACTAAATATGTAATTGTTGGTACTACTGAGACTAACTCCCTTGAGCACAAGATCTCTAACGAGTCCCCAGCTGGCGAGGCTCTTATTGGTCATAAGAAGGGCGACGAGGTTGAGTTCACCACGCCAAACGGCAAGGTGAAGAAGTACACCATTACCTCTATTACTCGCTAGACTGGCACAAAAGATTTTGGTCGCCCCGTGTCCGTCTGGCGCGGGGCGTTTTTACGTGGAGGATACATGTCCGAAGTAGAGAACAACATCGCTGGTAGCTCGGCCGCCGCTGACGCAACCGCCGCCGAGAACGTCGACGCAACCGAGGTCACCCCAGAGGCTTCCATCAACGACGAGCGTGCTCAGCGCCGTTCCCGTCGCCAGGCGCTCATCGACACTGGCATTGACCCATACCCAATCAAGTCCACCGTCACCGCTCACGTCGCTGAGCTGGAGGAGCGCTATGCTGACCTCGAGGACGGCCAGACTGGCGAGGAAGTCTATTCCGTGGCCGGCCGCGTCCGTGCCATCCGCAACCAGGGCAAGATCGCGTTTGTCGTGGTAGAGGACTTCACCGGCCAGATTCAGCTTTTCTGTCGCATCAACAACCTTGACGAGAAGAACTGGGAGCTCCTGGGTCTTCTCGACCTTGGCGACATCATCGGCGCAACCGGCGCCATCATGCGTACGCGCCGTGGCCAGCTTTCCCTGGCAGTCACCTCGCTGGAGGTCCTCTCCAAGTCGCTGCGTCCTCTGCCTGAGAAGTTCCACGGCCTCACCGACCGCGAGGTTCGTTATCGTCAGCGCTATGTTGACCTCATCATGAACCCCGAGGTCCGCGACGTGTTTCGCAAGCGCTCCCAGATCATCTCCATCATCCGCCAGTTCATGGAGGCGGACGGTTACATGGAGGTTGAGACCCCTGTTCTTCAGGAGATTCTTGGCGGCGCAAACGCAAAGCCATTCATCACGCACTACAACGCTCTGAACACCGAGAACTACCTGCGCATTGCAACCGAGCTTCCGCTGAAGCGCCTGCTTGTCGGCGGTCTTGAGCGCGTCTACGAGCTTGGTCGCCAGTTCAGGAACGAGGGCACCGACCTCACGCACAACCCAGAGTTCACTTCCATGGAGGCATACGCCGCCTACTCTGACCTGGCCGGCATGCGCGAGCTGTCCCAGAACCTCTTCCAGGAGATTGCCCGCAAGGCCTGCGACTGCGAGGAGGGCCACGAGGTCATCACCTATCAGGGCACCGAGGTTGACCTTTCCGGCAACTGGCGCGTCGCATCTCTGGCAGAGATTGCGTCCGAGGTCACTGGCGAGGAGCTCTCCATTGACACTCCTGTCGAGAAACTCCGTGCTGTCCTGGACCGCTACGAGATTGAGTGGAACCCAGAGTGGCAGGCCGGCAAGCTGCTGTTTGAGATCTACGACGAGCTTGGCGAGAAGAGCATCGTAAACCCAACCTTTGTCTGCGATTATCCTGCAGAGGTTTCTCCGCTCACCAAGCGCAAGGCAGACGATCCTCGCCTGACCGACCGCTTTGAGCTCATTATCTGCGGCGCCGAGTACGCAAACGCATATTCCGAGCTCAATGACCCTGTTGACCAGGAGGAGCGCTTTGCCGCCCAGATGGAGGCCAAGCGCCAGGGCGACGAAGAGGCTATGGAGTACGATTACGACTTCATCCGCGCACTTGAGTACGGCATGCCACCAGCGGGCGGCATCGGCTACGGCATTGACCGCATGATGATGCTCTTCTGCGATCAGCCTTCTATCCGTGACGTCCTTCTCTTCCCACAGCTCAAGCCTGAGAAACGCTAAGAGCTTGGAAGCATAGCTGCCTAGGCGCAGTACACAAACGTATCAGCCCGGTATCTGCTTGTTGCAGGTACCGGGCTTTTTGTGCGACGACGCCGTGAAGCTCGCTGCGGAGACTGGGCCTCGGAGCTTGCGGAAGCGCGGTCTTCTCGGCAACGCGGGTTTCTCGCCAGGCGTTTGTGTGGTTCGTACGGAGGAGAAAAATCCAACGCGAGTCGTATGTTTGCAGAGCCTTCTGATGGGTATAAATCAGAAATATATAGAGAGTTTTGAGAGGTTTCAGCACATGTTTGATAAATTCACTGACAGAGCGCGTAAAGTCATGAGCTTGGCTCAGGACGAGGCTCGCGGTCTTGGCCAGATGTATGTCGGTACCGAGCACCTGCTACTTGCTCTCATCAAAGAGGGGGAGGGCATTGCTGCTCAGGCGTTGGCTAAGCTGGAGGTCTCGTATGATGAGGCCCTAGCAACTGTAAAAGAGCTCACCACGGGCGCAGGAGACCCTATTCCTGGCGGCCACATTCCGTTTACTCCGCGCGCAAAACGCGTGCTAGAGGACGCGTACAGAGAAACCATGACCCACGGTCAAAGCTATATTGCAACAGAACATCTGCTCTTGGGTATTGTGTCCGAGGGTAACGGTCGTGCTATGGATGCCCTGCGTACTATGGGTGTCTCGGGCGACGCCGTAAGAAACGCCGTTGATGAGCTGGTTGCCCAGACTCCAGAAGATGCACCAGCTGGTCCTCGTATGGCAGAGCCTCGTATTGAGGGTGGCATCTTTGGCATGCCTGTTGGCGCTGGTCAGATGCGTCCTAACGCAAACGACGACGCTTCCATGTTAGAGCAGTTTGGCCGCAACCTTACTAAGCTTGCTGCAGATAAAAAGCTTGACCCTGTCATTGGCCGTGACCGCGAGATTGAGCGTGTCATGCAGGTTCTTGCCCGCCGCCAGAAGAACAACCCACTTATCCTGGGAGATCCTGGCGTTGGTAAGACCGCCATTGTTGAGGGTTTGGCTCAGCTCATTGCTTCTGGCAACGTTCCTGACATTCTGCGCGGAAAGCAGGTCTGGACGCTTGACCTAGCAAGTCTGGTAGCTGGTTCCAAGTATCGCGGTGAGTTCGAGGACCGCATGAAGAAGGTTGTTGCTGAGCTGGAGAAATCCAAGAATGACATCCTCTTCATTGATGAGATTCACACCGTCATTGGCGCAGGTTCTGCAGAAGGCTCCATCGACGCCGCATCTATCCTTAAGCCACCGCTGTCTCGTGGAGAAATCCAGGTCATCGGTGCAACTACGGCAGAAGAGTACCGTAAACATGTCGAGAAGGACGCTGCATTTGAGAGGCGTTTCCAGCCTGTCAACATCGGCGAGCCAAACAACGACGACACCATTTCTATCATCCACGGTCTTCAGGACCGCTACGAGAAGCACCACCACGTCCACTACACCGAGGCTGCTATCAAGGCTGCCGTTGCGCTTTCAAGCCGCTACATCCAGGACCGCTTCCTGCCAGACAAGGCAATTGACGTCCTCGATGAGGCTGGCGCCCGCGCACGCATCCACAAGATGAGCCTTCCACCAGAGATTGCCCAGGTAGACGCAGACCTTCTCCGCGTTCGTACCCAGAAATCCGAGGCAGCAAGCGCTCAAGAGTTTGAGCAGGCAGCTCGTCTGCGCGACCAGGAGAAATCTCTGGTAGCAGAGAGGGATCGCCTGGAGACTGAGTGGCGCGAGCAGCTGGACAAGAACATTGTTACCGTTGACGAGGACGATATTGCAAAGGTTGTCTCTGGTATCACCGGCGTTCCTGTCTCTAACCTTACCGAGACTGAGGCTTCAAGGCTGCTTCGTACAGAAGACATCCTTCACCAGCGCGTTGTTGGTCAGGATGAGGCTGTTGTTAAGGTTGCAAAGGCAATCCGCAGAAGCCGCAGCCCTCTCAAAGACCCAAAGCGTCCTGGCGGTTCCTTCATCTTCTTAGGACCTTCCGGCGTAGGTAAGACTGAGCTTGCAAAGGCCCTGGCAGAGTTCCTGTTTGGCTCTGAAGACGCCCTGCTTTCATACGACATGTCCGAGTACATGGAGCGCCACACTGTAGCTAAGCTGGTTGGCGCACCTCCAGGATACGTGGGCTACGATGAGGGCGGCGAGCTTACCAAGGCTGTCCGCAGGCGTCCGTACTCTGTCCTGCTCTTTGATGAGATTGAGAAGGCACATCCAGACGTCTTCAACATCTTGCTACAGATTCTGGATGAAGGTCGTTTGACTGACGGTCAAGGCCGTCACGTGGACTTCTCCAATACGGTTGTTATCATGACATCCAACATTGGCGCTCGCGAGATTGCCCGCACCAATACTATGGGCTTCTCGTCAGAAGGCTCTAAGGGACTCTCCGACAAAGAGATTACTAGCCGTGTTATGTCCGAGCTCAAGCGTGGATTCCGTCCAGAGTTCTTGAACCGTGTGGACGAGATTGTTGTCTTCAAGTCGCTCTCTACCGAGCAGCTTCGTGGCATTGTTGACCTCATGGTTCTTGAGCTGCGCGATCGCCTGATTGCCAACGGCATGTCCATTGAGCTCACCGAGGCTGCAAAGGATCTGATTGCCAAAGACGGAACCGACCCTGTCTACGGCGCCCGTCCGCTGCGCCGCACCATTCAGTCGATGATTGAAGACCCACTGTCTGAGGAGCTTCTCTCTGGCCAGTGGACCGCAGGCGACATTGTTGCTGTTGATGTTGATGCTGAGGGTAAGAAGCTTGTGTTCACCAAGACCACGGGCGTCATCCCTGAGCCTCGCAAGAAAGAGACAATGGCGCAGCTTGATCAGATGGATGTCAGCATGGGACCATCCTCTCTGCCACAGGGTAGCGCAGGCGGCTCGTCCGACCTGATGTCCTCCGCTGAGTAAGCAAGTTCCGACCCGAGGTTCTGCCTCGGGTCTTTTTGTATCGCAGCTAAAACGTACAGTTCTCTTGGTAGAAGCTCTTGGCGAGAAACCCGTCTTCTCCAAACCGTCACTACACGCACCGGCAACAAAACCGTATACTTGAAATGTTGAAACAAATTGAAGCCGTAAACGTACCAGATCGCAAAACGCAGCCTGTAAGCTGCAAGTAATTGAGGGAGAGCCATGGAGCCAACGCAACTTGATCCAAGCGCAACAGAAAACGAGGACCGTATTGCCACCGCTCTGAAGATGACTGCCCCTGGTACAGCGCTTCGCGTTGCACTGGACATGATTATCGCTGGTCGCCTGGGCGCCCTCATTTGCGTGGGAGATACAGAAAACGTTCTTGCTGCGGGCGGAGATGGTTTCAAACTTGATGTTTCCTTCACGGCAAACCGACTGTTTGAGCTCTGCAAGATGGACGGCGCTGTAGTGGTGGACAAAGACCTCACCAGAATTCTGCGTGCCAACTTCCACCTCAATCCTGATGCAACGCTTCCAACTGCAGAAACAGGCACTCGCCACCGTACTGCCGCTCGCATGAGCTTGCTCACCAAGTCTATTGTGATTGCCGTGTCTTCTCGCCGTTCGTTGATTACCGTCTACGTTGATGGTCACGTTATTCCGCTAAAGTCGGTACCAGCCATTATGTCTACCGTCAATCAGCTCTCGGTTGCTATGCAAAATACGCGCCAGCAACTTGATCGCGCGCTTCTGCGCTTGACCGCTCTAGAGCTTGATAATTACGTTACCCTGGGCGATGTAGCAGGTATTTTCTACCTGTTTGAGGTTCTTTTGAGTGCCGCTGACCAGCTTGATTCTTGTCTTTTGGAGCTAGGTAGCGAGGGAAAAACTACCGCTATGCAGCGCGAGGAATATTTGGGCGGCATCGACGAGGCCTATAACCTGATGATTCGCGACTACGCCGTAGATTCTTCCGCTGAAGAGGCGCGCGCCATTCGCCGCCGCTTCCACGAGACAGCCAATACCGAGCTACGCTCCGCAGAAAGTGTTGGCCAGATTCTTGGTTACTCCGATGGCCGCGGAGAAGATGCGTCCATGGAGCCTCTGGGCCTGCGCACGCTTTCCCGCGTTCACGTGGTCAACGATGAGATTGCGGCCAGAATTGTTGACGCCTACGACAACCTGCAGCAGCTACTTCACGTTGCAGAAAACGATACATCAAGCCTCAAATCTCTGGGTGTCGAGAACCCCGGTGCACTTGCTAACAGTCTCCGCAGAATGTGGGGTAAGTCAGAATAATGGCTGCAAGCAGCACCTGTGCAAAGGTCGTGTCAAAGCCACGTCCTTCTCGCCTCACAACACATGGAGCAAAAGCCGATACCGTTGCCGTCATTGTGGCCGGCGGCATTGGCGAGCGCTTTGGGTATCCTGACGGCAAGCAGTTTATTTCTGTCTGCGGACTTCCGCTGATGAGCTGGTCAATCCTTGCGTTTGATCACGCGCCCAGCGTGGCTCATATTGTGATTGCTTGCTCTGACGAGAAACGCGCTGCAGTTCAAGAGGGTGTTTTGGGCAAGCTCGTACTCCACAAACCCGTTCACTTTGCAACGTCTGGTGCTACCAGACAAGAATCGGTATACAACGCGCTCCAGGTAGTGCCTGCCGGATATGATTTTATTTCTGTTCATGATGCGGTTCGTCCGCTCATTGAGGTAGAGACTATTGAGCAGGTCATTGGTACAGTTCGCAAGTCGCCTAAGATTGCGGGAGCAATTTTGGCTCACCGTGCAACTGATACATTGAAGCGCGTAGACGGCGCAACCATCGTAGATACACCTGACCGCTCAACTTTTTGGGCTGCTCAGACCCCTCAGGTGTTCAAGACGCGCACGCTCCTTGAGGCTCACGAAGTAGCTCGTCAGGAGGGCTACCAGGGAACCGATGACTCGTCGTTAGTTGAGCGTCTAGGTCTTACGGTGCTGTGCGTTGAGTCGCAACGAGAAAATGTGAAGGTCACGTACCCGTCTGACCTTGCAATTGTTGAAGCTACGCTCAGCCGACGCCTGGTAGAAGGCGCAACCGGAAGTGAGGCTGTAGAGTGAGCATGCCAGAGCTTAAAATTGGCCACGGATACGATGTTCATCGCCTGGTAGAGGGCAGAGATCTTATCTTGGGTGGCATCAAAATTGAGCATACCAAAGGTCTTCTCGGTCACTCCGATGCCGATGTTTTGACTCATGCACTCATGGATGCCCTGCTAGGAGCTATGCGCGCCGGCGACATCGGCCAGCTTTTTCCTGATACAGACCCTGCTTATGAGGGCTCTGATTCTATGATGCTTCTGTCCCATGTTATGCAGCTTGTTCGTAATGAGGGCTTTGAGCTTCTGGATTGTGACTGCACTGTTGCAGCTCAGGCGCCTAAGTTGCTCCCTCATCGCAATGCTATGAGAAACCGCATGGCGGAGGTCATGGGTGTTTTGCCAGATAAAGTTGGCGTAAAAGCAACCACCACCGAAGGCCTTGGCTTTGTGGGCACTCAAGAAGGCATTGCTGCCTGGGCAGTTGTACTGCTGGGACGTAGCGCGCAATAAATTACAGCTCTACGATATGATCGGCTGCCTCCACCACTTTAGGGTCATGAGATATGAGCAATATTATGTGGTCCTGCTTGACCTTCTTGAGAAGATTAAGAAGGACATCAACACTGTTTTGATCTAATGCTGAGGTTGGCTCGTCAAGCAACATAACACTTGGGTTCATAAGCATCATGCGGATAATTGCAATCTTTTGTTTTTCTCCACCAGAGATAGCAGAGCTTCTTTCACCCAGGCGAACGTCAAGATTTTGATCGTCTCCAAGCAGCAATTTTTCCAGATTGAACAGCTTGATATAGCTGATTATCTCTTCATCTGTTGGTTGGTTTTTGCAGAGTAAGGTCAGATTATTTCTTACTGTATCGTCAACAATGCTTGGCTCTTGTTCGGTAAATCCAAGAGTATTTTTTCGGAGTTCATACTGATTAATTTGAGTGAGCAAATCCTCATTAATAGCAATAGTGCCTGATAGGTGAGAAGACCACTCTCCGTTAATGAGTTTCAGGAATGTAGATTTGCCTGTTCCGTTTCCACCGGTAATGGCGTATATATTTCCTTTTGCAAAACTACAAGACAAGTTGTTCATCAGTACTTTATTTGTATGCGGATAAGAGAAAGATACATTTGTGCAGGTAATTTGATTGACGTTCTCTGATGGAATGATGTTACCAACGGATTCTTGAGGTACCTCAAGAATCTGCTCAATTCGATTAAGACTTACCGTAATGCTCTGATAAGCCATGCCAAATTCCATAAGAAGCGTAATAGAGCCCAAAAGCGATACAAAATAGCTTGAAATGGTTGCAATATAGCCAGGCTGCAGTGCTCCAAGAAAAATTTGATATGCACAGGTAATAAAGACAATAGCTTGGAATACAGCAATTACAGCATTGTTTAATTCCTGTACGCCAAATTCCAGTTTGTACTGCTCATGAATAGCACTACGAAGTTTTTGATTGACGGCATAGTGCTGATTAAAGAAACGCTCAAAGAGAGAATGACGCCTGATAAAATCTACGTCTGTGAATTGGGAGAGCTCAATAGATCCATACTGGGACCGCAGTTCTTTAGATTCTTTGTATCTTTTATAGGCCGAAGCTTGGATTTGCTTATAGATAATAAAACTCACTAGCAACAGAACAACCGTTACAAGGGCGGTTAATGGGTTCAAATATAAAATAATTGCCAGTGTGCCTAAGACAGAGACCATAGTTGTTACAAAGCTCACACATTGTGTAAGTATAAAAATCGAAACGTCATTAGAATCGTTATTTACTGTCTGGCGGTAATGTCCAGAATCATATGACGAGAAAAATGATGAATCTGCATGTTGAATCTTGTCAATCAGCTGTCGCTCAATAGTAAACGAAGAATCAATTTGTAACTGACAATAGCGTGTTTTAGCAAGATAGGAACAGCCGGCAATAAGGATTCCTAGTGCGGCAACCACGGCGCAATAGAAAAGTATCTCGCTCCAAATTGTCCCTGAAATAAAAAGATTAATTACAAATCCAACAAGAAGAGGTTGGATCACCATAAGCGCTGTGACAAAGAATGACAGAAAGAGAAAAATCGCAAGACTGCCTTTATCCAGAATGGTAGATATACAGTAGTGGATAATGTTAAAAAACTTACTCATTCAAATCACCTTCTGAAGTTGTTAAGAGTAAGATTTCTTGTCTTCTAGTTCTTCGCAGTTTTGATTCAAATATAAATTTCTTAAATTTTTGTTCATCAAGTTTAATAAAACAAAAAAACAAATCCAGCACTAATCCGTGAACGGTAACAAAATTGAATCTTGATTAGTACGGTATGGAACTCAAAGGTTTTCCACAAACCGTTTATACTTACACCAATACACAATGGTTGCGAGGAGTATGCATGCTTGTCTATAACACTCAGACGCATAAAAAAGAAGAGTTCAAGCCAATCGACGAGGGCAAAATCCGCATGTACGTGTGCGGTCCTACGGTTTACGATCAGATTCACATCGGAAACGCCCGTACCTTCCTCTCGTTTGACGTTATTCGACGTTATCTGATGCACAAAGGTTATGAGGTCACCTTTGCTCAGAATTTGACTGACGTTGACGACAAGATTATTCAGCGTGCCATTGAGCAGGGAAGGACTGCTCAAGAGGTTTCTGAAGAGTTTTCTCAGGCGTTTATCGAGCAGATGCATCGTTTCAATATTCTAGATCCGGATATTCGTCCTCGCGCAACGCACGAGATTGAAGCCATGCTTCAGATGATTCAATCTTTGATTGAACAGGGCTATGCTTACGCAGTGCCTTCGGGCGACGTGTACTTCTCGGTACGTTCTGACCACGGCTATGGCGTGCTTTCTGGTCGAGATCTTGATCAGCTTCGCGCAGGCGAGCGCGTTGAGGTTAATGACGAGAAACGCGACCCATTTGACTTTGCACTCTGGAAGGCTGCAAAGCCTGGTGAGCCTAGCTGGCCAAGTCCTTGGGGAGAAGGTCGTCCAGGTTGGCACAGTGAGTGCTGCGCAATGATTCATCGCTACCTGGGTACTCCAATTGACATTCACGGTGGTGGCTCTGATCTGGTATTCCCTCATCATGAGAACGAGACCGCGCAGGCATCTTGCGCCTGGCACGCTCCTCTCGCCAATTATTGGATGCACACCGGAATGCTTCGCGTTGATGGCGAGAAGATGTCCAAGTCTTTGGGCAACTTCTACACACTCAAGGAAGTTTTGGACAAGTACCCTGCAGATGCAGTAAGACTTTTGATGCTTCAAACGCACTATCGCGCACCACTTGATTTCTCGTTTGAGCGCCTTGAGGGCACTGTTGGTACGCTTGAGCGCATGAAGACCTGCGTTGCAAATCTCCGCTGGGCTTTCAAGCAGTCTTCTGCTCAGCACGAACTTTCCGACGCTGATAGCACGCTTGCTGAGGCTATTAACACAGCTCAGAGCGAGTTTGACGCTCAGATGGATGATGATTTCAATACCGCAGGAGCACTCGCTGCTATCTTTGCTCTGGTAACTGCTGCAAATACGTATCTTGCAGAGGTTGGTCAGAACGTTGGCGCAAGTCCTGTTCTCCGTGCAGCAGATATGTTGTGCGAGCTCACGGGAGCTTTGGGAATTGATTTGACTCAGGCGGCGTCTACCTCTGATTTACCAGAGGAGCTTGTGGCGCTTGCCGCCCAGGTGGCAGGCTATGAGGGCGCGTCAGCTGACGAGGCTGCAGAGGCTTTGCTTGCTGCTCGTCAGGAGGCTCGTTCCCAGAAAAACTGGGCAGTTGCTGATCAAATTAGAGATGGCATTGCTGAGCTTGGACTTTTGATTGAAGATACCGCCGCTGGCGCTCGACTTAAGCGTAAGGCAGACTAACTATGGCAAGAAATCAGCGTTCTACCTCTAAAAATACACGCTCCGAGGGCGCTGCAGGCCGCGGTGGAGCAGGTCGCGGCGGCGCAGGTCGCGGTGGCGCTGCAAGTCGCGGCTCCAAAAAAGCTGCCGACTGGGGCGGTTATTTCGGCGCCAAGAATGGCCAGGGCTCAAAAGGTAGCCGCTCCGCACAAGGCTCACGCGCAGCTCAGGGTACTCGCGGACAGCAAGGTGCTGGTGGACAGCGAGGCGCTGGCGCTGGACGTCCCGGCAACAAAAAGCCTGCAACTGATCTTATCGAGGGTCGTCGCGCAGTAGCAGAGGCGCTGACTGTGGGCATTCCTTTGAAGAATGCGCTGGTACAAGCCGCAAGCGGACAGAAGGACCAGGAGATTGAGGCACTTGCACGCCAGCTTGAGCAGGAGGGTATTCCTGTCGAGCGTGTTGCAAAGCCAGTGCTTGACTCGCTTTCAAGCCACGGCGCTCACCAGGGAGTTATTGTCCGTACACAGCCGTTTGCCTATGCTGACCTCTCTGAAATCGTTCAGCGTGCGGGTTCTGAAAACGCGCTGGTTGTGGTCTTGGATCACGTCACTGACGAGGGAAACTTTGGCGCAATTGTAAGAAGTGCCGAGGTAGTTGGCGCAGCCGGCGTTGTTATTGCAAACGCTCGCGCTGCCCGAGTTGGCGTTGGAGCATACAAGACTTCCGCAGGAGCCGTGCTTCACCTGCCAATCGCTCAGGTTTCTAATCTACCACGCGCTCTTGAAGAGCTCAAAGCTGCAGGTTTTTGGACATGCGGTTCCACCGAGCATGCCACCCAGTCCGTGTGGGAGGCTCCTATGGGAGGCCGCCTTGCACTTGTTATGGGCTCTGAAGGTTCAGGAATTTCTCGCCTTATGCTCGAGAAGTGCGATTTTACGTGCAAGCTTCCTCAGTTTGGCCAGGTAGAGTCCCTGAATGTTGCTCAGGCAACGACGGTTATGTGCTACGAGTGGCTCCGCAGGACTCAGGAAGCGTAAGCCCAGGAAGCCCAGGAAGCGTAAGCCCAGGACGAGTAAGCCCAGGAAGCGTAAGGTATGGCTCAGAAAAAATCGCTGCTTGTAGTCGATGGCTATAACGTCATGTTGGCAACTCCTCGCTATGAGGCGCTGCTGGATGAGCGAGGCTCTTCTACGCAAGAAACCGCTGCTGAGAGGGCCTATCACCTCAATACCGATCCGTTTTATCGCGCCCGTTTGGCGCTCATTTCTGACGTTGCCACGTTTGCGCAGGGCACTTACGAGGCCGTTATTGTGTTCGACGGCAAGGGAAACGTAAACGACGAGCGCCCGGAGCGCAGCCATGCTGGCGTGCAGCTGGTTTTTTCCGAGACGGGGGAGTCCGCAGATAGCGTCATCGAGCGCCTGGTCACGGACGCGCGAGAGGCTGGTCGAAAGGTATTTCTGGTCACGTCGGACAGGGACATCCGCGCCACGGCTGGCTTTGGCCCCGGCGAGGTCACGCGCATTGCAAGCGCATCACTGGTCCACGAGATTTCCCAAGCAGATAACGTTGTCGAAGAGATGCGTCGCGATCAGGTCAGTACGCGCATGACGCTTGAAAACCGCATTTCTCCAGATCAGCGCGAGAAACTCTGGAAGCTGCTAGGCAAATAGGTGACCAGGTCAGCGTCTCACACGCCTTACGCGCTAATGCGCCCGACGCGCCAATTTGACTGACGTGCCTGATTTCTGCAAAGAATCTGTAAAATTTGCCTGATAACAGCAAAGAATCGGTGGATTTGCCTGATTTCATCAAAGAATCGGTGGCTCAAATACAGATTCTTTGCACTTTTCAGGCTCGCTTTTCAGGCTCACTTTTCACGCGGGACTTTGAAGCGCGCGTGAGATTGCCCCTCCAAGGAGCCTGATTTTCTCGCCATATCTGAATAATTTGCCGGAAAAGTTCACCATATCTGAGCTATTTGCCGGTTTTTCTCGCCAAGTCTGAGCTGTTTTACACAGACATGATGCGGTTTTCAGGCTGGCTAGACTTGATGGACAGCGCATTTGTACCAAGCTAGCTCCTACAGAAGGAAAGCACTCCTACATGCTGCATCGACCAGTTTGTGGAGAAAAATTTCTCGAAAATTGAGACTAGACCAAAGTCAGAAAAGTCTATAGAATATCCTCTGCACTTGATGCCGCTATAGCTCAGCTGGTAGAGCAACTGACTTGTAATCAGTAGGTCCCGGGTTCGAAGCCTGGTGGCGGCACCACTTGAATTTTCAGCCAGGCATTGCCTGGCTTTTTTCGTGCGAATTTTAGGGCATTCGCGACGTATCGCGTATGGCTTCTATAGACAACCGTAAAAGCCCGTATGCGTCTGGCGAGAAACCCGCTTGGAGTTGTGATGAGAAAATCGGTGGAGTTGTGACGAGAAAATCGGTGGAGTTGTGGCAAGAAACCCGCTTGAAGTTGTGGCCAGAAAACCGCATGGAATTGTGGCGAGAAAATCGCTTGGAATTGTGGAAAATATTTGATAAGATACGCCCGGTTGGGTGGATTACGTTGACAAGATTTTTATTCAATCGTAATATTTTCCCGCTTACGAGGTAATACAGAAGTTCAACAAGACTTCCTGCGTACGTTAAACCGCAAGGTAAACAGCGTACACAATTGCTTCAAGAGTGCTTGAAAACGGTATTTGGGGATATGGCACAGCGGCAACTGCGGCGGACTGTAAATCCGCTCTCTCTGAGTTCCTTGGTTCGAGTCCAAGTATCCCCACCACGCCCGTGTAGCTCAGTAGGTAGAGCACTTCGTTGGTAACGAAGAGGTCACCGGTTCAAATCCGGTCGCGGGCTCCATTTTTCAAGCGGCATTTATGCCGGCGTAGCTCAGCTGGTTAGAGCACACGGCTCATACCCGTGACGTCACTGGTTCGAATCCAGTCGCCGGTACCAGACTCTTTACGGCGTACATGTCCTAGACATTTGCGCCGTTGAGTATAAACAGACGTTTTTTCACCACGGTCTAGCCCGAGGGTTAGTTCCAGAAGGAGGATTGGCAATGGCCAAGGAAAAGTTTGACCGCACAAAGCCACACGTAAACATCGGTACCATTGGTCACGTCGACCACGGTAAGACTACCCTTACCGCAGCAATCACCAAGGTTCTCTCTGAGACCGAGGGCTGCAAGGCAGACTATACCGCCTTCGAGAACATCGATAAGGCTCCAGAGGAGCGTCAGCGTGGTATTACCATTTCCGTTGCTCACGTTGAGTACGAGACTTGGGAGCGCCATTACGCTCACGTCGACTGCCCTGGCCACGCAGACTACATCAAGAACATGATTTCTGGTGCAGCTCAGATGGACGGCGCAATCCTCGTTATTGCTGCAACCGACGGTCCTATGGCTCAGACTCGTGAGCACATCCTTCTCGCACGTCAGGTCGGCGTTCCTTACATCGTCGTCTTCCTGAACAAGTGCGACATGGTCGACGATGACGAGCTCATCGACCTCGTCGAGATGGAGACCCGTGACCTTCTCTCCGAGTACGACTTCCCAGGCGATGACCTTCCAATCATCCGTGGTTCCGCTCTCGGCGCTCTTAACGGCGAGGAGAAGTGGGTTGAGTCCATCCGTGAGCTCATGCACACTGTTGACTCCTACATCCCAACACCAGCTCGTGACAACGAGAAGCCATTCCTGATGGCAATCGAGGACGTCATGACTATTTCTGGTCGTGGTACCGTTGCTACCGGCCGTGTTGAGCGTGGTGAGCTCAAGCTCAACGATCCAGTCGAGATCGTTGGTATTAAGCCAACTCAGAACTCTGTTGCTACCGGCATTGAGATGTTCCGTAAGACCATGGACTTCTGCGAGGCTGGCGACAACGTTGGTATTCTTCTTCGTGGTGTTAAGCGCGAGGACATCGAGCGCGGTCAGGTTCTCTGCAAGCCTGGTACCGTTACTCCACACAAGAAGTTCACCGGTGAGGTTTACGTTCTTACTAAGGAAGAGGGCGGCCGTCACACCCCATTCTTCTCTGGTTACCGTCCACAGTTCTACTTCCGTACAACTGACGTAACCGGCGACATCTACGAGCTCACCGATGCAAACGGTGGCAAGGTAGAGATGGCTATGCCTGGTGACCACATCACCGTTGGCTGCGAGCTCATTCACCCAATCGCTCTTGAGCAGGGTCTGAAGTTCGCTATCCGCGAGGGTGGCCACACCGTCGGCGATGGCCGTGTTTCCACCGTCATCGAGTAACTTCTTTTAAAGTTGCTAACTTGCCCGGCGTGCTTTTTGCGCGCCGGGTTTTTTGTCGAGAAAAAATATGTGAACGCCTAGAGTAATTAGAGAAAAGTATTGACATCTCTGGGTAGTGGGTGCTAACCTAAGCAACCGCGTCACATTTCGAGAATACATCTCGTGACCGTGTTCAGGAGGATCAATGCGTACACTCGTTACTCTCGCCTGCACTGAGTGCAAGCGTCGTAATTACACTACGGACAAGAACAAGTCCAACAACCCAGATCGTATGGAGTTGAAGAAGTACTGCCCATGGTGCCACAAGCACACGGTACATCGCGAGACCCGCTAGGCTAGGTGGGTTCGTTCTAGGCCAGTAGCTCCAATGGTAGAGCGGCGGTCTCCAAAACCGTTTGTTGAGGGTTCGAGTCCTTCCTGGCCTGCCAGATAACTTCACCGGCCTTCCCATAAGGGTTGGCCGGTTTGTATGTAGGTATAACATCCAAGGGAGCGTAGGATGGCAAATAAGGAGCGCAATAAGAGGAGCGCACGTAAGGCTCGCGCAGAAGAGCGCGCCCAGCGTGAGTCCCTTCAGGCTGAAGCTACTCCTGAAGCTTCTGCTAAGGCCACTAAGGTCGAGGCAAAGAAGCAGGAGAAGTCCATTCAGCGTAACGCTAACCCTGGCTTCTTTGGCCGCCTGGGTGCTTATTTTGCAGGCGTTCGTACAGAAATGCACCGCGTTGTGTGGCCTTCAAGCTCTGAGCTTGCTGGTTTCTCTGTAGCCGTAATTGCAACAATCATTTTCTTTGGCTTGGTAACTTGGCTGGTTGATACTGGCATTGTTGCTGGTCTCGTCGCCTTTACTGGACTGAGGGGATAATCAATGGCTAAGCGCTGGTATGTAGTTCACACCTATTCAGGTTATGAGAACAAGGTAAAGACAGACCTTGAGCACCGTATTGAGACCTATGGCCTTGAGCGTGCTGTTGTTGATATTCAGATTCCTACTGAGGAAGTTACTGAGGTCAAGGACGGCGGTAAGCGCGAGACCAAAGAGTCCAAGGTTTTCCCAGGTTACGTTCTTGTTCGCATGGAGCTGGATGACAATACTTGGGCTGTTGTTCGCAACACCCCAGGCGTAACTGGTTTTGTTGGCATTGACGGCAAGCCAGTTCCTCTGCGTCGTGATGAGTTCGATAAGATCATGCGTCGCGGCGGTATGAAGACGGGTAGCCCTGTACCTAAGCGCACAGCAACCAATATTGAGGTCGGTCAGGCAATTCACGTTCTTTCTGGTCCTCTCGCTGACTTCGACGGAACTGTTTCTGAGGTCAACGCAGAGTCCGGCAAGATTAAGGTTATGCTCACCATCTTTGGTCGCGAGACTCCGGTTGAGCTCACCATGGATCAAATTTCCCTGATAGACTAGTAACTAACGGCTTATCCCGCACTTCTCGTCCCTTGTGGATTGCTTCTCGGGAGTGCGCGAGAATAGACTCAAACGTATTCAAACAGGAGGCTTAACATGCCCGCAAAGAAGGTTGTTAACTTTATTAAGCTGCAGATTCCTGCAGGCCAGGCAAACCCAGCTCCTCCAGTAGGACCAGCTCTGGGTGCTGCACAGGTCAACATTATGCAGTTCTGCCAGGCGTTCAACGCTGCAACTCAGGACAAGGCTGGCGACATCATCCCAGTCGAGATTTCTGTTTACGAGGATCGCTCCTTTGACTTCGTAACCAAGACTCCTCCAGCAGCTCAGCTCATCAAGAAGGAGCTTCACCTCAAGGGTGGTTCTGGTGTTCCTCAGCGCGATAAGGTTGGCCAGCTCTCCCAGGAGCAGCTCACCAAGATCGCTGAGATCAAGATGCCTGACCTCAACGCAAACGACATTGAGGCTGCAAAGAAGATCGTCGCTGGTACCGCTCGTTCCATGGGTGTAACCATCGCCGAGTAGTGTTTACTCCCGTCAGCCATGTGTGTGGCTGACGGTTGTTTTGTCAGAGCATCCGACGTTAGTGCACGTAGTTGGGTTTCTCGCCAAGAGGGCGTAACTATGGACGGAAGATGCAGGAGTGGGAGGGCAGACGCCCGCTAACCACAGGAGGTACATAATGCCTAAGCACGGAAAGAACTACAAGAATGCAGTTGCCAAGGTAGACGGTGCAAACCTCTACAGCCCAAAAGAGGCAGTAACCCTGTCTAAGGAGCTTGCAACTGCTAAGTTTGACGAGACCATTGAGGTAGCAATTCGCCTTGGTGTCGATACTCGTAAGGCTGACCAGAACGTTCGCGGTTCTATCTCTCTGCCTCACGGCACTGGTAAGTCCGTTCGCGTTGCAGTCTTCGCAGAGGGCGAGAAGGCCCGCGAGGCTGAGGCAGCTGGCGCTGACATCGTCGGTGGCGACGAGCTCATCGCAGAGGTCGAGAAGGGCATGCTTGACTTTGACGCAGCAATCGCAACCCCTCAGATGATGGGTAAGGTTGGCCGTCTTGGTCGCGTTCTTGGTCCTCGTGGCCTTATGCCTAACCCTAAGCTTGGCACCGTTACCATGGATGTTGCAAAGATGGTTAACGAGCTCAAGGCTGGTCGTGTTGAGTATCGTGCAGACCGTTTTGGTATCTGCCACGTTGCAATCGGCAAGGCTTCTTTTGAGGTCCAGCAGCTTGTTGAGAACTATGGCGCACTGATCTCCGAGATCATCCGCGTCAAGCCATCCAGCGCAAAGGGTAAGTACGTCAAGACCGTTGCTATTTCCTCTACTATGGGCCCTGGCATCAAGGTTGATCCAACCAAGGTTCGTAACCTCATGGAGGACTAAGCTAAACGCTTAGAAGTACCTAGCACGTTTAATCCGGTATCTGCTTGCAGGTGCCGGATTTTTCTTGCGGAGTGCGCTCGGCATGCGTCGCGCATGTGACTTGCGGCAAGCGGTGCGCATATGGCATGTGGCTTGCGATGTGCACGTGACTTAAGGCGTGTGCGTAGCTGCTTAGCCGCCCTTCTCGTCAAATTTTTGTGAAGAGAAAGAAATTGCGCGCTCAACCTTGACTTGGATAGTTTTTTGCTGCACAATATCCAACGCAAGACAGACGTCTTGTAGTTGCACGTTCGCTGCCAAAGACAGCCGGCGCCTTGAATCCAAGGCTTAATGGGAATTCCCGCCTGCCGAGGTGGTCTTGAGATTAGTACATCCAGACCCCGCTTTGGTTGCCAAAGTGGGGTCTTTTCATGTGAGGGCCGCACCTGTTGGCGCTCGTGCCCGAGACATGATAAAGGAGGTGTACTACATGCCAGCTCAGTCTAAACTTGATTTGCTCGAGAAGGTTTCCGCTTCTCTCGACAATTCCAAGGGCCTGTTTGTTATCGACTATCGTGGTCTCTCCGTAAAGGAGACTCAGGAGCTTCGCCGCGCACTTACCGCAGCAGGCGCTCACATGAAGGTCTACAAGAACAACATCGTCAAGATTGCTCTTAAGAACGCTGGTATGCCAGAGATTGACGAGATGCTCGCCGGTACCTGCGCATACGTTTTCTATGAGAATGATCCTGTCGAGGCCGCTAAGGTCATCAAGGATCAGGCCAAGAAGCTCAAGAAAGTTGAGTTCATTGGTGGTATCGCTGATGGTCAGGCACTTACCGCTGACGAGGCAAAGGCTTACGCAGACCTTCCTTCTCGCGAGGAGCTCATTGCAAAGCTTGTCTTCGTTGTTGCAAGCCCACTTACCGGTATTGCACAGGTTTGCGCTGGTCCAGCTCGTGGACTCGCAACCGCTCTTTCTGCAGTCGCAGATCAGAAAAACGCTGCATAAGCAACGTTTTGTTGTACCCGCGCATTGGCGCAAACCGCGTGAGAGTGTAGACGCACTTAAACGCACACATACAAGCCGGGCTTTTGCCCAGATGCAGTACAAAGGCTGCATCGTTTAAAAAGGAGAATTGACATGGCTGTCACTAAAGATGAGATCATTGAGGCCCTTAAAGAGATGCCAGCACTCGAGCTTTCTGAGCTCGTTCACGAGCTTGAGGACGTCTTTGGCGTTTCCGCTGCTGCTCCTGTAGCTGTCGCTGCTGCTCCTGCAGCTGGTGGCGCTGCTGAGGAGGCAGAGGAGAAGACCAACTTTGACGTTGTCCTCGAGGGCTTCGGCGACAACAAGATCGGCGTCATCAAGGTTGTCCGTGCTCTTACCAACCTTGGTCTCAAGGAGGCAAAGGAGGTCGTCGAGGGTGCTCCTAAGGCAGTCCTCGAGGGCGCTAAGAAGGAGGACGCTGAGGCTGCTAAGGCTCAGCTCGAGGAGGCTGGCGCTACCGTCACCCTTAAGTAAGTCCATCCTACATTGCTTACTGGAGAGGTCAGACTTCGGTCTGGCCTCTTTTTTATTTGCCTGGCGAGAAACCCGTGTGCTCGCAAATCGTATGAAGCTGAGGTGCTTTTGCTGCAGCCTGAAAAGTGCATCAAGTCTGAGTGATTTGCCGGATTTTCTCGCCATGTCTGAGCTATTTGCCTGTTTTTCTCGCCTTGTCTGAGTACTTTTGCTCAGACTTGGTGTGCATTTCAGGCTCATAAATCCTGCGTGACAACTCATAAATTCCGCGTGACTTACCCCAGCTTCCTCGCACCTGATTTCCTCAAAGAATCTGTAACTTTTGCCTGAAAACGTTAAAGAATCTGTGGATTTGCCTGATTTTGCAAAAGAATCGGTAGCTCAAATACAGATTCTTTGCACTTTTCAGGCGCACGCAGCAAAAGGCCGGCGCGCCCGGCGAGAAATCCGTGCGCTCGCACTCACGCCTGGCGAGAAACCCGTGCGCTCGGAGCGCGCTCGGGGCTCGTGGAGCGCCATGCGAAGCGACGCGGCGGGGGAGAGCCGCTCACCGAAAGCGATTTCTGCCTCCGTGGACCTTCTCCACAAAATCTTCACAACTAGAAAAGACGAGTTAGTTAAGGATTTACCTGCAACATAACGTTTGTGCAGTTGAAAAACATAAACGCGATAATATAGTCAAAACGTCTTAAAAAATCAAGTGTTTTTCTGTTGACGCGCATTAAAATCTTGACTAAATTACTAGGTTGCGACAATTGCCACCTTCCACCCTTTTGAAGGAGGACAACCTGGTGTCTACCGCTAAAAAGACTTCCCTCACCACGCCTCAGGCGCATACTGGACGCAGGACGTTCAGTAAGATTCCCGCAGCTATGGAGCTGCCAAATCTGATTTCTGTACAGAAGGAATCATTTGAGCGCTTTATGGGAGAGGGCCTTGCAGAGTCCTTCGCTGAGTTCTCGCCAATTGAGAACAGCGCTGGAACCATGCAGGTCACCTTTGGTGACCATCAGTTCGGCGACCCTGCCAATTCAATGGCTGAGTGTCGTGCAAAAGACATTTCATATCAAGCACCTCTTTTTGTTGACGTCCGTTTTGTCAACAAAGAGACTGGTGAGATGAAGGAGCAGCTTGTCTTCATGGGTGATTTCCCACTGATGACTGAGCGCGGTACCTTCATCATCAACGGTTCTGAGCGCGTTGTGGTTTCACAGCTCGTTCGTTCACCTGGCGTGTATTTCTCGTCAGAGATGGACAACGGTGTTTTGGTCCACAAGTCTCAGTTCATTCCTGCACGTGGTGCATGGCTCGAGTTTGAGGTTGATAAGCGCGGCCACCTGGTCGTCTCCATTGACCGCAAGCGTCGCCAGAGCGCTACCGTTTTCCTCCGTGCACTTGGCATCGCTGTTACCGACGACGAGATCCTCTCGCTTCTTGGTGACTCCGATGTTGTTCGCAACACACTTGAGCGTGATGTTGCAACCACGCGTGAGGATGCACTTATCGAGATTTATCGTCGTCAGCGTCCAGGCGAGCCACCAACTGTTGACTCTGCCCGTTCTCTGCTTGACGGCCTCTTCTTCAACGAGCAGCGCTATGACCTTGCACGCGTTGGTCGTTACAAGATCAACAAGAAGCTTGAGGAAGAGATTCCTGCAGACGTTCGTGTCCTTACCAAAGAGGACATCGTTGCAGCTCTTCAGTACCTTCTTGCAGTGCACGCAGGTGATGAGTCTAAGCACCTCGATGACATTGACCACTTTGGCAACCGCCGCGTCCGTACCGTTGGCGAGCTGGTCCAGAACCAGTTCCGCATTGGTATGAGCCGCATGGAGCGCGTTGTCCGTGAGCGTATGGCATCTCAGGACGCAGACGACATCACTCCACAGTCTTTGATCAACATCCGTCCAATTGTTGCTGCAATCAAGGAGTTCTTCGGTTCTTCTCAGCTTTCGCAGTTCATGGACCAGGCAAACCCACTTGCTGGTTTGACTCACAAGCGTCGTCTCTCTGCTCTGGGACCTGGCGGTCTTGCAGGACACAAGTCCGGCTCCAGCCGTCGTACCAACGTTCCTACCGCAGTCCGCGACGTTCATAACTCGCACTACTCCCGTATGTGCCCAATCGAGACTCCTGAGGGACCAAACATTGGTCTTATCGGCTCCTTGGCACTGTACGCTCACGTAAATGAGTACGGCTTTATCGAGGCTCCTTATCGTAAGGTCACAGGCGGTGTTGTCTCTGATGACATTGTCTGGATGACTGCAGACGAGGAGGAGAATCACATTATTGCTCCTGCTAACACCCCAATTGACCCTAAGTCTAAGAAGTTTGTTGAGGTTGACGCAGACGGCAAGATTGTTGATGCAGACCGCGTTATTGCACGTACCCGCGACTTCGACGGTTCCTTCGGTGCACCTGCACAGGTTCCTGTTGAGGACGTTGACTACATGGACGTTTCTCCACGTCAGCTTCTCTCCGTCGCAGCTAACCTCATTCCATTCCTTGAGCACGACGACGCAAAGCGTACCCTCATGGGTGCAAACATGCAGCGTCAGGCAGTGCCTCTGATTCAGTCCCACGCTCCATTTGTTGGAACTGGTATGGAGGGCCGCGCAGCTCAGGACTCTGGTGAGCTTATTTGCGCAGAGTTTGCCGGCGAGGTCACCGAGGTTGATGCAGCTCACATTGTCATCTACTCCGATGAGCACGGTTCTCAGCGCTACGATCTTCCTAAGTACGAGCGCTCCAACCAGTCCACTTGCATCAACCACCGTCCAATCGTCACTGTTGGACAGCAGGTCGAGAAAGGCCAGCCAATCGCAGACGGTCCATCTGTTGACCACTCTGAGCTGGCACTTGGTGCAAACCTTACCGTTGCTTACATGCCATGGGAAGGCTACAACTACGAGGACGGTATTATCGTCTCCGAGCGTGTTGTTCAGGAAGACCTTCTGACCTCCGTTAACATTTCCCGCCACGAGATTGATGCTCGCGATACCAAGCTTGGTGCTGAGGAGATTACCCGCGAGATTCCAAACCTTGGTGAGGACATGCTCGCAAACCTCGACGATGACGGTATCATCCGCATCGGCGCTGAGGTTGGCCCTGGCGATATTCTGGTTGGTAAGGTCACTCCTAAGGGTGAGACTGCTCTGACCGCAGAAGAGCGCCTGCTTCGCGCAATCTTCGGTGCTAAGGCACACGATGTTCGTGATACTTCCCTTAAGATGCCACACGGCTCCTATGGCCGCGTTGTTGACGTTGTCCGCTTCAGCCGTGAGGCTGGAGACGACCTGCCTCCAGGAGTAAACGACCTGGTCCGCGTCTTTGTTGCTCAGCGCAGAAAGATCCAGCAGGGCGATAAGATCGCTGGTCGCCACGGTAACAAGGGTGTTATTTGTAAGGTTCTCCCAGTTGAGGACATGCCTTACATGGCAGATGGTACCCCAGTAGACGTTATTCTCGACCCACTGGGCGTTCCTTCCCGTATGAACGTTGGTCAGCTGCTTGAGTGCCATCTTGGTTGGGGCGCTGCACACGGTTGGGATGACGACGACGCAGATTCTAAGCGTTACGTTGAGGGTCCAATTCCTGTTGCAACACCACTCTTTGACGGTGCTACTGATGAGTCCGTTGCAGAGATTGTTCGCCGCACCAACATCAATATGATCAACAAGGCTCTCAAGGAGTACGGCGAGGACATGCGTGAGGAGTTTGTTCCACAGCTCAACGAGCGTGGTAAGACTACCCTCTACGATGGTCGTACCGGCGAGGCATTCAAGAGCCCAATTACCGTTGGTGTTTCTTACATTCTGAAGCTCGGCCACATGGTTGACGATAAGATCCACGCACGTTCAACTGGTCCTTACTCTCTTGTTACCCAGCAGCCTCTGGGTGGTAAGGCACAGTTCGGCGGTCAGCGCTTTGGTGAGATGGAGGTTTGGGCACTGTATGCATACGGTGCTGCTAACGTCCTCCAGGAGATCCTCACCGTTAAGTCTGACGATACCAACGGCCGTGTTAAGACCTATGAGTCCATTGTTAAGGGCGAGAACATTCCTACTGCTGGAATTCCTGAGTCCTTCAAGGTTCTGGTCAAAGAGATTCGCTCCCTGGCACTTGACATTGAGCCAATCTCCTATCGTAAGCGTGCAAATACCGCAAAGGTCACCGATCCTGAGGAGAAGAACGCTGTTGAGATCCTCAACGACCTTGGCTTCACTGAGGTAACCGCTTCCGACCTGTCCCAAGACGCTGAGGGTGCATCCGCACTTGTAGGCGACGCGACCACCGATAAGGAGTAGCGACTGTGGCAGATTTCGATTCCACTGAATTTGACGCTATTAAAATTTCTCTAGCGTCTGCTGATGATATCCGCGGTTGGTCCTATGGCGAGGTAAAGAAGCCTGAGACCATCAACTACCGTACCCTTAAGCCAGAAAAGGACGGTCTTTTCTGCGAGAAGATCTTTGGACCTGTAAGGGACTGGGAGTGCGCCTGCGGTAAGTACAAAGGCATTCGCTTCAAGGGCATTACCTGCGAGCGCTGCGGTGTTGAAGTAACCACCGCAAAGGTTCGTCGTGACCGCATGGGCCACATCGAGCTTGCTGCTCCTGTAAGCCACATTTGGTACTTCAAGAGCCCAACCAGCTTCCCTCTGGCACGTCTTCTTGATATCAAGAGCAAGGACCTCGAGAAAGTCCTCTACTTTGCATCTTACGTAATCACCAGTGTTGACACTGAGGCACGTGAGGCTGACGTAGACGATCTTCGTGAGGAGCTTGCAGCAGACCTCGAAGAGCTTGACGCAGAGCGTGACGATCAGATCGCACGTCTTCGCGAGCAGGGCCAGCCACAGGATGACGAGTTTGGCGATTTTGAGCCTCTTTCTGAGGACGAGATTCGTGCAGGCGTCGCTGATCTTGAGGAAGAGTACGAGGAAGAGAAGACGCTTCGTCGTGAGGCTTTCGAGAAGTTCATGCAGCTTGAGACCAGAGAGCTCATCTCCGATGAGGGTCTGTTCTCCGAGCTTAAGCGCTACTATGGCATCTACTTCAAGGGTGGCATGGGCGCAGAGGCAGTACGTGACCTTCTCTCCAACATTGACCTTGAGAAAGAGGCCAAGGAGCTCCGCGCTATTATCGCCAATGAGGATGCTCAGAAGCAGAAGCGCGAGAAGGCCATTAAGCGCCTTGAGATTGTTGACGCTTTCCTTAAGGGTGGCAACGATCCAGCTAACATGATCCTTGACGTTGTACCAGTTATTCCACCTGATCTTCGTCCTATGGTTCAGCTTGATGGTGGCCGTTTTGCAGCTTCCGACTTAAACGATTTGTATCGTCGTGTTATTAACCGTAACAATCGTCTTAAGCGCCTGCTTGACCTTGAGGCACCTTCTATTATTGTTAACAACGAGAAGCGCATGCTTCAGGAGTCCGTTGACGCTCTGTTTGACAACGGTCGCCGTGGTCGTCCAGTCACCGGTCGTGGTGGACGTCCTCTGAAGTCTCTTGCTGAGGCCCTTAAGGGTAAGCAGGGTCGCTTCCGTCAGAACCTTCTGGGTAAGCGTGTTGACTACTCTGGCCGTTCCGTCATTGTTGTTGACCCACACCTGAAGCTGCACCAGTGCGGTCTTCCATCCGCTATGGCACTTGAGCTCTTTAAGCCATTTGTCATGCGTCGTTTGGTTGAACTTCGCAAGGTTGAAAACATTAAGGGCGCAAAGCGCGCTATTGACCGTGGTACTCCAGTTGTTTGGGACGTTCTGGATGAGGTCATTCAGGACCGCCTCGTTCTTCTCAACCGCGCACCTACCCTTCACCGTCTGTCTATCCAGGCATTTGAGCCAGTCCTTATCGAGGGTAAGGCAATCCACCTGCACCCTCTGGTCTGCGCACCATTCAACGCAGACTTCGACGGCGACCAGATGTCTGTCCACGTGCCACTTTCTACTCAGGCACAGACAGAGGCTCGCATTCTGATGCTCTCCAGCAACAACCTCAGAAGCCCTGCTTCTGGTAAGGTTCTGACCGTTCCTTCTCAGGATATGGTCTTTGGTGTCTACTACCTCACTTCCGAGAAGACCGGTGAAGACGCTAAGACTCTTACCTTTGCAAGCTTTGAGGATGCTCTTCTGGCTATTGAGGCCAACCGTGACCTTGATCTTCAGGCAAAGGTTGTTGTCCGCGTAAGCTCCAAGGATGCAAACGTTGCTGATAGCGATCGTGCTATCTTCCGCGTTATGACGGGTCGCGGTCAGTATGAGGACCTGGACGTTACTGAGGGCACCAAGCGTTTTGAGACCACTGTTGGTCGCATTATCTTCAACCGTCAGTGCCTGCCAGAGGATTACCCATACATTAACTACAAGATGGTTAAGTCCGACATTGGTGTTCTGGTCAACGATTGCTGCGACCGTTACCCAATGGCTGATGTTGAGCCAATTCTGGATAACATCAAGAAGACTGGTTTCCACTACGCAACTCTTGCTGGTCTGACCGTTTCCGTTTGGGACGCTGTCATTCCTCCACACAAGCCACAGCTGCTTCAGGAGGCACAGGACCGCGTTGACCAGATTAACGAGTACTACGAGGACGGCTTCCTTTCCGAGCGAGAGCGTCACGTTGAGGTTGTTAACGCATGGACCGAGTGCACCGATCTTCTCGGCTCTGAGATGCTTACGGGCTTTGCAGAGAACAACCCAATTTACATGATGGCTGACTCTGGAGCTCGTGGTTCTAAGACACAGCTTCGCCAGCTTGCTGGTATGCGAGGCCTGATGGCGGATATGTCCGGTGAAACCATCGACCTTCCAATTAAGGCAAACTTCCGCGAGGGTCTTGAGCCTCTTGAGTACTTCATTTCTACCTACGGCGCTCGTAAGGGTCTGGTAGATACCGCATCCCACACCTCCGACTCTGGTTACCTGACTCGTCGACTCGTCGACGTTGCACAGGACGTCATTGTCCGCGAGGAGGACTGCGGCACTGATGAGGCAGTTACCTATCCTCTGATTAAGCCTGGTCAGACTTCTGTTGATACTGACCTGATTGGCCGCTGCACCCTTGAGGATGTCTGCGATCCAAACACTGGTGAGGTTCTTATCCCTGCTGGTGGCTATGTCGAGTCCAAGCAGGATCTTGAGCGTCTTGTTGAGCACGGCCTTGCTAAGGTTCAGCTCCGTGCGCTTCTGACCTGTAAGTCTAAGTACGGCGTCTGCCAGAAGTGTTACGGCTGGGATCTTTCCACCCGTCGTCCTGTCAACATTGGTACTGCAGTTGGTATTATCGCAGCTCAGTCCATTGGTGAGCCTGGTACTCAGTTGACCATGCGTACCATTCACTCCGGTGGTGTTGCAGGCGCAGACGATATTACGCAGGGTCTTCCTACTGTTGCTCGTATGTTCGACGTCGTCGGCAACGTCAACGAGAAGATTCTTGGCCGCGAGGCTGACCTGGCTCCTGTTTCTGGTGTTCTTCATATTACCCCAGAGACCACCGAGTACCTGCTGCGTATTGTTGATGCAGACGATGCTTCCCGTGTCATCGAGGAGTGGCGTGTACCTGCATCTGTCCGCTTCATGCCTGGTATTGAGGATGGCGTTGTTGTCCGTGCTGGTGACCAGATTACCCGCGGCTTCGTCAACTTCCGTATGCTCCGTCGACTCACTGACATTGAGTCCACTATGCACACCTTCGTTGAGTCCGTTAAGGACGTCTATACCTCCCAGGGTGTAGAACTCAACGATAAGCACATCGAGGTTATCGCACGTCAGATGCTTCGTCGTGTTCAGGTTACCAACCCAGGTGACTCTTCGTACCTGCTTGGTCAGTATGTGGACCGCTATGTCTTTGCAGAGACTGTCCAGAACATTGCCCTTGCTGGTGGCACTCCACCAGAGGCAGAGCCAGCAATCCTTGGTACTCTGAAGGTTGCAAGCTCTATCGATTCTTGGCTCTCCAGTGCATCGTTCATCCGTACTGCAGGCGTTCTTACCTCTGCAGCTATCGAGGGCGATGTTGACCACCTGCTTGACCTCAAGTCCAACGTTATTGTTGGTAAGCAGATTCCTGCAGGTACTGGTCTCTCCGCATACAGCGATGTTGAGCTTACCTACCACGGCACCAAGATTGATGGTCCAACTTCTTCTCTTGCTAAGTCTCTTCCAGACTGGGCACCAGCAGAGCTTAAGGACATCGAGGAGCAGCTTCCTAAGCAGCTTGACTGGGTCAACGAGGATTACAACGGTGGCGTTTACTCCAAGAATGGCCGCACGCTTTCAAGCGAGGACGCAAAGCTGTACCTCTTCGACGATCTTGGCGTGTCACAGCGTTGGACCAACAAGTTCAGCGAGGTTGGCATTGAGACCGTAGGCGATCTTATCGGTAAGACCGAGGAAGATCTGCTTCGCATCGATGGTATTGGTGCAAAGGCAATCGAGGAGCTCCGCGATGGCCTTGAGGCTCGTAACCTCCTCTACATCCTTGAGCCAGAAGAGGATGAGGCAGATTCTGAGGATCTTTCTCAGCTGCTCAACATGGTCTTCTCGCCAGAAGGCGACGGTGGCCTGATGCTGGGTTCCGCAGCTCCATCCACTCACTCTGATTACACCGAGACACTCATCGGTTCTTCTTCCGACGAGGTTAGCCCTGATGTAATCAACGAGGACCTTGGTTCTCTGGATGACTTGCTCAACCAGGTTGTCCGCATGGACGCTGAGGCAGACGGCGAAGACGAGTAAGTAATCTCGCCTGATACATCAAACTTTTTCGGAGATTGCCTCCGATACACAAGAGGACTTCAGCCGTTAGCTGGAGTCCTCTTTTAGTTGCGCGTAGATGGGGGAGTATCGGTATATACTAATCTTTTATGAATTACGTTTGGTAAGCCATTTACTTTGCGGCTCTTAAAGGATAGGAATAGCAAATGGATAGTCACTCCCATGATTCTGAACAGTGCGAGCACACTCACTCTACGTGCGATTATGTTTCTGATCAGAAGCTGAATGAATACCTGGTAAACGATGACATTATCTACGATGCAACTCAGATTTTTGATGCACTGTCTGATTTCACTCGATTCCAGATTTTGGGTGCTCTAGTAAATGGCGAGAAAAGCGTAACAGAGCTGCAGGAAATGCTTTCGGTATCTCAGTCAGCAACTTCTCATCAGTTGCGTCTTTTGCGCGACCGCGGTCTTGTCAATGCAAAAAGAGATGGCAGAAAGGTCATCTACTCACTTGCAGATGAGCATGTCACAACGCTGATTCGTGTTGGCCTCGCACATGCCGCACACCTGTTGGGTCACTAGGGGATACCTGAGTTATTTATCGCTTTTTTGGGGCTTCTTTCAGGCACACCGGGTTTCTCGCCAAATGTGGTCGGTAAAGAAGCTGCAAAGCGATTTTTGTCTCATCGTGTAATTTCTATGAAGTGTAGATACGCCCGGCACAGTGGCTTGTTGACATGTGGCTTTCATCAGCGTAAAGTACTTCCCTGCGTAATTCCAAGGGGACAGTGCTGTGTCGCCTTTCGAATATGTAAAACTGCAGGTAGATAGGTATAAGAAGGAGAAGATCTTGCCTACTATTAACCAGCTCGTACGTAAGGGCCGCGTGAGCGTCAAGTCAAAGTCCAAGAACGCCGCTCTTCAGCACAACCCACAGAAGCGTGGTGTTTGCACCCGCGTTTTCACCACTACGCCAAAGAAGCCTAACTCAGCACTCCGTAAGGTTGCTCGTGTTCGTCTTGTTAATGGCATTGAGGTAACCGCTTACATTCCTGGTGAGGGCCACAACCTCCAGGAGCACTCCATTGTTCTGGTTCGTGGCGGCCGTGTCCGTGACCTTCCTGGTGTTCGTTATAAGGTTGTTCGCGGTGCATTCGACTGCGCAGCAGTTCAGAATCGTGCTCAGGGCCGTTCCCGTTACGGCACTAAGCGTGCTAAGTAATCACACGTCCACTACTCGAACTAGTTCTTAGGAGATTAATATGCCGCGTCGCGCAGCAGCAGTACGTCGTGAGGTTATGCCTGACGCCGTCTACAACAATCGTCTGGTAACCCAGCTCATTAACAAGGTCCTTCTCGACGGCAAGAAAGCAACCGCAGAGCGCATTGTCTACGGTGCATTTGACATCGTCGCAGAGAAGACTGGCGAGGATGCCCTCACTGTCTTCAAGAAGGCTATGGACAACATTCGCCCAACACTCGAGGTTAAGCCTAAGCGTGTTGGTGGCGCTACTTACCAGGTTCCAATGGAGGTCAACTCCCGCCGTGCAACTACTCTTGCTATTCGCTGGATGGTCACTTTCAGCCGTAGCCGAAAAGAGAAGACCATGGCAGAGCGTCTTGCAAACGAGATCATCGACGCAACTAACGGCGTAGGTGCATCCGTCAAGCGCCGCGAGGACCTGTACAAGATGGCTGAGGCCAACCGCGCCTTCTCCCACTACCGCTTCTAGTCGGAATTCAGGAGTAGCAAACAAATGGCTAAGACTAAGTACAATCTTAAAGACCTCCGCAACATCGGCATCATGGCTCACATCGATGCTGGTAAGACCACCACAACGGAGCGTATTCTTTACTACACCGGTAAGACCCACAAGATTGGTGAGGTCCACGACGGTGCAGCAACCATGGACTGGATGGTTCAGGAGCAGGAGCGCGGCGTAACCATTACTTCCGCAGCTACCACTTGCTTCTGGAAAGACCACGTCATCCAGATCATCGACACCCCAGGTCACGTTGACTTTACCGCTGAGGTTGAGCGTTCTCTTCGTGTTCTGGACGGCGCAGTTGCAGTCTTCGACGCAGTTGCAGGCGTTCAGCCACAGTCCGAGACCGTTTGGCGTCAGGCAACCAAGTACGGCGTACCTCGTATTGCATTCATCAACAAGTTTGACCGCGTAGGCGCAGACTTCTTCCGTGCAATCCAGACTATGCGTGACCGCCTTGGCGCAAACGCAATTGCAGCTCAGGTCCCAATGGGCGCTGAGTCCAACTTCTGGGGTCTTATCGACCTTGTCACCAACACTGCATGGGACTTCAAAGAGGATGCTAAGGGCATGATTTACCCTGAGCCACTCGATGAGATTCCTGCAGAGTTTGTAGAGATTGCAGCTGAGAAGCGTGAAGAGCTTCTTGAGGCAGCTTCTGACTTCTCTGAGGACGTCATGATGGCTGTTCTCGAGGGTGAAGAGGTTGACGTTGAGACCCTTAAGGGCGCTCTTCGTGCTGGCGTTCTTGCTGGTCAGATTAACCCTGTCTTTGTTGGTTCTGCTTACAAGAACAAGGGTATTCAGGAGCTTTTGGACGCAGTCATCGACTTCCTTCCAAGCCCTCTTGACGTCCCAGAGATTGATGGCGTCACTCCTAAGGGTGACGAGGCAGTTCGTCACGCAGACGTTAAGGAGCCATTCTCCGCTCTTGCATTCAAGATCATGACTGACCCTTATGTTGGTAAGCTCACCTACATTCGTGTTTACTCTGGTCAGGCAGAGGCAGGTTCTTACGTCTACAACTCCGTCAAGGACAACCGTGAGCGCTTCGGCCGCATCCTTGAGATGAACGCAAACGACCGTGTTGACCGTGACGAGTGCTCCGCAGGCGACATCGTTGCATGCGTTGGTCTGAAGAACACCACTACTGGTGACACCCTTTGTGACGAGAAGAACCCAATCATCCTTGAGTCCATCAGCTTCGCAGATCCTGTTATCGACGTTGCTGTTGAGCCTAAGACCAAGGCTGAGCAGGAGAAGATGTCCATTGGCCTTGCTAAGCTGGCTGAAGAGGACCCAACCTTCCAGGTTCACACTGATCACGAGACCGGCCAGACCATCATTGCTGGTATGGGCGAGCTTCACCTTGAGATTATTGTTGACCGTCTCCGTCGTGAGTTTAAGGTTGACTGCAACGTTGGTAAGCCACAGGTTGCTTACCGCGAGACTGCTGGTAAGGCAGTAAGCCACGCTGAGGGCAAGTTTGTCCGTCAGTCCGGTGGTAAGGGTCAGTATGGCCACGCAGTCATCGACCTTGAGCCACAGGAAGAGGGCAAGGGTTACGAGTTTGTCAACGCTATCGTCGGTGGTGTTATTCCTAAGGAGTACATCCCATCTATCGATAAGGGCATCCGCGAGGCTCTTGAGAACGGTGTCATTGCTGGTTACCCAGTAGTCGACATCAAGGTCACCCTTGTTGACGGTTCTTACCACGAGGTCGACTCCTCTGAGGCAGCATTTAAGATTGCTGGTTCTATGGCAATTAAGGATGCTCTTAAGAAGTCCAACCCAGTCCTTCTCGAGCCTGTTGAGTCTGTTGAGGTTGAGACACCTGAGCAGTACATGGGCGACGTTATGGGCAACCTTTCTTCCCGTCGTGGCAAGATTGAGGGTATGGACGATCGTATGGACGCCAAGGTCATCCGCGCTAAGGTGCCTCTTGGTGAGATGTTCGGTTACGCAACCGACCTTCGTTCCCAGACCCAGGGCCGCGCGAGCTACACCATGCAGTTCGATTCTTACGAGCCCGTTCCTAACGCTGTACGCGAAGAGATTGTCGCCAAAAACGGCGGCTCTGCATCCTAAGTAAACGACCACGAGCTCTAGCTCATGTATGGAGGTACCCAAAGTGTCAAGCCAGAAGATCAGGATTCGCCTCAAGGGCTATGATCACGAGGTCATTGATCAGTCCGCTAAGCTGATTGTTGACACCGCACAGAAGACAGGTGCGCGTGTTTCCGGTCCTATCCCTCTGCCAACCGAGCGCAACCTTTACACCGTTATCCGCTCCCCACACAAGGATAAGGATTCCCGTGATCAGTTTGAGATGCGTACTCACAAGCGTCTCATCGATATTCTCGACCCAAGCGCTTCTACCGTTGATTCGCTTATGCGTCTCGACCTTCCAGCTGGTGTCGATATCGAGATCAAGCTCTAAGCATACGGCTTAATCCAACTTGCAAACCCTCCTGCGCATCTTCGCGCGGGAGGGTTTTTGCGTGAGTGGCGTTGAACCATGTGCGAGCTGCGACTCGCGCACCACACGCGTCACGACCGCGCTAGCTGCACAAACGCGCCTTCCGCCCGGTATCCACTTCGTGTGGGTACCGGGTTTTCTTGTGCGCATATGCTGGAAGTGGACGGGTTTCTCGCCAGGTGGGCGGCACGAGCCTGACGTGCGCCTGATTTCTTCAAAGAATCTGTAAATTTTGCCTAAATACATCAAAGAATCTGTGGATTTGCCTGATTTTGTTAAAGAATCGGTGGCGCAAATACAGATTCTTTGTACTTTTCAGGCAGACTTTTCTAGACGTAACTCACATCTGCACTTGGCGAGAAACCCGTAGAATAGGAAGCGAATACTTTTACAGCGCACAGGAGAAGAGATGCACCAAAACCCGCAGAATGCAAGTAGCCAGCTAAACACCGGCTGCTCGGTAAACGCTCGCCCAAATTACTCCCGCATGACAAAAATCCTCTTTGTGTGCCACGGAAATATTTGCAGGTCAACAATGGCGCAATACGTCATACAAGACCTTGTCGAGAAAAACGGTCTCGCAGACTCGTTTGTCATCGACTCAGCCGCAACCTCTACGGAGGAGATTGGCAATCCAGTTGATCCTCGTACGAGACGCAAGCTTCAGCAAGAGGGGATTCGTTGTGGCAATCATCGTGCGAGGCAGGTGACTCGTGCAGATTACGATAACTTTGATTACCTCATTGGAATGGACCACAATAACCTGCGCAACATGATGCGCATACTAAAGGATGATTCGCTTGGAAAGGTTTCGTTGCTCCTTGATTGGACAGAGAAGCCTCGCGACATTGCGGATCCATGGTATTCAGGAAATTTTGATCTGACGTATGAGGATGTTACTGAGGGTTGCGAAGCATTGCTCAAGAAACTTTTGGCAAAGTAATCTTTACAGCTTGATTTTGGCAAAATTATTATCGTGGATTGTTTTTACAAAATTTTTGAAAAAATTTTTCAAAATTCCTTGGGTTTCTCGCCAATGGATACGCCCGGGTCAGCGGTTTGACCTCGCAAAATAGGCGAGAAGAAAGATCTCGCAGCTAGAAGGTATCAAACGGTCTTCACAAAGCGTTCATCTTTTAGAGATTTTAGGCTTGTTTCTTGTCAAAAATGAGTGTAAAGTAGACGGGCTGCTCAAACAGGACAATTATGTCTAAAGGCAGTATGTACAGGACGTGGTCCGCTGGGGAAGAGTACCCGATGTGCTCTCAAGGTCCCATGACCACCGAAGGTTAGGAAAGAGCATGGTTAATACCATCCTCGGCCGCAAGCTGGGCATGACCCAGGTATGGGACGAGAACGACAACGTCGTTCCTGTTACCGTCGTTCTTGCTGGCCCCTGCACCGTTTCACAGGTAAAGACTGTTGAGACGGACGGCTACAATGCCGTACAGATTGGCTTCGGCGACATCTCCGAGAAGCATGTCAACAAGCCAATGGCTGGTCACTTCAAGGCACAGGGCGTCGAGCCAATGCGTTACCTCCGCGAGGTCCGCGTTGAGGATGCTTCTGAGCACAAGACCGGCGATGTTGTCACAGTTGCTGACTTCTCTGAGGTCACCGCTGTTGACGTAACAGGCACTTCTAAGGGTAAGGGTTTCCAGGGTACCGTTAAGCGCTGGAACTTCTCTCGCGGTCCAATGACTCACGGTTCTCGTAACCAGCGTCGTCCAGGTTCCATTGGTCAGTGCGCATACCCTGCACGCGTTCGTAAGGGCCTTCACATGTATGGTCACATGGGCGCAGAGCGCGTTACGGTCAAGAACCTTAAGCTTGTCCGCGTTGATGCTGAGCAGAACCTCATGCTTATCAAGGGTGCTGTTCCTGGCGGCAAGAATGCCCTCGTCCAGGTCCGCATGGCCTAAGGGCCTTTAGGCAAACACTTAGGCTAACAAGGAGACAACATGTCCAAGTATGAGATTAAGAACGTAGAGGGAAAGAAGGTCGGCGACGCCGAGCTCTCCTCTGACGTCTATGGCATTGAGCCAAACATCCCTGTTGTGCACCAGGTTGTAGTCTGCCAGGACGCATCCGCACGTCAGGGTACCCACTCTACAAAGAACCGTCACGAGGTATCCGGCGGTGGCGTTAAGCCTTACCGTCAGAAGGGTACTGGTCGTGCTCGCCAGGGTTCTATTCGTGCTGGTCAGTGGACTGGTGGTGGCGTCATCTTTGGACCTACCCCTCGTTCCCATGCACGTCGTATTAACAACAAGATGGTCAAGCTTGCTATGAGGTCCGTCCTCTCCGGCAAGGTTGCAGACTCCGAGCTTGTCCTCGTTGACTCTCTCGAGTTTGCTCAGCCTTCCACCAAGCAGGCAAAGGCTGCACTTCAGAACCTCGGTATTGAGGGTAAGCGCGTTACCGTCATCGTCCCAGACGACGACGTCAACACCTACCTCTCTTTCCGTAACCTTCCTAAGGTTTCAATCTTCGGCGTTTCTGAGGTTACTACTCGTTTCCTGATCGACAACGGCGCACTTGTTATGTCCGCTGATGTCGCTAAGCAGCTTGGGGAGGTGCTCGCATAATGAACTCTCCTTATGAGGTCATCATTCGTCCTATCGTTTCAGAGCGTGCTTTCGATCTGATGGAGCAGGGCAAGTACACTTTTGAGGTTGCTCGTAACGCAGGTAAAGAAGAGATTGCTGCAGCTGTAGAGAAGCTCTTCTCTGTACACGTCACCAAGGTAAACACACTTTCTGTTAAGCCAAAGAACAAGCGTGTACGTTATCAGCAGGCAGGCAAGACCCGCCAGTGGAAGAAGGCTATTGTTACCCTCGCTGCTGGTGAGACTATCGAGATCTTCGGTAATAACTCTGCTGAGTAAGGTTTTTCTCCCGTGCCTCTTTTGAGGTACGGGTTCGTATGCCGCGCATAGTAGATACGCGCGGTACCGTGGTAATCCGGTGTTAGCTCGACTTTCCCTTAAGCGGGCTAGCCAACGGAGAAGAAAGGGATACTGTTTATGGCAGTTAGGCATCTAAAGCCAACAAGCGCAGGCAGGCGCTTCCAGACAATCTCAGACTTTGCTGAGATTACAACTGATAAGCCCGAGAAGTCCCTTCTCGAGCCTCTGCCAAAGAAGGCTGGCCGCAACAACAATGGCCGCATCACTACCCGTCACCAGGGTGGTGGCCACAAGCGCCAGTACCGTCGTATCGACTTCAAGCGTCGCAAGGATGACATCCCAGCTAAGGTCGCTACTGTTGAGTACGATCCTAACCGTTCCGCTCGTATTGCTCTTCTGCACTATGCAGACGGCGCAAAGGCATACATCCTTTGCCCAGAGGGCCTGAGCGTCGGTGACACCGTTCTTTCTGGTACCAAGGACATCGACATCAAGCCTGGTAACTGCACCACTCTTGAGCAGATTCCAGTAGGTACTCTTGTTCACGCAGTTGAGTTCCAGCCTGGCAAGGGTGCTGCAATGGCACGTGCTGCTGGTACTTCCGTCCAGCTCATGGGTAAGGACAACGGCTATGCAGTTCTGCGTATGCCTTCCTCCGAGCTCCGTCGTGTTCTTCTGACCTGCCGTGCAACCATCGGCGAGGTTGGTAACGCTGAGCACTCCAACATTGTTGTTGGTAAGGCTGGTCGTTCCCGTTGGGCAGGCGTCCGTCCTACCGTCCGTGGTACTGTTATGAACCCTGTTGACCACCCACACGGCGGTGGTGAAGGTAAGAACCACACTTCTGGTCGTCCTTCCGTCACCCCATGGGGTAAGCCAACCAAGGGTTATAAGACCCGCGACCCGAAGAAGGCTTCTAACCGCCTGATCATTCGCCGTCGTAAGTCCAAGTAAGACACGAGTAGGAGTAGATAAATGAGCAGAAGTCTCAAAAAAGGCCCCTTTGTGGAGACTCGCCTCCTTGCGCGTGTCGCTGCAATGAACGAGGCTGGCAAGAAGGACGTTATCAAGACCTGGTCACGTTCCTCAACCATCTTCCCTGAGATGGTCGGTCACACCATCGCTGTTCACGATGGTCGTAAGCATGTACCTGTGTACGTCACCGAGTCCATGGTTGGTCACAAGTTGGGCGAGTTCTCCCCATCCCGTACCTTCCGCGGTCACAAGGCCAAATAGGGGGAGTGTAGTAAATGGCTAAGAACACCGATTCTATTGAGGTTCGCGCAACAGCTAAGTATGTTCGCGTTGCTCCTCGTAAGGCTCGCGCAGTTGTCGCGCTTGTCCGCGGTAAGTCTGTCGAGAAGGCCCTTGAGGTTCTTCAGTTCTCGACTCGCGCTGCCGCTACTGATGTTGCTAAGGTTCTGCGCTCTGCAGTTGCTAACGCCGAGAACAACAATGGTCTCCGTGCTAACAACCTGGTAGTCAAGACCGCTTTTGTTGACGAAGGCCCAACGCTTAAGCGTATTCGCCCTCGTGCAAAGGGTTCGGCTTCCCGCATTAACAAGCGCATGAGCCACATTACCGTTGTCGTTGCACCTCGAAAGGAGGCGTAGGAATGGGTCAGAAAGTACAGCCTACAGGCTTCCGTCTTGGTGTAACCGAGAGCTGGCGTTCTCGTTGGTACGCCGATAAGGACTACGCCGAGCAGCTCGGCAACGATCTTGCTATCCGCAAGTATCTTGAGAAGCGCCTTGAGAAGGCAGCCGTTGCTCGCATTGACATCGAGCGTGCTGGCGATAAGGTCAAGGTAACTATTTTCTCCGCACGTCCTGGTATTGTCATTGGCAAGAAGGGTGCAGAGATTGACGGCCTCCGTGCAGATCTTGAGCGTGTTGCTAAGGTCGGCAAGGGTCAGGTCAACGTTGATGTTGTCGAGGTTAAGCGTCCTGAGCTTGACGCAAACCTTGTTGCTCAGTCCATCGCAGAGCAGCTTGAGCAGCGTGTCGCTTTCCGTCGCGCTATGCGTAAGGCTGTTCAGTCCGCTCGTAAGGCTGGCGCTAAGGGTATTCGTATCCAGTGCTCCGGTCGTCTGAACGGTGCTGAGATGGGCCGCCGTGAGTGGTACCGTGAGGGTCGCGTGCCTCTGCACACCCTTCGTGCTGCAATCGGCTATGGTACCGCTACAGGTCGCACCACCATGGGCGCTGTTGGTATCAAGGTTTGGATTTATTACGGCGAGAAGATGCCTGGACAGCCAACACCTAACCCAGCTCTTGAGGGCTCCGCTCGTCCTCGTCGTGCTCGCAATGAGAGGAGGGGCCGTTAATGCTTGCTCCAAAGCGTGTATTGCACCGTAAGGTACAGCGCGGTTCCATGAAGGGCCAGGCAAAGGGTAATACCCAGCTGCATTTTGGTTCCTGGGGCATCCGTGCAGAGGAGGCTCACTGGATTACTAACCGCCAGATTGAGGCTGCTCGTATTGCTCTCACCCGTGAGATGAAGCGTGGCGGTAAGGTTTGGATTACTATCTTCCCAGATAAGCCAATCACCAAGAAGCCTGCAGAGACTCGCATGGGTTCCGGTAAGGGTAACCCAGAAGAGTGGGTAGCAGTTGTTAAGCCTGGTCGTATCATGTTCGAGATTGATGGCGTACCAGAGGAAGTTGCTCGTGAGGCTCTCCGTCTTGCTCAGCACAAGCTTCCAATCAAGACCAAGATTGTCTCCAAGGCCGATCAGGACGGTGAGAACTAATGAAGTACACCGAAATCAAGGCTATGAGCGATGCAGACCTCGCTAAGAAACTCGAGGAAGGCCGCGCAGAGCTCTTTAATCTTCGTTTCCAGATGGCAACTAGCCAGCTGGACAACACCGCTCGCGTCAAGGCAGTTAAGCGCGACATTGCTCGCGTTCAGACCGAGATGCGCACCCGTCAAATTGCTGCGGAAGCATCCGCAGAGCAGAACTAGATCGCAGGAGATAAGTTATGGCAGAGACCGAAAGCAGAAATGCGCGTAAGGTTCGTACCGGACTCGTTGTCTCCATCTCTGGCGACAAGACGATTACGGTAGAGATTACGTACCGTAAGCACCACCCTAAGTATGGCAAGATGATGACCATCGGCAAGAAGCTTCACGTTCACGATGAGAACAACGAGGCTGGTCTGGGCGATACCGTCCGTGTCATGGAGACTCGTCCTCTTTCCAAGACCAAGCGTTGGCGTCTCGCAGAGATCGTTGAGCGCGCTAAGTAATTAGCACCTAGGAAACAGCTTTTAGCTCAACCTAGTTTTGTATCTATCATTATTTCTCATGTGCGCAAATACGTGCACCTCTGAGAAATTAGGTTCCGGAGGAACGTCATATGATTCAGATGGAGACCATTCTCAACGTCGCTGACAACAGCGGCGCAAGGCGCGTAAAGTGCGTCAAGGTCCTTGGTGGCTCCAAGCGTCGTTACGCCGGCCTTGCCGACGTCATCATTGGCGCTGTCCAGGAGGCTACTCCAGGTGGTTCGGTGAAGAAGGGCGATATTGTTCGCTGCGTCATCGTTCGTACCGCTAAGGACACCCGTCGCAAGGACGGTAGCTACATCCGCTTTGACCAGAACGCATGCGTTCTTGTTAACAAAGAGGGTGAGCCCAAGGGTACTCGTATCTTTGGACCAGTCGCTCGCGAGCTGCGCGACCACAAGTACATGAAGATTGTCTCACTTGCACCTGAGACCCTTTAAGGAGGAACGACATGCCTAAGATGAAGATCAAGAAGGGCGACAAGGTCGAGGTCCTCACTGGTAAGGACAAGGGTAAGCGCGGCGAGGTACTTCGCGTATATCCAGAGAAGAACAAGGTTGTCGTTGAGGGCGTTGCAATTGCAAAGCGCCATGTCAAGCCAAACGCAGCTAACCAGCAGGGTGGCATCGTTGAGGCAGAGGCAGCAATCGACGCTTCCAATGTTGCTCTTATCGACCCTAAGACCGACAAGCCAACCCGTGTTGGCTACCTGATCAAGGAGGACGGTACTAAGGTCCGCGTCTCCAAGAAGTCAGGCGCTGAGCTCTAAGTTATACGTGTTTCTCGCTTTGTAGAAACATCTCAGAGCTACTTCAAACCCCGTTATCATCAGATAGCGGGGTTTTCTTTTTGGGCGAGAAGTGCGGTGTTGTGTAAGTCGTGTGATGACATGAAAAAATATCAGCTAGCTTGAAATTCTCGCCCCATTTTTGCTCAATAAGGTCTAATATTGTTCATTGCGTCTTTCTATGGGACACGTATGTCTCGAGGATGCAGATGGCTCCTAGTTCGCCAAACTAGGAGGTGCGAGGCGATCCCCGCACTTAAAACCCCAAGAGTTAAGGAGAAACCATGGCAGACGAGAAGTACACACCTCGCCTTAAAGAGCTTTACTACGCATCTGTGCGTGATGCTCTGAAGGAGAAATTTGGTTACACCAACGTTAACCAGATTCCTAAGTTTGAGAAGATCGTTGTCAACATGGGTGTTGGCGAGGCAGCTACAGACGCTAAGGCAATTGACGGCGCTGTAAACGACCTCCGTACCATTACTGGTCAGCAGCCACTCGTTACACACGCTCGCAAGTCTATCGCAACCTTTAAGCTTCGCCAGGGTATGCCAATCGGCGCTAAAGTTACCCTTCGTGGCGATCGTATGTGGGAGTTCCTGGATCGTCTGATCGCAGTTGCAATTCCTCGTATCCGCGACTTCCGTGGTATTTCTGCTAAGAGCTTCGATGGCCGTGGTAACTTCTCTATGGGCGTAACCGAGCAGCTCATCTTCCCAGAGATTGACTTTGACAAGATGGACCACACCCGCGGTATGGACATCACCATTGTCACCACTGCTAACACCAACGAGGAGGGTAAGGCACTTCTTGACGCCTTCCACTTCCCATTCAAGCAGGACTAACTTTTACCTGCGCTTAAATTAAGCGCATTCCTGTTGGCATCTTCGATGCCGGGTGACATAGTCACCAGCACTATTGTTTGAAGTCATCTTGGCGTTCGCCAAGTTGCATTTTGAAGGAGGATTTGTGGCTAAGACTTCGATGATCGTCAAAGCCTCGCGTGAGCCGAAGTACTCTACGCGCACACAGAACCGTTGCCAGCGTTGTGGACGTCCCCACTCCGTTTACCGCAAGTTTGGTCTGTGCCGTGTGTGCTTCCGTGAGCTAGCGAGCAAGGGCGAGCTTCCTGGTGTCCGCAAGGCAAGCTGGTAGGACTCAGGGCTCTGGCGTCAAGGCATCTGCGCCACGGGTGTAGATGAACCAGACACGCAGTTTCATCATTAACGAAGGAGAAGGATCAAATGAAAATTACCGATCCCATTTCAGACATGCTGACGCGTATTCGTAACGCAAACTCAGCTGGCAAGGATTCCGTATCCATGCCATCGAGCAAGGTGCTCGTTGAGATTGCTCGCGTCATCACCGAAGAGGGCTATGTCGAGGGTTACACCGTTGAGGATACTAAGCCTCAGAAGACTCTTCACATCACCCTTAAGTATGGTAAGAAGCGCGCTAAGGTTATCCGCGGCATCCGTCGCATTTCTAAGCCTGGTCTGCGCATTTACTCCACCGCTGAGAAGCTTCCACGCGTTCTTGGTGGTCTTGGTACTGCAGTGGTTTCCACTTCTAAGGGCATGATGTGCGACCGCGACGCTCGTAAGAACGGCGTTGGCGGCGAGGTCATCGCTTACGTTTGGTAAATCTGACAGGAATGAAAGGAGACAGCCGTGTCTCGTATTGGTAAGAAGCCTGTCCAGATTCCTGCTGGAGTCACTGTGACAGTTGATAACACCACCGTTACCGTTAAGGGTTCTAAGGGCGAGCTGACTCGTACTTTCTCTGAGCTGGTTGCTATCGCTCAGGAGGGCGAGGAGATTCTTGTTACTCGCGTTGACGAGTCCACTGAGTCCAATGCTCAGCAGGGTCTTGTCCGTACCCTTATCCACAACATGGTTGTTGGTGTCTCTGAGGGCTTCGAGAAGAAGCTCGAGCTCACCGGCGTTGGTTACCGTGTAGCACTTAAGGGCAAGGATCTTGACCTTTCCCTTGGTTATTCTCACCCAGTTCTCTATGTTGCACCTGAGGGCATTAGCTTTGAGGTACCTGATAACACTCACCTTACTGTTAAGGGTATTTCTAAGGAGAAGGTCGGCCAGGTTGCAGCTGAGATTCGTATGAAGCGTCCACCAGAGCCTTACAAGGGCAAGGGCATTCACTACGAAGGTGAGCACATCCGCAGGAAGCTCGGTAAGGCTGCTAAGTAAAGCAACCCTACTTTTAGGCTAAAAGACCATCACCCCGTTAGGTGATGGCATGTCTCTAAGGAGAAGGAATGAACAAGCAGCAGGCGAAAAAGGCGGGTCTTGAACGCCGCAAGCGCCGCGTACGTGCCAAGGTCTTTGGTACACCTGAGCGTCCGCGTCTTGCAGTTCACCGCACAAACGCAAACATTTATGCACAGCTTATTGACGACGCTTCTGGAAGAACTCTCTGCTCTGCCTCTACGCTTGACCCAGAGTTCCGTTCTACTGGCAAGGTTGGCTCCAACAAGGAGGCAGCTGAGTTCGTAGGTGAGCTTATCGGTAAGCGCGCTGCCGAGAAGAACGTCACTGAGGTCACTTTTGACCGTGGTGGCCGTCTCTATCACGGCCGCGTCAAGGCTTTGGCAGATGGCGCCCGCAACGCGGGCCTGAAGTTCTAGGAGGATTCAATGGCACGTGATCGTAAGCGCCAGCAGGATACGGATCTTCAGGAGCGCGTCGTTTATATTCACCGCGTTTCCAAGACCGTCAAGGGTGGCCGCCGTATGTCACTCGTTGCTCTGGTAGTCGTTGGCGACGGTAAGGGTAACGTTGGTATTGGCCAGGGTCGTTCCGCTGAGGTACCTCTGGCAATTCAGAAGGGCGTCGAGGACGCAAAGAGGAACATGTTCAAGGTCCCACTGACCGAGACTGGTTCCGTACCACACGCAGTCACTGGTCACTACGGTGCAGGTTCTGTTCTTATTAAGCCTGCATTCGAGGGTACTGGTGTTATTGCTGGTGGTCCTATTCGTCCACTCTTCGAGCTTGCAGGTATCACCAATGTACTTTCTAAGTCCCTTGGTACCGACAACGCTCTGAACATGATTAAGGCAGCAGCTGAGGGTCTGAAGGAGCTTTCCAGCCCAGAAGAAGCAGCTGAGCGTCGTGGCCTAACCGTCGGCGATATGTTCGTCGGAAAGGAGAACTAACGATGGCTAAGAACCTTAGCATCAAGCTTGTCCGTGGCGCCGTTGCAGGCGTCAAGAAGGACCAGACTGCTACGGTGAAGGCCCTCGGCCTCCACAAGATCGGCGATACCGTCGAGCAGCCTGACAACCCAAGCATTCGTGGAATGATCTTCAAGGTTAAGCACCTTGTCGAGGTTGAAGAGAACTAGAGGTAGTAATAATGCAGCTCAATGATCTTCGCCCCGCAGTGGGTTCGCGCAAAAATCGTAAGCGCGTAGGTCGCGGTAATTCTTCAGGCAATGGTACTTTTGCCGGCCGCGGTATGAATGGTCAGCTCTCCCGCTCTGGTGGCGGTAAGGGCGCTGGCTTCGAGGGTGGACAGCAGCCACTGGCTATGCGTCTTCCTAAGCTTCCTGGTTTCACTAACCACAACCGTGTTGAGTACGCTCCAGTCAACGTTGCTCGTCTGAATGCACTCTTTGCAGACGGCGAGACCGTAGACGCAGAGGCTCTGGTTGCTAAGGGAGTTATCAAGTACAACTTCATCCCAGTCAAGGTTCTGGGTGATGGCGAGCTTTCTAAGAAGCTCACTGTTAAGGTCGACAAGGTTTCCGCCTCCGCAAAGGCTAAGATCGAGGCGGCCGGTGGAAAGGTTGAGGCCGAGTAGTGAGTAAAGGAATCGCCAACGCATTTCGTGTTCCGGAACTAAGGGGAAAGATTCTCCTTACGGTACTGATTCTTCTTCTGTACCGTTTTGGTGCGTATCTTCCTGTGCCCGGTGCTCCATTCCAGCAGATGCTTTCTGTTTATCAGAATGGTCTTTCTAAGAATGGCGCAATGGCCGTGCTTAACCTATTTTCGGGTGGCGCTCTTTCTCGCATGTCTGTTTTCAGTCTGGGCATCATGCCTTACATTACGGCTCAGATCATCTTCCAGATGATGCAGTCCGTTATTCCATCTCTTGGCGAGCTTGCTAAAGATGGTGAGAGCGGCCAGCGTAAGATTACGCAGTACACGCGTTATCTTACGGTTGGCCTAGCTCTGCTCAATGCAGTTGGTTACCTGTTCTTGTTTAAGAGCTATGGTGTATCTTTTGCATCTATGGAGGGCGTGCCTGAGGCACTTGAAAACTTCCTGGTAGTCTTTACTATGCTAGTTGGTGCCATCATTATTATGTGGCTCGGTGAGGTTATTACCCAGCAGGGTGTTGGCAACGGAATGAGTCTTATCATCTTTGCAAACATCATGGCTGGACTTCCAACAGCCCTTATTTCTTCAGTAGCTACTCGTGGAAACATTGTTCTTACCGTTGTTACTGTTGTGGTTATGCTCGCTATTATTCCGCTCATTGTTTACATTGAGCGTGGTCAGCGTCGTATTCCTATCAACTATGCCAAGCGCGTTGTTGGTCGTCGTATGATGGGTGGTCAGTCAACGTACCTTCCAATTAAGGTAAACACTGCAGGCGTTGTACCAATCATCTTTGCATCTGCAATCCTGTATCTTCCTGCTCAGGTTGCTGTGTTCTTCCCAGGAGTAGAGTGGATTCAAAATCTTGCTACTTCACTTTCTTCTGGATGGGTTAACTGGGTTCTCTCAGTTATGTTCATTGTCTTCTTTGCATACTTCTACACCTCAATGGTGTTCAATCCAGAGGAGACAGCAGACCAGCTTAAGAAGCAGGGTGGCTTTATTCCTGGTGTTCGTCCAGGTACTGCTACTTCAACGTATATCAAGACTGTTATTGACAGAGTTACCCTTCCCGGTGCTATCTTTATGGCAGTTCTTGCAATCGTCCCAACCATTATTTTCTGGTTCACAGGCGATTCGTTGATACAGGCGTTTGGTGGAACTTCCGTCCTGATTATGGTCGGTGTTGCAATGGATACACTCTCTTCCATTGAGTCCCACCTTAAGATGCACAACTATGAGGGCTTCTTTAAGTAGTTCTTAATACGTAGCATAAAGGGGCCTGGAAACAGGCCCCTTTTATTATTTGAAAGGAAGGCGAAGCATGAACATTGTTCTTCTCGGCGCACCTGGCGCTGGCAAGGGTACACAGGCTCAGAAGCTCGTTGCAGAGTATGGACTTGCTCACATCTCAACCGGTGACCTTCTTCGTGCTGCTGTTAAAGCTCAGTCTGAGCTTGGCGTTAAGGCTAAAGAGTATATGGATGCTGGTCAGCTTGTTCCAGATCAGCTTGTAATTGACCTGGTAAAAGAGCGCCTTTCTGCAGACGATGCAAAGGCTGGTTTTATTCTTGATGGCTTCCCACGCAACACCGCTCAGGCAGTAACCCTTGATTCTGAGCTTCAGAATATGGGCCTCAAGCTTGATGCAGCTCTGCTTGTTGCTGTTGAGCCAGAGGTTATTGTTGAGCGTCTTTCTTCTCGCCGTACGTGCAAAGAGTGTGGTTATACTGCACCTGCTGGTACAGAGACTTGCCCAAATTGTTCTGGTGAGATGTATCAGCGTGATGACGATAAGCCAGAGACAATTCGTAAGCGTCTTGATGTATACGAGAACCAGACTTCTCCTTTGATTGAGTACTACAAGGGTCATGGAATTCTGAAGGAGGTCAACGGAGATCGTCCTGTTGACGATGTATTCGCCGACGTAAAGACACTCCTCGCACTATGATTACGATAAAAACACCTGAACAAATCGAGGCAATGAAGGTGTCGGGCACCCTTTCTAAGGCAGCTCTTCGTCGTGCTGGATCCATGATTAGACCTGGTGTTTCAACGCTCGAGATTGACCGCGCTGTTGAAGCTTTTATTAGACTTCATGGCGGAACCCCTACCTTTAAGGGCTACGGTGGATTCCCTGGATCTGTTTGCTCTTCTATTAACGAGCAGATTGTTCACGGTATTCCATCAGCTAACGTCATTTTGCAAGATGGCGATATTCTGACCATTGACACGGGCGCTACTGTTAACGGTTGGGCAGGAGATAACGCTTGGACGTTCTACTGCGGAACAGTTGACGAGAAAACCCAGGCACTTTGTGAGGTTACCCGCGATTGTCTTAAGGCAGGTATTGCAGCTGCTGTTCCTGGTGCTCGCCTTGGCGACGTCGGCCATGCAGTTCAGAAACTTGCTGAGGATAACGGCTATGGCGTCATTCGTGATTTTGTTGGCCATGGTATTGGCCGCAATCTTCACGAAGACCCCGAGGTCAGAAACTACGGTCGTGCAGGCAACGGTATTGTTCTTCGTGAGGGAATGGTAATTGCAATTGAGCCTATGATTGCTATGGGTACCTACGATTGCACCGTTCTTGAAAATGGTTGGACCGTTGTTACAGATGATGGCCTGCCATCAGCACATTATGAGAACACGGTTGCTATTACTGCCGATGGTCCCGTTATCGTTTCAGAAGATGAAGTTGGTCCATGGTGCGAGATGCAAGGCGGTCTTGAGTAACACATACATTGTTCTTCTCGCTGTCTAATTGTGTTGAAAAAATAAGTGATAGACGAGTGGCACATTTTTATGTATTATTGATAACCGCTGTCGATGTGTCGAGAGGATGAAAGTTGGCTAAACAAGACGCGATTGAGCTTGAAGGCAAGGTACTAGAACCCCTGCCAAACGCTATGTTTAACGTTGAGTTAGAGAACGGCAAGACCATCCTTTGCACCATCTCAGGTAAGATTCGAATGAATTACATTCGAATTCTCCCTGGTGATAAGGTTGTAGTAGAGATTTCTCCTTACGATCTTACCAGGGGTCGCATTACCTACCGTTATAAGTAAGTAATGCAAAAGTCTTGTGCCATGCATGAGGCTATCTGTGTCTTTGCGCACGTTGCAAGGGCATATGTACGTAAGTACAGTCGGTATTTCACGCCAGCGGCTGGGCGAGTATATAGTTCGTATCAGCAGAACCGAAAGGAAGACACATGAAGGTACGTCCTTCGGTAAAGAAGATGTGCGACAAGTGCAAAGTCATCCGTCGCCACGGTAAGGTTTACGTGATTTGCGAGAACCCGCGCCACAAGCAGCGTCAGGGCTAAGGAAGGAGCACCAAGTTGGCCCGTATTAACGGCGTCGACCTGCCACGCGATAAGCGTGTTGAGGTCGGACTCACCTATCTTTACGGCATTGGTCAGACTCGTGCAACCAAGATTTGCAACGAGACTGGTATCGATGTAAATACTCGCGTCAAGGACCTCACAGAGGAAGAAGTCACTAAGATTCGTGACTTTATTGACGCTCATTACACCACCGAGGGCGATCTTCGCCGCGAGGTGCGTCAGAATGTTGCCCGCCTGATGGAGATTGGCTGCTACCGCGGCCTCCGTCACCGCAAGGGCCTCCCTGTCCACGGTCAGCGTACCCACACTAACGCTCGTACTCGTAAGGGTAAGAAGCGTCAGGTGGGCGGCAAGAAGAAGTAGGCGAGGAGTAGCTAATGGCACAGAAAAAGAACGCTCGCACTACACGCGTCCGCCGCTCCGAGCGTAAAAACATTGCAGTGGGCCAGGCCCACATCAAGAGCACATTCAATAACACGATTGTCTCTATTTCCGATCCCCAGGGTAATGTAATTTCCTGGCAGTCCGGTGGTACCGTCGGCTTCAAGGGCTCTCGTAAGTCCACTCCTTTTGCTGCACAGCTTGCAGCAGAGGCAGCAGCAAAGGCAGCAATGGAGCACGGTCTCCACAAGGTAGCTGTTTTTGTTAAGGGCCCAGGCTCTGGTCGCGAGACCGCAATCCGTTCCCTTCAGGCAGCAGGCCTTGAGGTTTCGGGTATTCAGGATAAGACACCTATTGCACACAACGGCTGCCGTCCTAAAAAGCGCCGTCGCAACTAGCACGAAAGGACAAGCAAATGGCAATTGATAGGACCCCGGTCCTTAAAAGATGTCGTCAGCTTGGCATCGATCCCGTTGTGATGGGGATCAATAAGACTTCTAACCGTGAGCCACGTCGCCGTCGTCGCCAGGAGAGCGAGTACGGTATGCAGCTCCGTGAGAAGCAGAAGGCTAAGTTCATTTACGGCGTCCTTGAGAACCAGTTCCACGGTTACTATGAGATGGCTAAGAAGAACCCAGGCATTACTGGTGACAACCTGATGAGCATCCTTGAGACTCGTCTTGACAACGTCATCTTCCGCCTTGGCTTTGCTCGTACACGTAAAGAGGCTCGTCAGACTGTCCGTCACGGTCACATCACCGTTAACGGTCAGCGCGTTGACATTCCTTCTTATCGCGTAAAGAGCGGCGATGTTATCGCTGTTGCTTCCAAGGCAAAGGATCTTCTTCCAATCAAGGAAGCTCTCATTTCCTCCGAGCACATGGCAGTTCCTGCATGGCTTGAGGTTGACATTGAGAAGCTGCAGGGCACTGTTCTTCAGCTTCCAACCCGCGATCAGATCGACCTTGAGATTGACGCACAGCTGATCGTCGAGCTCTACTCCAAGTAAGCCCGACCCGTTTTGGAGGTAGCAATGTCCGAATTTATCCGACCAAACGTGTCGGTAGATGAAATCGGCGCAAACGTCGCTCGTGTGAGCGTAGAGCCGCTTGAGCGTGGCTATGGTGACACGCTTGGCAACTCCCTCCGCCGCGTACTGCTTTCCTCTCTTGAGGGAGCTGCGGTTGAGGCCATCCAGATTGATGGCGTTCAGCATGAGTTCACTACGGTTGAAGGCGTCTATGAGGACGTTACTGACATCGTTCTGAACGTTAAGGGCCTAGTTTTCCGCAACACCAACAACTCTGATGAGGCTGAGGCTTCCATCTCTGTTGATGGTCCTTGCAAAGTCACTGGTGCTGATCTTGATGTTCCTATGGGCTACGAGCTGGTTAACCCAGCTCAGCACATTTGCACTCTTGCTGAGGGAGCTCATCTTTCCATGAGACTTCGCCTTGGTAATGGTCGTGGTTATGTTTCCGGTGAGGATAACGAGCGTGAGAGCGATCCAATTGGATTCATTCACGTTGACTCGATCTTCTCGCCAGTTCGCCGCTGCGCTAAGGCTGTTGAGCCTTGCCGTGTTGGCCGTCACACCGACTATGATCGTCTGGTGCTTGAGGTTGAGACCAATGGTGCAATCAGCCCTCGCGAGGCTGTCGTTGAGGCTGCAAACATCATTAACCAGCACATGAGCGCATTCATGGGACTTACTGATTTTGACGAGACTCAGGAAGAGGCTTCGATTTTTGCTAAGGCAGACGTCGAGGACGATTCCGAGCTTGAGAAGCAGGTTGAGGATTTGGACCTTTCCGTCCGTTCTTACAACTGCCTCAAGCGTGCAGGAATTCACTCTGTCCGTCAGCTCGTTGATTTCTCTGAGAACGATCTTCTCAACATCAGAAACTTTGGTGTTAAGTCTATTGAAGAAGTCAAGGAAAAGCTCGAGAGCATGGGCCTGTCCCTTAAGGCTTAGTCGCGCCTTGTCACGCATAGGAGAATGTAAATTATGAGGCACAATAAGAAGAGGGGCATGAAGCTTGGTACTGATGCTAGCCACACCAAGGCCATCAAGAAGAGCCTGATCCAAGCCCTTTTCACTAACGATCGTATTAAGACTCTTGACGTCCGCGCTAAGGCAGTTCGCGGCGAGGTCGACAAGGTCATCACTTGGGCAAAGCGCGGCGACCTTCACGCTCGTCGTCTTGCTATGGCCAAGGTTGGTAACGCAGAGCTTGTCCGTGAGGTATTTGACAAGGCTGCTCAGGGTATGTGGGCTGACCGCAACGGCGGCTACACCCGTATCATGAAGCTTGGTCCTCGTAAGGGCGATGCTTCTGAGGTTGTTATCCTTGAGCTCGTTACCGAGCCAGTTCAGCCAAAGGCTTCTAACAAGAAGGCTAAGGCTACCAAGGTTGCTCCTGCTCCTGTAAAGGAAGAGGAGACCGAGGCTCCAGCAGAGGAGACCGAGCAGACCGAAGAGGCTGCAGAGTAACTTCTGTCAAAGTGAATCTGAAGAGGTCCTGGCTTTTTGCTGGGACCTCTTTTTCAAATGAAGGAGGGTTGTCATGATTGAGTTCAAAAACGTATCTTTCGCATACGGTACGTCAGCTGCAGCACAATCTTTGACTGACTCTGCTTCTAAAGATGCCATAGGAGCCACTGAGAGCCAATCTCCGCACCCAATGGCACTAACTCTTGATAACGTTTCATTTACCCTAAAGCCGGGCTCTAGAACGGTTGTGCTTGGCCACAATGGTTCAGGCAAGTCAACGCTTGCAAATCTTTGTAATGCATCACTTTTTCCTCTATCCGGAGAGGTTTTAGTAGACGGCAATTCAGTGACCGTAGTGCCGTCTACTCAGATTTCTTCCGTTGTGGGAATGGTTCGTCAAGATCCAACAGCGCAGCTTGTTTGTGCAACTGTCTTTGATGAAGTTGCCTTTGGTCCTGCTAATCTTGGTTTGCCAAAAGAAGAGATAGTTTCTTGCGTTACTCAAACACTGGAGCTTTGTGGCATTGCCGATTTGATTGATGCGCCTACCCATACGCTTTCTGGAGGCCAACAGCAGCTTGTTTCTATTGCAGCAGCGCTTTCAGTGCATCCACGTTATCTGGTGCTTGATGAGGCATTTGCTCAGCTTGATACTCGATTCAGAAATCACCTTTCTAACCTGGTAAACACTCTTGTTACAAACGGAATGGGTATGCTTGAGATTTCTCATTCGTTTGAGTCTCTTCCCGGGGCTGACCAGGTACTTGTTTTGGAGAAAGGCCAGCTAGTTTGGTCGGGAACTCCCACAGAGTTTCTCTTGGATGCAAATGCAATCGCAAACGCTGGTTTTGATGATGCACTCACAGCAACAGCGCATATAGCTGCACAGGCTGGCTATAAGTTTGATGTGCCTTTTAACGCATCAGAGTTTGTTGCGTTTCTTGTTCAGAACAACCTTGCGTTTGACGCTTTGGATACCCTTGTGTATCAGCGTGCTCTTGAGGTAGTGCGAGCAAATAACTATGACGGAATACAAGCGCTTGGAGAGGCGCACGAGTTGGCAATTTGTGGCGTTTCTCATGCGTTTGACAAGCCAGTCCTGCACGATATAACGCTTTCTTCCACGGGGGAGCTTACTGTTTTGGTGGGCGCTTCTGGTTCTGGAAAAACAACCTGTGCCCGAATAGCTGCTGGCCTCATAGAGGCTGATACTGGTCATGCAACAATCGATGCACGACTAGTAAGTCCTGGAGATGTCGGCATGTGTTTCCAGCGCCCTCAAGATCAGCTCTTTGCCCAAACTGTTGCTGAAGATATTGCGTTTGGTCCAACTAACAAGGGTTTCTCGCCAGATGATGTTGAGGCGCTTGTCGCGTATGCGGCAGCGCGGGTGGGACTTGACCAGCAGGCCATGGACGCGTCTCCGTTGACGCTTTCTGGTGGCCAGGCTCGTCGCGCAGCGCTTGCAGGAACGCTGGCCTGCGCAACGTACGCGGTAGTGTTTGATGAGGCAACGTCTGGACTTGATGGTGAGGCGCGCTCGCAGGTGCTGCATCTTGCTCGTGAGCTGGCAAACGAAGGCAAAGCGGTTTTTGCAATCACCCATGATGTAAGTGAATGGCTTCCTTTTGCTGACAGAGTAGTGTTTCTCGAGAAGGGCTGTGTTGTTGCAGACGTCAACGTACAAGAAGCGCAGACAACCCCAGAGATATACGAGGCTGCGCAGCTTGATTGCCCGCTGTTTGTAAGCGTATTGCATGAGCTTTTGGAGGCCTGCTATGTCTAAGTGCCCCTGTGCTCTGCTTAAGCACTTCTCGCTTGCTTCATTGACAGCGCAGACAAAAATCGTTGCCACTTTTGTGGGTATTGTTGCTCTCTTCTCAGTACAGCAGCCACTTGCCTTTGCGGTGTTCGCCTTGATTTGTGTGAGCCTTTTGTGGAGTGCTCGTGTAAGCTTGCCAGAGTTTTTGCGCGTAGCAAAGCCTGCAGCGTTCATTTTGCTTATATCATTTGTGACCAATACGCTGGTATTTATTGGACATCCCGATATTATTTTCTCCGGATCAGTCGGTCTTTCTGTGGCGGGTTTTTACAGAAGCACCGTGGCTATTGCCCGCGTGTTGCTTGCCTTAGCACTGGTTTTATCAGTAGCATCAACAACTACTCCTACGCAGCTTGCTGATGGCTTTTCTGTACTGTTGCTGCCGCTGCGTCTTATTCGTGTTGACGTTGATGGTTTGAGCATTGTGCTCTCAATTGCGCTGAGGGCAATTCCGCTTACCTTAGAAGAACTCGACAGAATTAGAGCAGCTCAGAGGGCACGTGGATTCAATTTTGAATCGGGCGGTATTGTTGAGCGCATCAAAAAGTGGTTTACGCTTTTGGTACCGCTGACCGTCTCGCTCTTTCAGCGCGCAGATCAGATGGCGCAAACAATGACAGATCGCTGTCTTGGTGTAGCAAAACGCACGCGTATCTCTGCAAAAATGCAGCTTGTTGACTGGGTAGTGTTGCTGCTCTGGTCTGTGCTGTGCTTTAGCCTTGCAACGCTGTAGTGATCTTGCATTGCTGGGACAGTCTTGCAACGCTGTAGCGGGTTTGCAACGCTGTAGCGCTGGCGTTTGTTGTCGCGTAGCGTGCGCTTTCTTTGAGCCTACGATACAATCACTCTAGTGGGCAAAGTCATTCCAGGGAGCTTCATGAACTCAGAAACATCACAGAATATTGCATCAAATTGCAGTTTTGATGCATGCGAGGAGTCTTCGGCTGAACCTTCAGTTCCTGAGACTCTCGCTAAAGCTTCTTCTGAGCCTGAAGCCACGCTTGTTATCCAGCTAGGTTATCGCGGCGCTGCATTCTGCGGCTTTGCCGAGCAGCCCACTCAGCGCACCGTGGCAGGCGACCTTCGCCGCGCGCTTCAGACCGTTTTGCGCAGAGAGGTCGAGCTCACCTGCGCGGGCAGAACCGACGCCGGCGTGCACGCCCAGGCCCAGTACGTGAGCCTACCTGTGTACGGCGCTGAGCTGGCGCTGTCTGGCGAGAAACTCGTCCGCTCGCTTACCGCTCTGACCGACGATGACATCTCTATCCGACAACTCTTCCGCGCCCCACAGGGTTTCTCGGCACGCTTTGATGCCCAGGCTCGCTCGTACCGCTATCGCATTTGTGCAGGTAGCGCTCGTCCCGTGCTGGGCTGGGACCACGTGTGGTGGTACAACGGCCACTTGGACGCAGAGCTTATGGACAAGGCGGCGCAGGCGTTGGTGGGGGAGCACGATTTCAAGAGCTTCTGCAAGGCAATTTCTGCCGAGGGCAAGCCAACACATCGTTTTGTGGAGCGCCTTACCGTTGAAGAAATTGAAGAAGCTGGCGAGAAACTCATTGCAGTTGATATTACGGGAAACGCCTTCTTGCATAACATGGTGCGCACGATTGTGGGCACGCTGGTTGAGATTGGCCGAGGTCACAGGCCTGTTGAGTGGATCGACGAGGTTCTAGCTGCTCAGAATAGAATTGCCGCTGGTAGTTGTGCGCCTGCTCAGGGCCTCACGTTTGTAAGCGTTCGCTATCCAGAGGGTGTTTTGCAACCCTGGTAGCGCTTTCGGTTCCTTGATTGAGTCGTAGTATCTGTGTGCCAATCCAGCTTCATCGGTCTTCTCGCGCCGTTCACGAAGACTTTTCTACCACTTGTATTGTGTGCGGTGGTTTCCCTCGCAAAGAAATAGCATCATAGAAGAGAGCGTCTTTTTTAGGAGCTCTTGCAGAACTGATGAGCAGTGAGGCAGGGAGCCAGTATGTTTAGGAAAAGAGAAAGATTTGAGCGCAGCGATGTTCCGCGTGAGAATCCCTATACCAACGTGATTGGCCTCGCCGTAATTGCCATTGTTGCCGTGCTTGTGGGTATTGTCGTTGTAACTCTTTGGGATCGCGCGCAGCTTGAGTCTCACTTGGGAGATCATGGGCTTAACAAGGCTGTAAAGAGCCAAAGTGTTTCAGGCAATCCGGATGGCACTACACAATCTGATGATGACTTTCTTACCTATGCCGTTATCAGCACAAATTCGCTTAAGGCAGGGGATTCGACTCTTCAGTCTGTACGGCTTTTGGTCATTGATCGCACGCAGGGAACCGGCCATATAGTGTCTATTCCTACTGATGTGTATGCAGAAGTAGACTCAAACGCTAAAACACTGGCAGATATTTACAAAGATGACGGTCAGAGCGCTTTTGTTAGTGCACTTGCTTCTGTCACCAACATCAAGATTACGCACGTTATCATTGCCACAGATGATGTGTGGGAGAAAATCTCGGCACTTTCTGGTTCGGGCGCTCGTTCACTGGTAAGCAATGCTTCTAGTTTGTTGTCTTCAATGATTACCGATATGAATCCCAATCAGCTTCTTGAGCTTGTAGAGATTGTGCAGCCAATTGGCGTGTCTAATCTTGAGCATGATGAAGCTCCTGTTGTTGAAGGTTCAAGTGGCACTACCGTTGACCCTACGGCCTTAGGAAAGCTTGTTGGCATGCTCGTATAGACGTTATGGGCGTTGTGTGTAGCGCCGCTCCTGCAAAATAGGTCAGATGTCCACATAACAGCAGTTAAACACGATATGTGGAGAGATTTTGATAGAATAAAAATGTCTTTTTAATTCACTTTTTATGGGTAAACTGGTATCTAAAATTTAGGACCAGTTTGGGGGATGTGGAATGCACGAGCGCTCATACAATCCACATATGATTTCGGTTCTCATGGCTGCTGATAATGATGCTGATGCTATTAGAACGGTAATTAGGCAACTTCAAGAGCAGACATATCCTCATTGGGAGCTCATCATCGTTGACAACAGTTCCGATCCCCAGATTGCTCGCATGTTAGATAACCTTGCCAATCAAGAGCCTCGTTTAGATGTCTTGTGCCAATCAGGCATTAGCCATTTTGTTGCGCTTGAGATTGCTCAGGGTCGTGCTCGCGGAGCTTATACGCTTACCACTGAGCCTTCTTATAGGTTTAACTCCCACCTTTTGCAGGAGCTTTATTCTGCAGCTACTGCTTTGGGTCCTGTTGGTTCACCTAAAGCGGCTGATATTGTTATTGCGCATATGAAAACTGCCAATTCACCTATGGAATGCAAAAAGGTTTTTGGTTCAAAAGCTTCTGCATTGTTGCAGGTATTTGAGGAGTCGCAGCTTCCTTATTTGACGTCTATGAGCGGAAAGCTGTGCTCAACACGCATTTTGACCGAGATTAAGCATGAGCCAGAGACTGATGGCGAGTGCAATTTTGTTGGCTACTGTTTTGAGATTGCAAAACATGTTACGTACGCCCCAGAAGCAATTTTTGTTGATGTACCAAAGGAATCTTCTGAGGAAGAAATAACTATTGCTGCTTCTATGGATGAACTTACTCAGGAACGTCAGGCACTCATGGCTCTTGCCAAGCATCTTGGCTTTGCAAACTCCAAAAAAGTTCAAAAGTTGATTAGTCGCTACTTGATCAGCAAACTTCTTATGAATATGTATCCTGTATTCAACGAAGAATCCCAGCTCAGCCATGAGGAAAAAGAAAACTTTATCGTCAAGATTCTTTCTAATCCTGTAGCGCACCTTATTGTCACTGAAGCAACTTCTCCGCGACTGGTAGCTCATGCCTTGCTTGGTGCTATTTTGTCTACTACAACACAAGCTCGTTATGCCTATGTACGTAGAGCCGTATGGTATGCACGTTTTATGCGCATTCCACTGGTATAAGCTGCAGTGACACATAAGCAGCATCAAAATTTAACTGTGTGATTCTAGAGTAACCCTGGCGATTTGTGTTTAGGGCTAGTCTTTATAGCTATCCTTAAGAGCCAGTCTTTAGAACCAAATCTTAACGCCTGTCCATGAGCGATTTAAACGTTTGTGCTATGCCGTCATTTTTGACACGGAAAAATCCCTCTTTGGCTAGATATGCATAGCGTGCAAACTTGTTATCTTTTGGCAGAGCAATACCTCGCACCTGTGCAAAGAAAGCCTTTCCAGAGCCTGAGATTGCTGGGTTTTCAAACACGCGCTTTGCGTCCATGCGCTCAAAGCTCTTGGCGAGAAGATCGTGCACTTCTGAGTCAGTCTCACCTGCAGCATCATGTTCTTCTCGCCAGGTAAGCGCGTCTTTTGTAAGCAGCGCGTAGTTGATGCCGCGCAGTGTGAGCGCGTTGAGCACCACGTCTGAGGTAATGTTGCGTGCGTCCACAACATCCATCATGTCGTTCCAGCGCTCAAGCGGAATTTTAGGCTGACGCTGCGCAAAGGTAGCGGCTTCTGCATAGCCATTCTCGCGATAGTTGTAGAGCGCAGAGTCTGTGTACACTATGCGAGCTCTGCAGCAATGCGAGGCAATGAGGAAGGGGTTGTCCACCCAGCCTGCACCGGGGACTTCTTTGAAATTGATGTGGTTCTGGGTTAAGAATTCCTTGCGATAGAGCGCCGTCCAAATGGCAGGATGGTGCAGTAGAAGCTGTGCCATCTGATCAATTGAACAAGGCAGCTGCTTGGGTTTGACGCGGCCCTTATATGCGCAGGGAACTCTGTACTCGGCAGCGCCGGCAGCAGCTTTAAACTGCGACTTTGCTCCCGCACGGCCATTTTTCTGATTGCCAAATACGCGCCAATAGGCAGAGCGGGCAATATCTACCTGGCTTTCTCCACCGTTTGCTTGGATAAGATCAACAAGCTCTTGAACCATGCTTGGCTCAAGGTAATCGTCAGGCTCTACAATACCCACCCATGAGCCGTGAGCTGCGGCAATGCCACGATTACACGTTGCTCCGTAACCCTCATTTTCTTTGTCGATGATGATTATGCGACCATCACGGGCAGCGTATGCTTCCAAAAGAGCCAAAGACGAGTCAGTTGAGCCATCGTTTAGGCAGATAATCTCCAGGTTTGTGTAGCTCTGTGATTGAATACTTGCCAGGCATTGCTCCAGATAGTCTGCAACGTTGTATATGGGCACAACAAGAGAAACCAAAGGTTGGTGGTTTTGAGCGTGACTCATCTAAACTCCTTTTGATTGCTGCTTTATACTATATAGGCATCAACTCACTCACGAAGTCACATTTTGAGGAAATATGAAGCGCACCGCCCTTGTCATAGTCACCTTTAAACGCCAGGAACTGCTTTCCAACCTGCTCAATTCCATTACGCAGCTCACGCAGGCTCCATGGCGCATCATTGTTGTGGACAACGAGAACTCCTCTGAGACAGCCTCGCTTGTGTCGGAGTTTTCGGAGAAGGTCAAAACCACGTGGGGAGAAACCACTGATGATCCCGACGCTCACGGTGGCACTAATCGCGTGTGTTACGTCCCTATGGAGCAAAATACCGGTGGTTCCGGCGGCTTCTCTGAGGGTGTGCGCGTAGGTTATGAGCTGGGTGCCGAGTGGTTCTGGGTTATGGACGATGACGTAGCTGTGCTGCCTGATGGTCTTGATAAGCTTGACGCATGGTCAGATAAGGCTGAGGTTATCCAAGGTCAGCGCTACGACTTTGATGGTGGTCCTTTCTTCTGGCAGTATCGCTTTAGCACCGCCCTGGGCATCTACAATCCGCTGGCAAAGGCTGGCTTTGACGGTGTACCTTATCGCGAGTGCAATGTGATGTGCTTTGAGGGCGCCTGCTTTAAGCGTTCTGTAGTGCAGAAGATTGGTTTACCTGACGCACGTTTCTTTATCTACTGGGATGACGCTCTGTATGGCTATTTGGCCAGTAAGGTAACGCAGCCTATTTTGATTCCAGACTTTGTTCTTTCAAGATGTCGAGAAGTTCCTGGTCAGAGTATTGGTTCTGTGCGTCAGCTTAATTCAACCTCTGATATGACACGCTATTACATCACACGTAACCGCGGCTATATTGCCCGTTACTTCCAGGTTCATGGTGATTACAACCCTGTGCTCTTTGGTGTTGGTACCGCGCTGACCTTTGCAAAAGAGATTATTCGACTCATTTTGGTAGATAGAGCGCACTTCTCGTCTGGCCTTTCTCGCCTTATAAAGGGCTGGAAGGATGCACGTCTTATCTATAAAGACGCAACCTGGCGCCCACAGCCTCCACTAGACTAGCCACCAAAGCCGGCATTTTGTGTCGGCTTTTTTAGTCCCCAAATGCTCAACACAAGTGAGCGCTGAGGGACGAATTGTGGCGCATTTGTGAAAGGCGACGAATGCCTACTTACAAAAAATCGAATTATTTTTTGACCATTAATAAATTTTGTAATTAGCGAAGTTTCTAGCTAATTTTCTACCTGCAGAGATATTGGTTGCCGCAACGTGTCAATACATAATTTTGTATTCGTGTGGAAATTTCACAATATATTGTTATAGTTCTCGAACCCAAACACTATAAGTTGTGGCATAGTAGTTTCCATCACACAAGCGGGTTCCCAACTACTTCGCTTAGGCAAAAGCTTAGGAACCGCAGTGATAATCCAATTAAACACGCATGAAAGCGTTGCTTTCACCAACGTTTGTTCAAGGAGTTTGCACATGAAGATTATCAAGCGCAATGGCTCAGAGGTCACCTTCGAGGTTGAGAAGATTGTTAACGCAATCGCTAAGGCTAACGCAGAGGTCCCTGAGGATCAGCGCCTGACTGAGCGTGAGATTCAGTTTGCTTCCCTCAACGTTACCGATGAGTGTGAGAAGGCTGGACACACCGTCACCGTCGAGGAGGTCCAGGACCTTGTCGAGGATCAGCTCATGGCTCTTGACCGCTTTGAGGTTGCTCGTAAGTACATCATTTACCGCTACATCCAGAACCAGAAGCGTCACAAGAACACCACCGATGACAAGATTCTGTCTCTGATTGAGTGCAACAACGAGGAAGTCAAGCAGGAGAACTCCAACAAGAATCCTACTGTTGTTTCTGTTCAGCGTGACTACATGGCTGGTGAGGTTTCTAAGGACCTCGTTCAGCGTGAGCTTCTTCCAGAGGATATTGTTGCTGCTCACAACGAGGGTCTCATTCACTTCCACGATTCCGATTACTTTGCACAGCACATGCACAACTGTGACCTCATCAACCTTGATGACATGCTGCAGAACGGCACTGTTATCTCCGGTACTCTGATTGAGCGTCCACACAGCTTCTCCACTGCATGCAACATTGCAACTCAGATCATTGCTCAGGTAGCATCTTGCCAGTACGGTGGTCAGTCCATCTCCCTGGCTCACCTTGCTCCTTTTGTTGATGTTTCTCGTAAGAAGATTCGCAAGACCGTTATGGAGGAGATGAACTCCGTCGGTGTTGAGCTCTCTGCTGAGCAGCTCAACGAGATGGTTGAGAAGCGCCTTCGCGATGAGGTTTCTCGTGGCGTTCAGACCATTCAGTACCAGGTTGTCACTTTGATGACCACCAACGGTCAGGCTCCTTTCATTACTGTCTTCATGTATCTCAACGAGGCAAAGAATGAGCAGGAGAAGCAGGATCTTGCACTCATCATCGAGGAGATGCTCCGTCAGCGTTACCAGGGCGTAAAGAACGAGGAGGGTGTCTGGATTACTCCTGCATTCCCTAAGCTCATCTACGTTCTTGAAGAGGATAACGTTTACGAGGATTCCAAGTACTACTACCTCACTCAGATGGCTGCAAAGTGCACCGCTCGCCGCCTTGTTCCTGACTACATCTCTGAGAAGAAGATGAAGGAGTACAAGCTTTCTAAGGGCGAGAAGGAAGGCGAGGGCGATACCTTCACCTGCATGGGTTGCCGTTCCTTCCTGACTCCAGACCGTTCTGGTAATGGCTTCAACAACGTTGCTCGCGCTAAGAACTATGAGCCAAACAAGCCTAAGTACTATGGCCGCTTCAACCAGGGTGTTGTAACTATCAACCTTCCTGACGTTGCTCTTTCTGCTGGTCGTGATATGGACAAGTTCTGGAAGATCTTTGATGAACGTCTTGAGCTTTGCCATCGTGCACTTCGTGCTCGTCACGATCGCCTGAAGGGTACTCTGTCTGATGCTGCTCCTATCCTTTGGCAGTACGGCGCACTTGCTCGTCTGGACAAGGGTGAGGTTATCGATCCTTTGCTTTACGGCGGATATTCCACTATCTCCCTTGGTTATGCAGGCCTATACGAGTGCGTTAAGGCTATGACTGGTCACAGCCACACTGACAAAGAGGCAACTCCATTTGCACTCCAGGTTATGCAGCACATGAACGATAAGTGCACCGAGTGGAAGGAAGCAGAGGATATCGATTACTCCCTCTACGGAACTCCTCTTGAGTCCACTACCTACAAGTTTGCTAAGGCACTTCAGCGTCGCTTTGGTGTTATCCCAGGCATCACCGATAAGGGCTACATCACCAACAGCTACCACGTCCACGTTGCAGAAGAGATTGACGCATTCCAGAAGCTCCAGTTTGAGTCTGAGTTCCAGCGTCTTTCCCCAGGTGGAGCAATCTCTTACGTTGAGGTTCCTAACATGCAGGACAATATCGAGGCTGTTCTCAGCGTCATGCAGTTCATCTATGACCACATCATGTATGCAGAGCTCAACACCAAGTCTGACTTCTGCCAGGAGTGCGGTTATGACGGTGAGATTCATATTGTCGAGGAGGACGGCAAGCTGGTTTGGGAGTGCCCACACTGCGGCAACCGTGACCAGACTAAGATGAACGTTGCTCGTCGTACCTGTGGCTACATTGGTACTCAGTTCTGGAACCAGGGCCGTACCCAGGAGATCAAGGACCGCGTCCTTCACCTCTAAGATTTATGTACTAGACAAACGAGCAGAAGAGCGCCTTGGCCCTTCTGCTCGTTTTTATTATCTCTATCAGGTAACATCCACAATATGTGGAAGTTACCCATCAAAGGTTATGTATGAACTATTCAAATATTAAGTTTTCAGATATTGCAAATGGTGTTGGCGTAAGAACAACTCTGTTTGTTTCAGGCTGCCGTCTGCACTGTGAAGGCTGCTTTAATTACGAGGCGTGGGACTTCAAGAGCGGCGGAGAGTTTACTCCAGAAGTTGAGCAAGAGATTATTGACTCTCTTGCACCTGTCTATATCAACGGTCTTTCCATCCTTGGTGGAGAGCCCTTTGAGCCAGAAAACCAAGAAGGTCTTGTTGAGTTTGTCGAGAAGGTCAGAGCTACCTACCCACAAAAGAGCATTTGGATGTATTCGGGTCACACCTGGGATCAGCTGACCGAGGGAAAGTGGCACACAGAGTACACTGACCGCATTCTGTCTTGTATTGATGTACTGGTGGACGGTCCATGGGTTCAGAGTCTCCACGATATTACCTTGCGTTTTAGAGGCTCTTCCAACCAGCGTCTTATTGATGTTCCTAAAACTCTTGCTTCAGGAGAGATTACACTTTGGTCCGATGGACCTATGCTGAGCTCTCGTGAGATGTAAGAGCTCCAAAGCGCAAAAAAGCCCGCGTATGCGGTCTTTTTGTTTAGGGTCGTGTTGTATAGAGAGCTTTAGTTTTCTGAAGAAGTTTGGGGCTCTGCGGGTTTCTCGCCAAGCTCACTGATAAAGATTGCAACAAAAATAATAATAAAGCCCAGGAAAATCGTAGGGGTAATAACTTCAGCAAGGAAGATAACGCCAAAAACTGCTGCAAAAATACTGTCCAGAGAAATAATTAGTGAGGCCTGAACAGGAGCAACTGACTTCTGTGCGCGGTTCTGCAAAACACCAGTCAGCGCAGTTGCAATAAGAGTGATGTAGGCGAGGGCAACCCAGGCATTTGTGGGCAATACCGCAAAATTGGGAACCGTTTCAAAGCAAAGCGCGTAGGCAAGGCAGGGAAGGGCGCTCACACCAAGCTGCACCACCGTAAGCGTGATGATGTCGTATTTGTGAGAAAGCTCGGCAATAAGGACAAAGTCAAAGGCAAAAATAATAGCTGAGAGCAATGTCATCTGCTCGCCCAAGCCAAACGAGAACGAAAAATCAGTGCCCAGTGAGATAAGACCAATGCCAGCTACGCATAAAAAGGCTGCAAAAATACTGCTTCCATGAGGTTTTTTCTTTGCGATAAGCCAGTTTACAAACGGAATCATCGCGCAATAAATTGATGCAATAAAGGCGGCTTTACCTGCAGTGGTATAAGCAAGAGCTCCATTTTGGAACAGATATCCTAAACCGTTAAGAACGCCTAAAAGCACGCCGTATTTGATATGTGTGGCATCTAAGTGCTCTTTGAGATTTTTTCTAAAGATAATGGCAACAATACCTACAGCAAAGACAAAACGTAAGGTCATGAGCCAAGCTGCCGAGATGTAACTAAGTGCATCTTTGATAACGACAAATGACCCACCCCAGATAAGTGCGCAGACAAGAAGAGCAAACTTCCATACAAGCGCAGAAGAAGTATCTAGTGTGAGTCTGGAAGAGTTTCTAGTAGAAAGATCTGATGATGCCACGCGCTATCCATTCCCGTCGAAGGTAAAAGTTAAGGTATAGGTAGTGATTTGAGAAAATCAAACGCGTGCAAGTATACGTGATTTTGCACTTGAAGCGCCCCACAAGCAGCATAAAAATGAGATTAGAAGTATACTCACATCTGCAAGAAAAATAAGTGTGTGCGTTTGTTATATGCAAGAAGATATTTCAAGGAGACTCGTATGTCCAACTACGTTCTGACCTGTTGCTCTACGGCCGATGTAAGTGAGAAGTACCTTCAGTCACGTGATGTGAAATACGTATATTTCAACTACGAGCTTGATGGTGTCCAGTGCAAGGATGACTTTGGTCGCACTAATGCACCAGCTGACCTCTATAAAAAGATGCTTGCAGGCGCTGAGTGCCGTACTTCACAGGTATCAATTGGTGAGTACATGGCCTTCTGGCGTCCTTTCCTTGAGGAGGGCAAAGACGTTCTTCATGTTTCGTTGAGTTCTGGCGTTTCTGGAACGTATGAGTCTGCTTGCCAGGCAAAGGTAGAAATTGAGCAGGAGTTTCCTGACAGAAAGATTGAGGTTGTCGATTCTCTTCAGGCATCTTCTGGCTATGGTTTGCTGGTAGACGGTCTTGCCGATAAGCGCGATGAGGGTCTGTCTTTTGACGAGGCGGTAGCATGGGCTAAAGAGGCTCGTCACCGTGTGTATGGATGGTTCTTCTCAACAGATCTGACCTTCTTTGTTCGTGGTGGTCGCATTTCTAAGACAGCTGGCCTGCTTGGCGGCATGCTTAACATTTGTCCTGTTATGGATATTGAGGCTGACGGTTCTTTGGCCGTTAAAGAGAAGGCACGTGGCAAAAAGAAGGCAATTGCTCGCGTTGTCGAGATTATGACTCAAACTGCAGAGCAGGGCGGTGCTTACGCACGTAAGGTGTTTATCTCTAACTCTGAGTGCGCAACTGACGCCCAGGCTGTCAAAGAGCTTATTCAAGAAAAGCTTTCACAGACCGGTGATATCAACATCTTTACCATTGGCGCAACTATTGGTGTTCATACTGGTCCTGGAACTGTTGCAACATTCTGGTGGGGAGAAGAACCTCGCGCTTAAGATGTTGTTCGAGTAGGTAAGAAAGGTCTTGAGTCATGGTTAATTTTGAGTACGTTGTACCTACTCAGGTGGTTTTTGGAAAAGATACTCAGCTTCGTGTAGCAGAGCTTGTCTCTGCTCACGGAGGTACCAAGGTGCTGGTGCATTTTGGTGGCAGTCACGTGGTAAAGAACGGATTGCTTGACCAGATCCACCAACTTCTAAGCAATGCTGGAATTGCTTTTGTTGACTGTGGTGGAGTTGTCCCTAATCCTCGATTAGAGCTTGCAGAAGAAGCTGTAGAGCTGGGCAAACGCGAGGGTGTTGACTTTATTTTGGCCATCGGCGGCGGATCTGTCATGGATTCTGCTAAGGCGATTGCATACGGCCTGGCCAATGACATTTCTCTTGAAGACCTCTATTTGCATAAGGTCAGTGTTTCAAAGGCAGCTCCTATTGGCGTCATTTCTACTATTGCGGGAACTGGCTCTGAAACCTCAGATTCTTCCGTCATGAACATTACGCTGGCTGATGGTCGTGTTCTTAAGCGTTCTTATCACCATCAGAGCGGTCGTCCTTGCTTTGCTATCATGAATCCAGAGCTCACCTATTCCGTGAGTGCTTATCAGACGGCATCAACAGGCGCCGACATCATGATGCACACCATGGAGCGCTATTTTACGCTCGAGAAGGACGTGGCACTTACCGACGAGCTAGCTGAGGGACTTTTACGCACCGTAAAAGAAGCTGTCTTGATTGCCGTTAAAGAGCCAGAGAATTACGCTGCACGTGCAGATTTGCTCTGGGCATCGTCGCTTTCTCACTGCGGACTTACCGGAACTGGTCGCGTAAGCGATTTTGCTTCTCATGCAATTGAGCATGAGCTGAGCGCAAAGTATGACGTAGCTCATGGTGCTGGTCTTACAGCTATTTGGGCAAGTTGGGCACGTTACGTTATAAGTCAAGATCCAGAGCGTTTTGCTCAGTTTGCGGTTAACGTTTTTGGAGTTCAAAACAACTTCCATAATCCAACAGCTACGGGCCTTGCGGGAATCGAAGCTTGGAATCAGTGGTGTCATGCAATTGGTATGCCAACCTCCCTTGCCGAGCTTGGAGTAGACCCTTCGGAAGAGGACATTCTCCAGATGGCAGAAGGCACTATTGATGCTCGCGGTGGAGATCATGCGGGTAACTTTATGCAGCTTAAAACAGCAGATGTTCAACAGATTTTAAGAATGGCCCTAAAGTAAAGTTTCTCAAGGTAAATTTTGTTTCATTGCGGGTATTATTACTACATACGAAGTTACTGAGCTAAAAGCTCAAATATACGGAAGGAAGATTCATGAGCGGTTTTGTTAAGGCAGACAATGTTTTTGTAAACCAGAACGCAGCGAGCCGTAATGATGTCCTGCGTTTTATTGCCGATAAAGCACTGGAAGCTGGCGTAACTGACGATGCAGACGCTGTTTACAATGCTTTTTTGGCTCGTGAGGAAATGGGCGAGACCGGCATGACTGACGGTTTTGCAGTTCCTCACGCAAAAGATGCTGCTATCAAGGATGCAGCTGTCTTTGTCTTCAAGAACAGCACTCCTCTTGAGTGGCCTTCCTTTGACGAGAAGCCCGTTGATGTTGCTATTGCACTGCTTGTTCCAGATGGAGAGGCTGGCACCACTCACATCAAGCTTCTTTCTAAGACCGCTGTTCTTCTGATGAGAGATGAGTTTAAGTCTCTGCTCCGTGGTTCTAATGATCAGGAAGTTATTGCTCAGGCTATTAACGAGGGCATTAGCGAGGAGTAGGGTTTCTCGCCAGGCTATAGGGAGCTTGACGGGTACTTTCTGTAACAGTTTAACTGGGTAAAATTTTGGACACTCAAGCACAAACTTGAGTGTCCTTTTTTGTGTAAAAAGGCGTACACTTGTACTAGTTTTAGTCGAGAAGGGAGTCAGATGTTTACACCATGTACTGACAAGCGCGTTGCTGTCTTTTTTGCTGATGGTTGTGAAGAGATTGAGGGACTGAGCGTTGTTGACGTCCTGTATCGTGCAGGTATTCCCTGTGACAAAGTGTCTATATCTGATTCTTTGAGCGTGACTTCTTCTCACCAGGTTACTTTTTTAACAGACAAGCTGCTCAGTCAGGTCTCGTTTGATGATTACAGCATGTTGGTGCTTCCTGGCGGTCTTCCCGGAACCACTAATCTTGAGGCTTGTGAGCCACTTATGCAGGCAGTTGATGCGTTTGCAGCAGATGGACGTGCACTTGCCGCAATTTGTGCAGCTCCTTCTATTTATGCAAAGCGCGGATTGCTTACGGGTAAGAAGGCCACTTCCAACCCAGGTTTCCAGCATTTTCTCTCAGAGAATGGCGCCAATCTTTCGCAAGATGCGGTTTGTGTTGATGGTTCTTTCATTACCAGCCAAGGTGCAGGAACCGCTCTTAAGTTTGGCCTAGAGATTGTCCGTTATCTTGTAGGTAATGACGTGGCAGAAAAAGTTTCTCAAGGTATTGTGCTTATCTAAGCCATGACACCTTCTCAAAAACAGTACCTGGTTATTGACCTAAAGAGTTTTTACGCATCGGTTGAGTGTGTTGAGCGGGGCCTTGATCCCATGAAGGCTAAGCTTGTTGTGGCAGATCTTACCAGGACAGAAAAGACAATCTGTTTGGCGGTTTCACCGGCGCTTCGTGCGTTGGGTGTTCCTGGACGTTGTCGCGTTTTTGAGATTCCCAAAAACCTTACTTATGAGGTGGCTCCTCCTCGCATGGCTTTGTATGTGGAGCGCTCTGCAGACGTTTATTCGGTGTACCTCAAATACATTGCGCCAGAAGATATCCACGTTTATTCCATCGACGAGGCATTTATTGACGTTACACCGTACTTATCGCTGTATGGATGTACAGCTAGAGAGCTAGGCGAGAAGATCCGTGCAGACGTAGCAAAAACTACTGGTATCCCTGCTACTTGTGGTTTGGGCCCAAATTTGTATTTGGCAAAAATTGCGCTTGACATTACGGCAAAGCACAGCCCAAATTTCTTTGGTGAGCTTGATGAAGAGTCGTACAAACTTAAACTCTGGAACCATAAACCTTTGACTGATTTTTGGCATATTGGCGCAGGTATTCAAAAGCGTCTTGCGGCAATGAATATTCACACCATGGGACAGCTTGCCATGGCTCCTACGGAGCCTTTGTATAAAGAATTTGGCGTTGATGCAGAAATTCTTATTGACCATGCATGGGGCATTGAGCCAACCACCATTGCAGATATTAAGTCCTATAAGTCTCAAAGCCATTCAGTTTCAACGGCACAGGTCTTTGATCACAACAGAGACACAGAAGGTGCGCGCCTCATCTTTAAAGAGATGGTTGAAGCGTTGACGCTTGAGCTTGTAACGCAAAAGCTGGTTTGCTCTTCTATTGGTATCTATATTGGCTACTCGGCAACAGAGAGCCAGATGGAAGAGCTGAGGCAAACAGGGGATTATAGAAGCTGGAGAAGACATATTCCTTCCAGCAGTGGCACTAAGAAACTCTCTTACCCTACTAACTCTAGAGATGAGCTTATGGCAGAGGTTTTGTCTTTCTTTGACGAGAGAGTAATACCTTCAGAAAGCGTGCATCGCGTTGGCCTTACCTTTGGAAACACTCAAGAAGAAACGGGATCGGGCATTCAGACGTCGCTTTTCCAGGACAATACCGTTTTAGAGAAAGAGCGCCAGCGCCAAGATACTATCAACGCCATAAAGAAGAAGTTTGGAAAGAACTCTTTGCTCAAAGCTATGGACCTACTTCCCGAAGCAACTGCTCGACAGAGAAATGCTCAGATTGGAGGACACCGTAGTGGAGAAGAAACCAATGAAGCCTAGACAGGATTTCTCGCCAGCGGAAGATGGTGCAAAAGAGGAGGTGTTTGCATCGCAGATGCACTACGGACATCCTCGCATGCCTCGGGCAAACAGGGCAAAAATATTTATGCCCTTTGATGCATTGAAGGGTTTAAGAGAGGCTTTAGCAGAAAGAGAACAAGAAGCTCAAGACCATATAAAAGACTTTCATGACTTACCGCACTGGTCATAGGTTTATACGATAAAATAGACAGGTCGTATAAAGAAATCGAGGAGGTTTCATGAACCCCAAAGCAAAAATTGCCATTCCAGCAATTGTGGCTCTCATTTTTATTGTCATTGATTTTGTTGCACCTGTTCAGTATCTCAGCTATTTCCACACGGTATTTAACTTTGCAACTCGTCAGACAAATCCTATTTCCCTGATACTTGCACGTGTTACCTACATTATTTTCCTGTGCTACCTTTTTGCTGCGGTTTCAGGTCTTTTGAGGGGTTTCCGTCCTCGTCTTAGGTGGGGTCTCTCCATTCTCTCTGTAGTTGGTTTAACTTCCGCACTTACAGAGCTCTCTGTGATGATTTCTATCAGCCAGGCAGTGAACTTCACCACCCTTATTCTTAACGTCATGATTGCTACCTTCCTGCTCTTTGCCGCTCTTCTTGCACTTCTCATTTGGGTTCGTGCTAAGAAAGAGTTTGACCAGCGTCAGGCTGATCTTGAGGAGGAAGAGGTTGTTGTTGCTCCAATGCCTCTTGCTACTGAGGGCGCAGAGGTTGCTCCTGTTGTCCCTGTAACTGCAGAGGCTACAGCAGCACCTGCTCCAGAAGCAACCGTCACAACTGTCGCACCTGAGGCTCCTGCAGCTCCAGAAGCTCCACAGGAGTAGTTTCTCACGTACCCTCTTCTTGTTCAGAAGAATTATCTTTTCTCATAGGAGAAACGTATGTCTTTTGTTGAATTCAAAGAGGTAACAAAGACGTATACCATGGGCTCCGTTAAGGTAAACGCTGTCCATGACATGAACTTCTCCATAGAAGAGGGAGAGCTTTGCGTAATTGTAGGCCCATCAGGAGCCGGTAAAACAACTGTCTTAAATATGCTCGGAGGTATGGATACCTGTACCTCCGGGTCTATTTATTTAGATGGAAAAGAAATTGGCGATCTTTCAGAAAAAGAAAGAACGCTCTATCGTCGTCATGATATTGGCTTTGTTTTCCAGTTTTACAATCTAGTTCCTAACCTCACCGCAAAAGAGAACGTTGAGCTTGCATCTCAGATTTGTCTTGACCCCATGCAGCCAGAAGATGCGCTACGTGCTGTTGGTCTTGAGCATCGTATGGATAACTTTCCAGCTCAACTTTCTGGCGGAGAGCAGCAGCGCGTCTCTATTGCGCGCGCTTTGGCAAAAAATCCACGCCTTTTGCTTTGCGATGAGCCAACAGGTGCGCTGGATTATAAAACAGGAAAGCAAATTCTTAAGCTCCTGCAAGATATGTGCAAGAAGCAGCATAAGACCGTGGCTATTGTTACGCATAACTTTGCGTTTACTCAAATTGCCGATAGGGTTATCCATGTTAAAGAAGGCCAGGCCCAATCGGTAGAGATTAATCAGCACCCAGCTGACGCGCTTACTGTCGAGTGGTAGTCATGCCACACGCTCTTTTTACCGAGATTACTCGGACCATCAAAGGGTCTCTCGCCAGATTTCTTGCAATTGCAGGAATTGTTGCTTTAGGCTGCGGCTTCTTTGCAGGCCTCAAAATGGCAAGTCCTGACATGCAAGAAGCTGCTCATACGTTTTACGCAAACCAACATCTCTACGACCTGCGTGTAATCTCTACGCTTGGGTTAAGCGAGAAGGACATTCATGCCCTTGCATCAGTTGAGGGTGTTGAGGCGGTTATGCCTTCTCGCACGGTAGACGTTATGGCTACACTGACATCTTCGCAATCTACTGCTCGTGTGAGTTCTTTTAGACCTGGTGAGCTTAATCAACCAATAGTTGTGGAGGGAAGGCTTCCTCAAGGGCCTTATGAGTGCGTGATGAGCACGGATCCCAAGAAACGTGCAGATATTAGCCTTGGTCAACAGATTGAGCTGCCAGACACTTCAAACGGAGTTCATTTAAAGGGTGGTTCGTACACGGTTGTTGGCTTTGTAAATGCACCAACATATCCGTATGTAAGCAATTTTGGTACTACATCGTTAGGCAATGGCATTGTTCAGCAATTTGTGTATGTTACGGAAGATGCTTTTGCAAACGATGACCCTTATACCGAAGCGTATCTAACGGTTCAGGGTGCTACCAGCTATAAAAGCGGCTCATCAGACTATCAGAGTGCTGTTGATAGCGTTGCAGAACGCATTTCGCAGATGAATCCGTCACTTGCTTCACTTCGTTTGCAAGAGCTCAAAGATGACGCTCAGACTCAAGTTGATGAGGCTCGTCAAAAGCTGGAGCAATCAAGGCAGGAAGCCGCAGATAAACTAGGGGATGCTCAAAAAAAGCTTGATGACGCGGAAGCGCAGATTTCCGCTCAACAGCAAAAACTGACTGATGGTCAGCGCCAATATGATGCGGGACGTCAGCAGCTTACAGCTTCTCGCTACAGTGCTGAGCGGCAATTTGCACAAGCGGAAGCTCAGATTACTGCCTCAGAGGCTCAGATAGCTCAGGGTACAGCTGAGCTCAGTGCAGGAGAGGCTCAGTATCAGGCTGGTCTTGCTGCCTACAATGCAGGACAAGCAACGTTTACACAGCAAAAGAGTGCGTTTGAAGCGGGTAGAGATGCGTATCTTGCGGGGCTTGCTGCACAAGGCATCACCGCTTCAACACTTGAAGAAGCACAGCAACAGCTCAGCGCTTTAGGTCTGGCAACTATGCAAGTAGACGCCCTTCTCGCCACACAAGCGCAGATTACGGCTGCAGAGACAGAATTAGCTACCCAGCAGCAGGCTCTTGCGGCTGCGAGGGAAGAACTTGATCAGCGCACAACTCAACTACATGAGGCAGAGTCACAAGTGGCTCAGGCGCGTCAGGATTTGAGTGAGGCGAGAAGTGCTACTGCAGATCAGTTAGCTGCGGCTCAAGAAAAACTTGCTGCGTCGCTTAGTCGCCTGAGCGCAGGACAAACAGCCCTCCAAAGTGCAGAAGCTCAGACTAACGAGGGAAGACAGAGTCTTGAGGAGCAACGCACTGAGGTCGAGAAACAACTTGCTGACGGTCAGAAAGAGCTTGATGAAGCTCAGAAGAAGATTGACGAGCTTAAAGAGCCTGATGTGTATGTACTTGATCGCACAAAAGAGATTGGTGTTGCAGCTTATCAAGCAGACTCTGAGCGTATCAATGATATTGCTAATGTATTCCCGCTGATGTTCTTCTTGGTTGCAGCACTGGTTTCACTTACCAGTATGACGCGTATGGTTTCTGAAGAGCGTACGCTTATTGGTGTTCATAAGGCGCTTGGTTATTCAACCGCTCAGATTGCGGCAAAGTACCTGTTATATGCCTTACTCGCCTCACTTTTGGGTGCCGTTATTGGCATAGCATGTTTAAGTCAAGTGTTGCCAGGCGTTATTATCTCTGCTTACGGATCTATTTACACCATCCCAAATGGGGGAGCTCCTTATTCTATTCAGCTTGATAGTGCGCTACTCTCTGGACTTTCCGGTATAGGCATCACGCTTCTTTCAACCATGGCTGCCGTTTTATCCTCATTGAAAGAAGAGCCATCTAGCCTCATGCTTCCAAAAGCTCCAAAAGCGGGCTCAAAGATTTTGCTTGAGCGCGTTGAGCCTCTATGGTCCAGATTGTCTTTCTCGTGGAAAGTTACCATCAGAAACCTTGTCCGCTATAAGCGACGCTTGATTATGACGCTGGTAGGAATTGCCGGATGTACTGCGCTTTTATTGGTGGCTTTTGGTCTTAGAGATTCCATTAGCGACATCATTGATAACCAATGGCCAACTATCTCGCATTATGACTACATAGTGGGAATGACCTCTGATGTTTCTGAGGAAGAAGCAGATCAGATTAATGCAGAGCTTAATCAGGTGGGTGCTACAAATATCCGCCGCATAACCAGAGAAAACGTTCTTCTTGAGTCTTCTACACAAAAAGCGGGCTCACTGACAAGAACAACTATTATGACCAGCAATTCTCTTCAAGACCTCACGGGCTTAGCTACCCTGCGCAATCGTCTTTCTGGCCAAGCAACAGAGCTTGGAGAAGATTCGGTTGTAATTACAGAAAAGCTTGCAAAACGACTGAGTGTAGGCGTGGGAGATACCATTCAGGTCTATGCTCAAGACAGAATCGGAAACGCTTCTGGTGAGCCAAGTACGCTTACTGTTACAGGAGTTGCCGAGAATTACGTAGGGTCGTATCTGTATCTGGGACCTTCAGCATGGCATTCTCTAGGTATTCAAGATCAAGCAGCGGACGGCTGGTATGCAACGCTTCCCGAAGATCAGGCAACGAGAGAGGCATTTGGAGAAAAGCTTATTAACCAGACAGGAGTTGCAACTGTTGATGACGTCAATGAAGCTATCCGTACCTATAGAGAATCACTTGCCGTAGTTAACCGTGTTGTAGCTATTCTTATTGTGGCTGCAGCTCTGCTGGCATTTATCGTCTTGTATAACCTCACCAATATCAATATTGAAGAGCGCATTAGAGAAATTGCAAGCCTCAAAGTACTTGGATTTACGCGTCATGAAGTTGATGCCTATGTCTTTAGAGAGATTGCTTTGTTGGCCATCTTTGGAGCGCTCTTTGGACTTGTTCTAGGAACATACCTTGAGGGATTTGTAGTTCAAACTGCCGAGATTGACCTTGTTATGTTTGGTCGAGCTATCCATGCACCAAGCTATTGGTTTGCCTTTGGACTCACCCTTGTCTTCTCGCTGTTGGTATATGTTGCCATGCGACCTAAGCTCAAAAATATTGATATGGTTGAGAGCTTGAAGAGCGTCGAGTAGACATCTTTTGCCCGCCCAAGAGAGACATATTTTAGATAAGATAGAAGATAGTTGAGATTGCTTATTTATAAGGAGTTGGTATGCCTAAGGTTTCTTTTGTAATTCCTGCATACAACATCGAATCATACATTGGGCGTTGTATTCAAAGTGTAAAGAATCAGACGTTTGGTGATTTTGAAGCAATTATTGTTGATGACGCCTCAACAGATTCCACTCCAGAGAAAATCGTAGAAGCAGTAGGGGATGACTCTAGGTTCAAGGTTGTCACTCATCCAACCAATCAAGGTCTCCATCTGGCACGTAAAACTGCTGCAGCTCATATAAAAGGCGAGTGGGTCTTTTGCCTAGACGGTGATGATGAGGTTACTCCTGATTTTCTTGAGCAGGTAGTTGCTCATATTGAGAAGAATCCTGTTGATATTCTTCACCTTGGCATTACTGTTATTCCAGAAAATGGCGTTGACCCAACTGATGCAAAATCTTTTGAAAGCTACATTAACCAACAATCAGACTTTACTCAGGGTGACGATATCCTTCGCATTATTTATGATGAAGGCTATGGACAGAAGCTTGATTGGCGAGCTACGCAACGCCTGTATCGCGGAGAACTTTTCCGCTCTGCCTTTGCAGAGATGACTTCGGAGCGCCTGGTAAGAGCAGAAGATGCCTATGAGGTATTTATCCTGGCAGATAAGGCTCAGACTGCCGATGGTTTTGAGTCTTGCAGAGGCTTTTTGTACCACTATGGCATCGGAGTAACTGGTGCTTCTCGTATTTCTTTAGATAAGTTCGGAGAGTTCTGCTATCAGTTCTTAGACAACATTGATCAAGTAGAACTTTATATTGGCAAGACAGATACTATTGCTCATCTTAATTCGTTTAGGGGTATGAAGCATAGATTGCTGGAGCTTTTGAGTGCTGAGTGGAGATTCCGTCTTGCTCCTGAAGATCAAGAGGCTGCTCTTGAGCCGTTTGCCATTCTCTTTGGACCATCAGTAGCAGCTCGAGAGCTCTATCGCTTTGTAAGGGATATTGCTTACGAGGCTATTGCTACTGGAACCGAGCTTCCAGAAGACAGTGATGCCTATCGCTACAGGACGTATGCAAAGAAATATGCTGCTCTCATGCATCAGGATGAGGGACTGTCGTTTGATAGGGCAGTTCGCATGAAACAGATTGCCGATGAGCACATGGAATATCTAGAAAGAAAGCACATGGTAAAGATGTTTGAGCAGCAGCCTATTCGCATTCTTATCACTTCTCATAAAGATGTTGATGTTCCCGCAAGCAACTACCTTCAGCCTATTCAGGTAGGACCAGGTCAGAAGAGTAATCGCTTTACGTATATGCTCCATGACGATGAGGGCGATACCATTACCGAGAAAAACCCCATGTACTGTGAGATGACTACACAGTATTGGGCATGGAAGAACATCACCAATGCTCGCTATGTTGGCTTTGGTCATTATCGTCGCTACTTCAACTTTACCGATACGGTTTATCCAGAAAATCCGTTTGGTGAGGTTATGGATGACTTCATTGATGAAGACGCCATCAAGAAATATGGTCTTGATGATCAGACCATTGCCCAGTGCATTGAGGGCTATGACCTCATTACTACTGGGGTAAAGGATATTCGCAAATTCCCTGGAAGCGCTAATACACCTCTTGAGCAGTACCATTCCGCTCCGCTGCTTCATCCAAAGGATATGGATACTATGGCTGCGCTTATTATTGAGCGTCACCCAGAGTATGCAGAGGATGTAAACGCTTTTCTCAACGGTCATCAACAATGCTTCTGCAACATGTACATCATGCGCAAAGAGCTCTTTGATCGCTATGCAGCATGGGTATTCCCACTTGTTGACGAGTGGACTGCTCGCACTGATATGTCTACGTACAGCAAAGAGGCCCTAAGAACTCCAGGTCATCTGACTGAGCGTCTCTTTAATATCTGGCGTATGCATATGCTTCGTACAGAGGGCAAAAACTGGAAGGTAAAAGAGCTCCAGTGCGTTCACTTTACCAATCCAGAGCCTCGTCAGAAGTTCATTCCTCTCTTTGAAGAGAAGCCTGAGATTGCAAGCCAGAACGTTGTTCCTGTTGTCTTTGCAGCAGATAATAACTACGTTCCAATTCTTACCTGCGCTATGGGTTCAATGCTTGAAAACGCCGACCCTAGCCGCTTCTACGACGTAGTTGTCCTTAACACCAATATTGGCGGCTCAAAGCAGGAGATGGTTAAGAAGTACTTCTCGCGCTATAAGAATGCTCGTATTACGTTCTATAACGTGTGGCGTATGGTTAAAGACTACAAGCTAGATACTAATAATGCTCACATTAGTGTGGAGACATACTTCCGTTTCTTGGCTCAAGACATTCTTTCTGCTTACGATAAGGTTGTCTATCTTGACTCTGACCTTGTGGTTAACGGTAATGTTGCTGAACTTTTTGATGTAAGAATGGGCAACAATCTTATTGCCGCAACGCTTGATATTGATTATCTGGCAAACCTTAACGTTCGCGGTGGAGACCGCATGAAGTACAGCCTTGACGTTCTTAACCTTAAGAATCCTTATGCGTACTTCCAGGCGGGAGTTATGGTCTTTAATACCGCTGAACTGCGCCGCTATCACACTGTTCCAGAATGGTTGCGCATTGCATCCAATCCAATCTTTATCTACAACGATCAAGATATTCTGAACAGCGAGTGCCAGGGCCGCGTTGTCTATCTCCCGGCTGATTGGAACGTGACACACAATATTTTTGGACGTGCCGAGAAACTCTATCCAATGGCACCAAATAGCGTCTTTGATGACTATCAGGCAGCACGTCGTGCCCCAAAGATTGTTCACTTTGCTGGTGCTATTAAGCCTTGGCAGAACGCTAGCTGCGACATGGCGTCCTATTTCTGGAAGTACGCGCGCAACACTCCGTTCTACGAGGTTATTATTCAGGACATGGTGCCAGGCGCTAGAAATGACGCCGACGTCACAGAGTTCCACGAGCGCGCGCTTTCTGATGCAAGTCCTCTGCGCAAGATTATTGACCCCATTGCACCTTATGGCAGCGCAAGGCGAGAAGCCCTTAAGGCCCTTGGTAGAACCTTAAGAGGACGCAAATAAATACCTGGTAGGTGCAAGATTTCTTGCACCTACGTTTTTATGTTTGGAGTAGTAATGGCAGTACTTTCGCCAAAAGATATTGCTCGTGCGGCAGAGCTCAATAGAATCTTGAACCATGCGGCATATGCCTACTATGCCCTTGATAATCCAGAGCTTACTGACGCTGAGTTTGACCGCCTTCTTATTGAGCTTCAGCAGCTTGAGGCAGCATATCCAGAGCTTGTAACTGAGGATAGCTATACCCAGCGCGTAGGTGGTTACGTTTCTGAGCAGTTTGAGCCTGTCCAGCATGCCGCTCGCATGTATTCCATGGACGACGCCATGAACTTAGAGGAGTTGGATGCATGGCTTTCCAGGACTGATGAGGCTCTTGGTGCGTCACCTACAAACCCTGTGGCATATACCTGCGAGCTTAAGATTGACGGCTTAGGTGTTGCGCTCACGTATCGTGACGGACAGTTTGTACGCGCTGCTACACGAGGTGACGGAAGCACGGGAGAAAACGTTACAGCAAACGTATTGACTATCTCTGATGTTCCACGAGAGCTTGCACTTGCTGGTCTAGAGCAGGTTGAAAATAGGGGCCTTAACCAGAGCATTGAGGTGCGCGGTGAGGTCTATATGCCCAAGCATTCCTTCATTCGTTTGAATGAGGATGCAGATGCTGCTGGTAAACAGCCTTTTGCTAACCCTAGAAATGCAGCTGCTGGATCTTTGCGTCAGAAGGATCCAAAGATTACCGCTCATCGAGACCTTGAGACCTTTATCTACGCAGTAGCCGATGAGGGTCCTCTTGATGTTCACAGTCAGTGGGAGTTTTTAAACTGGCTTCGTAGCTGCGGCTTTAATGTTAATCCTCATGCTCGTCGTTGCCTGAGCGCTCAGGAGGTTCACGATTTTTGTGCGCAAGCTCTTGAGCAGCGAGGAGACCTTAACTACGACATTGATGGCGTGGTGGTAAAGGTTGACTCTTTTGCTAGCCAGGAAGCTCTAGGATTTACTTCTCGCGCTCCTCGTTGGGCTATTGCTTTTAAGTTTCCACCAGAGGAAAAGCAGACCGTTTTGCGAGAAATTCGCATTCAAGTTGGTCGTACAGGCGTGCTTACTCCTGTTGCTGAGTTTGATCCCGTCACGGTTGCGGGTTCTACCATTGCGCGCGCAACTCTCCACAATCTTGACGAGATTCGTCGTAAAAACGTGCGCGCGGGTGACACCATCATTGTCCACAAGGCAGGAGATGTTATTCCAGAGGTTGTAGGACCAGTTTTGAGTCTTCGACCTGCAGATGCTGTTGAGTTCCAGATGCCAACTACCTGCCCAAGCTGTGGCAGCCCTGTTATTCAGGAAGAAGGAGAGGTGGCCTTCCGCTGCGTCTCTATTGATTGCCCTGCTCAGGCAGTTGAGCGTCTGATTCACTGGGGCAGCCGTAAGGCCATGGACATTGACGGCCTTGGTGACGAGCTTATTAACCGTATGGTTGAAGAAGGCGTCCTCTCTGACGTAGCCGACTTCTACGATAAGCTCACTGAAGAAACGCTGGCAAACATGCCTACAGGTCGTGTCTACGATACTGATACTGCAGATCACCTTTCTGGCGATAGTATTCCTGTGGGTCACACTATTGCCAAGAAGGTTATGGCAAAGGTTGAGGAATCAAAGACGCGCGGTCTTGGACGCGTGCTCTTTGGTATTGGCATGAGGCACGTTGGTGCTAACGTCGCAGAGCTGCTTGCTCAGGAGTTTGGCTCTATTCAGGCGCTTGCTACAGCACCTGTCGAGAAAATCGCTGAAATCCCAGGTATTGGCCCCAAGATTGCAGAATCTGTACACGAGTTCTTCTCGATACCAGAAAATGTTGCCGTTATTGAGCGTCTTCGTCAGGCAGGCGTAGTGCTTGAGGAAGAGAAGCCAGAAAACGAGCTTCCTCAGACACTTGCTGGGCTTACGTTTGTTTTAACGGGAACTCTTGAACACTTCACACGTGATGAGGCTGGTGCTCAGCTTAAAGCTATGGGAGCAAAGGTTTCTGGCTCTGTATCCAAAAAGACTAGCTTCGTAGTAGCAGGAGAAGCCGCGGGATCTAAGCTTACAAAGGCTGAGAGCTTGGGCGTTCCCGTACTTGATGAGGCTGCGCTCCAGCAAATTCTTGAAACAGGTCAGGCACCTGCATAAATGTGCATGGTTAGTAACAAGGTGTTGATTTATAATGCTTCGTTACCGTCAGTAAAAAGGAGGCGACCAAATGAACCTACTAAAAAGTAAGTATGTTTCTCTTGGAATGATGTTTTTGATTTTAGCAATCATCCTGGGCGCAGCATCAAACGTTAATGACCTATTTATCGGTATGATTTATGGCGTTTCTCTAGGAATATTGATTTTAGGATTGCTTGTAACTCAAAAAAGATTGCCTTTATGTAATCGATAATTGATCCAAAGGGCACAGCCATGGCAGATAAAAACATTTTGGTTCTTTGCTATTCTCGCTGCACTACCTGTAAGAGAGCTCTTAAATGGCTTGATGAACACGGTGTTTCTTATACACTGCGCGATATTAAAGAGGAGAATCCAACTGCAGAAGAGCTTGCTGAGTGGCACAAGCTGAGCGGTCTCTCCATCAGGAAATTCTTCAATACTTCAGGCATGGTGTATCGCGATAATAACATCAAGGAGCAGCTTGATGCAGGTATGAGCGATAGTGATGCCTATAAGTTGCTTGCCACTACAGGCATGCTGGTAAAGCGCCCCTTGGTGGTTGCAGGCAACACCATTCTTCTTGGATTTAAAGAGCCCGTGTGGGAAGAAGCACTTCTGTAAGATTGATTTTTACAGCATGCGTTTTTACAGCATGCATTAGTTTGTGGATAAGCGTTAGCAAAAAAGCGGCTATTCAAGTAGCCGCTTTTCTCTTACGTGTTTGAATGCTCAACGCATTTGTGTTTTGCCGCGAGTTAGTCCTCGTCATCAACCATTTCTACAACGGGTTTACCCATGTAATTGATACCGCCGACCAGCTCTTCCAGGGTGATTCTTTGACCTAAGATAGTTGCCTGAACAAGCTCTTTGTAGAACTCACGAGCTTCATCCATAAGATCAAGAATACTTTCAGTCTTAATTTCTCCGGTGTAAGGCTCTTTCCAAGGAAGACGCTTGAGATTAGCGGTAGGGAAGTCCTCAGTCATAACAATACGGTGAGCCATTGCGGCAACGTACGAATTGTTTGAAGGGCGCATGAACTTCTCGGTCTTGTATAAAACGTCAGGAAGCTTGGTAGTGTATTTAGGGTCAGTGCGCTCTACCGTGTGGTAAATGCGAGCGTAGTCCTGGAGGGCTTTCTCGTACTCACCAACGCCGACATTAAGGCCAAATACCTGAAGCGCTACTTGCGAGAAAAGCGCGCCACCAACGTGTTTGGTGGATTCAATGGCTTCAAGCACCTCAGCTGGTGGGAACGTCTCAACGGTAGTGTGGCGCATGTGCCAAAGAAGATATGAATCCAAATCCGTTTCGATAATAGGATGGAGCTCTCTGTAGGCATTTTTGAGAGATGGTTCCGCCTCAATCAGCGCATCTTGCTGGGAATACACAAACGGATGGACAATCCTATCTAGTGCGTAGTGTGCTAAGAGACCAAGCGCAAACGCACGACCAGCTGGCATGTCGCTCTGCGGAAGGCGAGAAACCCCATCGCGAATGGATAAAAATGCGTCAACAATATGGCCTGCGTGCATACGACGATGCAGTCTATTGCAGGCAAGTGAGTGGTTTGGCCAGGCTAGATGACGCGCAAGGAAGGGATCAGGCCCTTGGTTTCCGAGCAAAAATGCATTAACCTCAGCTTCAGTGGCAATGAGCTCTTTGGGCAAATCATTAACCACCTCCGCACCAAACAGATAGTGGGTTATTAAAGCAGGCATAACACTCCTTGTAGTTTTTCAGTATAAGAGTAGCTGAAAAACGCTCATAGGCGTTAAAATTTCATCTTTGTGTTACAAGATTTAATGATACCTAGGAACTCACACATGGGTCTACTGGAAATTTTAATGCTTGGTGTGGCGCTTGCAACTGATGCATTCTCTGTCACTATCTCTAACACCTTTGCCTTTGATGACCATAGAGTTTCTCGCCTCATGCGCATGCCTCTTTTCTTTGGCCTCTTTCAGTTTGGTATGCCTCTTGCCGGTTATTTTGTTGGCGGCATTGCAGCAGAATTGATTGAGAAGTATGCAGGAATGGTTTCTTTAGTCATTCTTGGCTTCATCGGTTCAAACATGCTGTACAGCGGCTATAAGGCGCTCAAAGAAGACGCTTCTGAGGAAGATGAGGAAGAAGCCCAGCAAAGTGCTACGACGCTCTCTTATGGAAAGCTGCTCTTTCAAGCTGTTGCTACAGCAATCGACGCATTTGCTGTTGGTGTAAGTTTTAGGGCACATAGTGTAGACATTTTGGTTGCCTCGGCGCTCTTTGGCATTATTACTGCAATTCTCTGTACCATTGCTCTGTTCATTGGCAAAAAACTTGGTTCTCTTCTGGGCGACCGTGCCGAGATGGTGGGCGGTATAGTACTTATCCTGATTGGACTAAAAGCCTTTTTTGGATAAAATCTGTTTGACCAGACGGATTATGTAGCAGGTAAGGAGGTAGCGTGAAGTTTATCCCAGATTGTCTGCGCCAGAAGATGCATAAAACTTTTGGACCAAAAGACCCTGACGAGAAGATCACTCCACCAACTGCCACTTCTGTTACAAGAACTTCATTTATTATCCTGGCTGTCTCGGCGGTTGCTGCACCTGTAATAGCTACGGTAGCAAACGTTTTGAGTCCAGGAATTTCTTATGTTCAGCAGGAGCTTCTTCCTCCACAGCTTAATTCAAAAGTTCCAGGCTACGCTCGAGCGCTTATTCAACTTGCGCAACGAGAGGGCTCCCTCAATCTTTTATGTACTTCCAAAGATGCGGTAAAGCCCCTGGTAGAAACATATTCAAGAATGTTTTCTATGCCTGTTACGGTGGGTGAGGCAACGGAGGAAGAAATTCAGGAGTTTATTCAGCAAACATATACTTCTGATAAGAGTTCGGAGTCTGAAACTTCTGATATCAAATCTGGTACTGATTGGGGTTTTGAGAAACCCGATGTCATTTTCTTGGCAAGCGAAGCTCTCATGCAAAATTTTGAGACTTCCGCATATTGTCAACCGTTTGAAGCTTCTTCAACAGACCAGTACGTGCGCCCTGAGTTTTTTGACGCCAACGGACACTGGTATGCCTACGCTGCAGATCCATTGGTTTTACTGGTAAATCAAGAACGCCTTAATGAGAAAAAGATTTTGCGTCCTCACGAATGGACCGATCTTCTTACAGATGGCCTGCGTGGAAGGTATGTTATTCCTGACCCCGCACTTACGTATACAGGCAAGAAGTTTGAATCGCTCTTTTTAGGACAGTATGGTCTGGATAAAGGCGCTCAAATTATCCAAAGTTTGTTTGAAAATGTTGACGCATTTTCTGAGAGTACCCATCAAGCTATTAGAGACACAGGATTTGGCAGGTACAGGGCTTGTGTTTGTCCGCTGAGCGCTGCTTATAGGGCAATTACTAAAGACGATTTTGATAATCTTTCAGTTATTCTGCCAGGTACTTCTTATTTCTCTACGATAAGGTCATTTGTATGTCAGGGGTCAAAACATACGTATTCAGCGTATTTATGGCAGGAATTTATTACTAAACGAGATTCTGCTGAACACATGGGAGAAATGGACTCGTTCTTCTCGCCAGTTATTGAGGGAACACCAACGCCTTGGTATGCAGGTCGTCTGAATTTGACAGCAGTAAGTGAATCAATGCAGATAGCTCCTGCTCCAACCGGTGCAGAAGGCAATCTCATCAAGCTTGAAGACGTTCATGCTATCTACAGTAAGTTGATCAACGCATAGCTCTTTCTAAACGTTAAGCATTTGGACACCAAAAACGGCCCAGGTAAACTGAGCCGTTTTGCTTTAAAGGTGGGGTGGCGAGAAGACCGGTTTTCTCGCCAAGAAGCTCTGATGAAGCACTAGACGTAGAAGAGCATCTTGTTGTAGCTAGGAACTGGCCACCAGTCGTGTCCGCAGATGAGCTCCATGGAGTCAACAGCACTACGCAGGCGAGCCATAGCAGGAAGAACCTCATTGCAGTAGTATTCGCACTGCTCCTGAGGTTGATCTTTCATCTGGTGAGCTGTGGTGTTAATCTCATCCAGACTGTTAGTGGCTGCGTAAATTTCATCAATGCCAGCAGTGAGCCTCTCGACAATCTCTGTTTCTGCCGCGCTCTTAATGCCAATAGCCTGCTTAGCAGCAACGGATGTGGCAACATCACTTGAATACGTGAAGAGGGCAGGCAGGTACATGTGGCGCGTCATATATAGCATGGTGCGAGCTTCAATGTTAAGAACCTTGGCGTACTGCTCAGCCTTTGCAATGTATCGAGCCTGTGCTTCTGCCTGAGAAAGAACCCCGTAGCGCTCAAAGAGCTCAATGTTTTCTGGAGCAACCATTGCAGGAAGTGCCTCAGGGGTGGTGCGGAGGTTTGGAAGGCCGCGCTCTTCGGCAAGTTTCTCCCAATCGCCTGAGTAGCCGTTGCCTTCAAAGAGGATGCGCTCGTGAGCTTTGAAGGTATCAATAACCCACCTCAAAGCTTCCTTGGTGAAGTTCTCCTCAGAAGCGTTTGAAAGATCGTTTGCAAAGCGGTCACACTGCTCGGCAACAATGGTGTTCAAAATGACGTTAGGATCAGAGAGGTTCTGCTGGCTGCCGCACATACGGAACTCAAACTTGTTACCAGTAAACGCAAAGGGGCTGGTACGGTTTCTGTCTGTGTTGTCCCTAAGGACTGCAGGTAGTGTTGGTACGCCAAGGTCCATGCGAGTGCGCTTTGCACCGTGAACATCAGAGCCAGTGATAAGATCATCAACAATTACAGAAAGCGCAGCGCCTAAGAAGACTGAGACAATCGCAGGAGGAGCCTCGTTTGCGCCAAGACGGTGATCGTTTCCAGCAGATGCAACAGACATGCGCAGAAGGTCTGCATGAGAGTCAACAGCGGCAACAAGGCACGCAAGGAAGACCAGGAAGCGAAGGTTCTCGCCAGGTTTATCGCCAGGTTCGAGCAGGTTCTCGTTATCTGCAGAGAGTGACCAGTTGTCGTGCTTACCAGAGCCATTGACGTACTCAAAGGGCTTCTCGTGCTCAAGGCAGGCAAGACCGTGATGCGGTGCAAGAAGCTTGAGCTTCTCCATGGTTAGAAGGTTGTTGTCAATAGCAAGTGCGCCCTGCTCAAAGACAGGTGCAAGCTCATGCTGGCAAGGAGCAACCTCGTTATGCTTGGTCTTTGCAGGGATACCCAGCTTCCAGAGCTCGTCATCAAGCTCTTTCATGAAGTTGTTGACGGTTGGACGAATGGCACCAAAGTAGTGCTCGTCAAGCTCCTGACCTTTGCTTGGTTCGCAACCAAAGAGGGTACGACCACAAAGAATAAGGTCAGGGCGCTGCTCAAAGTCTTCCTCTTTGATAAGGAAGTACTCCTGCTCAGGTCCAATGTTTGTGACAACGCGTGAGGGCTCTTGTCCAAAGAGTGCAAGAACGCGCTTGGCCTGCTTCTCTAGGGCAACCTGGGAGCGAAGCAGAGGAGTGCGCTTATCCAGAGCTTCTCCGGTGTATGAAATAAATGCAGTTGGAATGCAGAGGACTTCATCTTTGATGAAAGTTGGGCTTGCAGGATCCCAAACCGTGTAACCGCGAGCCTCAAAAGTGGCGCGTAGGCCTCCAGAAGGGAAGCTTGATGCGTCAGGCTCGCCCTGTACCAGCTCTTTTCCCGAGAAGGACATCAAAATAGTGCCGTTTCCCTGAGGAGTCATAAAGCTGTCGTGCTTCTCGGAAGTAATACCTGTGAGAGGCTGGAACCAGTGCGTGAAGTGAGTAGCACCTTTTTCAAGTGCCCATTCTTTCATGGCATGCGCAACCTCGTTTGCAATGTCGAGGTCAAGCGGCTTGCCGTCCTGGATGACACTACGAAGTTTCTTGTACGTTGGCCTTGGCAGACGTTCTTGCATATCTGCGTCGGTAAAGAGAAGTGAGCCAAATTCCTGAGAAACTTTGTCGTGAGCCACAGCCCCTCCTTGTGGGTAAATGCTGGCAGTTTGTCTGTTTTCTCGCGTGCCGGGCACGTTATGTTGGTTGTTATTTTCGCACGTTTGACAGAGTCAGAGTGGCGAGGATACAAACAGAAACATAACGATTACAAAAATTTTGGCCGCTGCCCAAATGAGATGTGGGCTTTGTTTCCATGGGCTCTGGCGCGCATAAGCAGAGGAACTCTTAGTACAATAGAAGCACACAAAACTAAGAGGAGCAGGTATGTCTGATACTACTATGCCAGTTGATACTACAGATCAAAACGAGGTTGCATCAATCAAAGAAGGTGCAGTTAAACCACGTAGAACCATTGCCGTTATTGACGGAAACTCACTCATGCACCGAGCATTCCATGCAATCCGTCAGCCAATGGCAGCACCAGATGGTACGCCAACCGGCGCGCTGTTTGGCTTCTTCAACATGTTTATCAAGCTTGTTGAGTCCTTCTCGCCAGATGGTGTTATTTGTGCGTTTGATAAGGGAAAACCTCAGGTTCGCATTGATATGTTGCCTCAGTACAAGGCCCAGCGTCCTCCTATGGATCCTGCTTTGCACGCTCAGTTTCCCATAGTCAAAGAGCTGCTCAAGACGCTGGACGTTCCTGTCTGCCAGCTTGAAGGCTGGGAGGGCGACGATATTTTGGGTACCCTTGCCCGCCGTGGTGAGGCTGAGGGTTACCAGATGCTGCTCTTCACGGGCGACCGCGATATGTATCAGCTCTCCACAGAAAACGTCAAGATTGTCTCTACGCGCAAGGGCGTCTCTGACGTCTCAATTATGACGCCAGAGACTGTTGCAGATCTCTATGCAGGTATTACGCCAGAGCTTGTCCCAGATTTCTATGGCCTCAAGGGAGATTCTTCCGACAACATTCCGGGCGTTCCTGGAATTGGCCCCAAGAAAGCCGCTGCGCTGATTGTGGAGTATGGCTCGCTTGACCAGGTCATTGCTCACGCTGACGAGGTTAAGGGCAAGGTGGGAGAAAACCTTCGCACTCATATTGATGACGCGCTGCTTTCCCGTAAGGTTGCTACCATTCGCACTGATGCACCGCTTGATATCAACCTGGATGACGCTAAGTTCCCAACATTCGATCCAAATGACGTGGTCAAGGCCTTCTCGGCTTTGGGCTTTACCGGTATGACCTCAAGGCTTGCTCGCATGGCTGGCGGCTCTGCTGCTGGCGCAGTCGCACAAACTGCTTCTACTGCGCCTGCACTTCCTATTCCATCAGAGTTTTTGCAGGCAGGAGACGCATCTGCTGTGCTCACTGCTGCAATTGAGAATCAGGAGTGGATTGGCGTTGCAGAGGATTCTGCGGCCGATACTGGAGCGCTCTTTAGCCTTTCTCGCACGCTTTGGGTGTCTACAGAAAAGGCGCTCCTCAAATTTGAGGGAGAAAACGCCACCGCAGCGCTCTTACGTATTTTGCGAGAAGCCCGTGTTGCTGCAGACGATGTCAAGGCGCTGCTACACGAGGTAAGCCCTGTTGATTCGTCTGAGCCACAGAAACTGGATATTGAGACCATTGATTCTGATCACCTCTTTGACACGGGTGTTGCCGCGTATCTGCTTGAGTCTGATCGTTCAAGCTTTGATATCAACGGCTTGGTTGAGCTGTACTTTGGCTCTGAGCTTCCTGAGCCTACAGATGAGATTCCAGCTGCAGCACTAAGAGCTGTAGCTGCAAGGGCTCTTGTGCCTGTGCTCACTAAAAAGCTTGAAGACGATGGTTCTTTGGAGCTCTTTACTTCTCTGGAGATGCAACTTTTGCCTGTACTTGCTGCGATGGAGCGTCGTGGTCTCTACGTTGATCCTCAAGAGCTTGCTAAGCAGTCTTTGGAGCTGGGTGAAGATATTGCACAGCGTGTGGCAAGCATTCACCAGACAGCAGGCGAGGATTTTAACTTGGATTCTCCAAGCCAGCTTTCACATATCCTGTTTGACGTGCTTAAACTTCCAACTTATGGCCTCAAAAAGACGCGCACCGGGTTCTACTCCACCAACGCAAAGGTGCTTGGAGACCTGGCGCAGGAGTACCAGATTGTTGCTGACGTCCTTGAATATCGTGAGCGCGCCAAGATCAAATCAACTTATCTCGATGCGCTTCCTTCGCTTATTCGTGGCGATAAGCGCATCCACACCACATTCAATCAGACTGTTGCTGCAACAGGAAGGCTTTCCAGCTCTGATCCAAACCTGCAGAACATTCCTACCCGCTCTGAGCTGGGACATCGTGTTCGCACCGCCTTTACCGTTCCCGAGGGCAGCGTTTTTCTCGCCTGCGACTACTCCCAGATTGAGCTGCGCTTGCTGGCACATCTTTCAGCTGACGAGCACCTGGTAGCAGCATTTAACTCTGGTGCTGATTTCCATGCCGCAACTGCTGCACGCGTCTTTGGCGTGCCTGTTGAAGAGGTCACTCCAGCACTTCGTAGCCGTGCTAAGGCAGTTAACTTTGGCATTGTCTATGGTCAGCAGGCCTTTGGTCTGGCAACGTCTCTGAAGATTTCCCGCAAGGAAGCGCAAGAGATGATTGACCGCTACTTTGACGCATATCCTGGCGTTCGTGCCTATCTGGATGATTCTGTCCGCACTGCTCACGAGACTGGTTATGCGGTAACCATGTATGGGCGTAAGCGCCACATTAGAGAGTTCAACCAGTCAAATCGCCAGCTTATTGCCTTTGGCGAGCGCACCGCTATGAATCACCCTATGCAGGGAAGTGCCGCAGACATTATCAAAATTGCAATGATTAATGTCGAGAAACGCCTGCGTGATGAAGGTCTTGCGTCAAAACTGATTCTTCAGATTCACGACGAACTTGATTTGGAAGTTCCAGAGTCAGAGATTGAGACAGTTTCTAAACTGGTAAAAGAGACTATGGAAGACGTTGTTACCCTGCGTGTTCCTCTCATTGCCGATGTCAGCTATGGTTCCAATTGGGCTGAGGCAAAGTAAACACGTAAGAGGCGCGTTCTAGAGGAGATTTGGTATGGAGGCAGCGACCTCATACATGCACGTCACGGTCTATACAGACGGTGCATCTCGAGGAAATCCTGGTCCTGGTGGCTATGGGGCCGTGCTTCTGTACACCGATCCCTCCGGCCAGCAGCACACCAAAGAGTTCAGCCAGGGTTATAAAACTACTACGAATAATCGCATGGAGCTCCTCGGCGTCATCGTTGCACTTGAGGCTCTTAAGCGCCCCTGCCAGGTAGAGCTTTATTCCGATTCTAAGTACGTTGTTGATGCGTTTAATCAAAAATGGGTCTCGGGATGGATTAGAAAAGGCTGGAAGACAGCATCAAAAGAGCCTGTCAAAAACGTTGATCTTTGGAAGCGTTTGCTTTCCGCCATGGAAGACCATGAGGTAAGTTTCAAGTGGGTCAAGGGCCACGCCGGTCATCCGCTTAACGAGCGCTGCGATCAGCTGGCTACTGAAGCTGCTGACGGCTCCAATCTTCTTGACGACCAGGGATTCTTTGCTGATCAGCCGTTGCTGTAACCTAAACGCATAGGGCGAGAAGATCTTCTCGCCACACATACTCTTTACAAGAAAACAGCCGCCTGAGTGGGCGGCTGTTCTTAGTTGCATGAGGCGATTAACTGTTAGTAGCCAAATACGGCATAGCCAACAAGACCTGGTCCCGTATGGACAACAAGGTCTGAGCCAGCCTCGACATACCTAAAGTCGGTGACATTAGGGATTGCCTCTTTAATCATGGCTTCCATTTCGGAGTAAATGATATTAGGCGCGGAGCAACAAATTCCTACATGAACGCGGTCAAATTGCTGAGCAAAGGTTGCTCCCAGAGCAATTTGTCCTGCTAGAGACTTCTGCCAACCACGAGTCTTCTTGGCAATGGTGTATTTGCCATTTTCATCGCAGGTAAGAACAGGTTTAATGTTCAACATGGAACCAATGCGATAAATTGCCTCAGAAATGCGGCCACCTTTGCGTAAATACTCAAGGCTTGGAACGGAGAAATATACACGTGTGTTCAGAGAAGCCTGATCAAGTTTGGCACCAATCTCCTCAAGAGAAAGACCCTGCTCAATAAGACGTTGAGCTTCAATAACAATAAGGCCGGAAGCAATGCCAATGTTTTTGGTATCAACAACATAAATAGGGAAGTCTGTAATGGACTCTGCAATCATGCGAGCAGTATCGCAGGTAGCAGAAAGTCCAGAGGAGATAGCAACGTAAACGGCACCCTCATAACCTGCTGCTTTTGCATCATCAAACGCAGCTTTAATGCCCTCAGGAGAAGGAAGTGAAGTTTTAGGAACTTCTTCTTCAAAGCGAGCAACAAGCTCTGCTGGTGTGATGGTAATGCCGGACTCGTAGGAAGAGCCGTCAGAATAGTTAATGCGAAGTGGGGTGATACGAATATTGTGTTCAGCAACAAAATCAGGTGGGACATTAGTTCCTGAGTCTGTGATGATGGCAATTCGCTTAGTGTCCATTATCCGCTCCAAATATATACGTGCTACAAGTAACTAAACGTTGACTTTCTATTACCCACATTTTACATAGAGATATACCCCGTTTCCCCGAGATATGACAAGTTGCCCTCAACGGTAGGTAGACGGTACACTAGGCATATAACTCGAGAAAAACTTGCATAGTTAACGGCCAATGTCATTTAGATAAAGAGAGAACGGCAGATAATGTCTAGTATTTATAGAGAGCCCGCTGTAGTAAGAAGAATTAGCCAGCGTTCTTCTTTAAAGAAAATCACCTCTAACAGCACTATTGCAGCAGCAGTCATGGTGCTTGCAGCTCTTATTGCGCTTGTAGTTGCCAACTCTCCTGCTCATGAGGTAGTCCGAGAAATTCTTGAAGTCCAGATGAGTTTCTCGCTTGGTACCATTCAGGCACATATGGCTTTGGAAGTCTTTGTTAATGACTTTCTCATGGCAATCTTCTTCCTGCTTGTAGGCATTGAGCTCAAGTATGAGGTAACTGTTGGCCAGCTCAGAAAGCCAAGACAGGCAATGCTTCCTATGCTTGCGGCCGTTGGTGGTGTTGCCGTTCCTGCCCTTATTTATTTGGCTCTTAATGCAAGTTCCGCTCCTCATGGATGGGCAACGCCAATTGCAACCGATATTGCATTTGCGCTTGGCGTTATGTCGCTGTTGGGCAACAGAATTAGTCCCCAAACCAAGGTCTTTTTCCAGACACTTGCAATTGCTGATGATATTTTGGCTATTGTGGTCATTGCGCTTTTCTATGGTCACACACCAGATATTGCCTGGTTAGCAGCTTCTCTTGGAGTTCTTGTCATTTTGTGGGGAATGAATCGCCTGAAGATTTACTCTTCTGGTCCGTATTTGCTTGTTGGTTTGGTGCTCTGGGTTTGCATGTATCACTCGGGAATTCATGCAACCCTTGCAGGCGTTCTTCTTGCTTTCTTCTTGCCATCTCACTCTGATGTTCGCCTGAGCAAGCTGGGAAGTTGGCTTTCAAGACGCGCTCGTGAGCTTGATGATCACTACGATGACGAGCATCACGTTTTAGGTCAGCATGACTTTACCCATGGCGCCAATTCAATCGAGCAGGTCATGCACCATGTAACTCCACCACTTCAGCGTGTTGAGCACTATATTTCTGTCTTTGTTAACTTTGTTGTTTTGCCTATTTTTGCCTTTGTAAACGCGCAGATTACGCTGGTAGGAGCAGATTTCGTTGCTCTATTGAGCAGTTCTATTGCGCATGGCGTTTTCTTTGGTGCTGTCCTGGGTAAGCCACTAGGAATTATTTTTGTAACATTCTTGCTGGTTAAAGCTAAGATTTGCAAGCTTCCTGCAAAAGTTGATTGGATTCAGATTACAGCCGTTGGTCTTATGGGCGGTCTAGGCTTTACCATGTCAATTCTTATCTCTAATCTTGCATTCCCAGATGCAGGGGAGATTCTTGCAGCTAAGGTAGCTGTTCTTGCCGCATCGTTTGCTTCTGCAATCTTGGGCCTACTCTTTGTACACCTCGCAGAGTTTTATAAGCACCAAAGGCAGAGCAGCTTAAGGGAAGATGCCGTACAAGAATAAACCTAATGAGACGTACTAATCGATAAGCTATGACTACTCGACGGTGCCGTAGGTAAAACCCCAGCCGTGCGCCGTAACAATTGAGTTAATCTGATCGCAGAGGCGAGCGCGGACATAGGTGCCCGATGGAATCAGCTCAATAACTTCTTGTAAATCTTCTTCAAGATCGTCAACTTCAGCTTGAATCAGCACGTCAACCTTAGTGACTGTGCCCGAAGGTTTGCGCTTATAAAGATTGTCAACAAGGTGCTGGAGCTCGCCATATGCCTCCGAGCGCATGCCAGGCTGTGCAGAATTTGCCATGATTCTCCTTGTCGCGTTGATTTTTAAATCACCTATACTTTGTATCACGCAGAGACCGAAAAGGGGAGTGTCATGTTTGAGCTAGTTTCTCGCGAGCTGTTCCAGCCAAAGTCAACCTCTGAGCAAAACGCTTATCAGAAAATGAGCGACGCTGAGCTTAACCAGGCTCTTGAGCTTATTGGACAAGAAGCTCGTGCACTTGGCGAGAAAAACCTCAAGCTTGATATGGCTCGCGGAAAGCCAAGTCCTGCGCAGACGGCGCTGTCTAAGCCTATGCTTGACGAGCTGAATTCTGCTTCTGATCTGACTGACGGCGGCTCTTTTGCAGACAACTACGGAGACCCTTGGGGCCTTCCTTCTGCGCGGGCCTTTGCCGCGGAGATCACAGGCGTACCTGCTGATCAGGTCATCGTAAATGGCTCTTCAAGCCTTAACCTTATGCATGACATTATTTCTCATGCCGTAACCCACGGTCTTTCTGGTCAGCCTTCTTGGGCAGAGCAGATGGCAGCCGCAAAAGCTCAGGGTACCACGCTCAAGTTCCTGTGCCCCGCCCCCGGTTATGACCGTCATTTTGCTATTACACAGCATTACGGCTTTGAAAACGTTGCAGTACCTATGACTGATGACGGCCCCAATATGGACGTGGTCAAGGAGCTTGTTGAAAACGACAGCTCTGTTAAGGGAATTTGGTGCGTTCCACGTTTTGCCAACCCAACGGGCATCACCTATTCAGACGAGGTAGTTCGTGCGTTTGCAAACCTCAAACCTGCAGCTTCTGACTTTAGAATCTTCTGGGATAACGCCTACGCGATTCATGCCTTTGTACCAGAATCTAAGGCTCCTCAGCTCTTAAATATCTTTGATGCACTTTCAGAGGTTGCTGCAGAAGGCGCTCAAAAGAACTTGGTAATTGCTTTTGCCTCAACGGCAAAGGTAACCTTCCCAAGCTCAGGCATGGCATGGGTTGCTGCAAGTCCTGCAGACAGTAAAGAAATCCAAAGCGCTTTCAAGGTTGCTCGAGTTTCTCCCGAGAAAATCTCTCAGTTGGCACATGTGCGTTTCCTCAAAGACGCTCAGGGCATTGAAGCTCATATGCAAAAGCATGCCGCGCTGCTTCGACCACGTTTTGAACTGGTTGAACGCAAGCTGCAGGAGGGCCTGGGAGATCTAGGCGTTGCAACCTGGTCTCATCCAAAGGGTGGCTATTTTGTCTCGTTTGATGGTCCTGTTGGTTCTGCGCGCGCAATTGTTTCTCGCGCCAATGAACTGGGCGTTACCATGACACCTGCAGGAGCTACATGGCCAGCCGGTAAAGATCCTTTTGATACTAATATCAGAATTGCTCCAAGTTACCCAACGTTGGAAGAGCTTGATGCAGCACTTGATGTGTTTATTGTTGCTGTTAAACAGGTAAGTGCTCGACTTGCAAAAGTTGATCGTGGTCAGAGCGTCTGGGGATAGCTTGTGTAACTTTGGTATTTCCTTTGAAAGTAGACCCATTCTGCCGTATCTTGATTAGTTATGTTTAGAAAAAGCGATTGGATGTTGAATGCCAACTAATACTTCAAAGCCAGAACTTACACCAGAACAGAAGGCAGAAAAAGAGCTGGTTGCCATGGCAAACCAGACAGCAAAAAAGAAGGCAAAGGACCGCAAGCCCGATGAGGCTCCTAAAAAGCCAGGTCCTTCTACAGGCATGAAGATTGCTATTGGCGTATTCTCGCTCTTTATTGCTATATCTATGATGTTGCCTTCTCTTGCCAGCATTTTCTCTAACTCGCAAAAGCAGCATCAGACTCAGCAGAATTCTCCTGAGGCTATTAACCAGGTCTATCAGAAACAGGCAGAAGAAAAAGAGTCTGCTATTCAGTCCAACCCAGATAATCTGCCAGCACATCTTGATTTGGCTCGTACCTATTTAGGTTGGGGAATGGCGCTTAAGAGTTCCTCTCAAGATGACTCTGTTCAGAAGCAGTCTTTACAGCTGATCAACAAAGCAATTGCCGAGTACGATACGTATCTTGCTTCAAATGATTCTGATGAGGTCCGTGTTGATAGAGCCATTGCGCAGTTCTACGCAGGAGACCAAACAGGTGCTGTTGAGGCACTTAAGGCAGTAACGGATCGCTCTCCAGATTATGCTAACGGTTGGCTTAATTTGGGAATGATGTATCGTGTTACTGATCAAGTAGATCTTGCAAAAGAGGCACTGCAGAAGGCAATTGAAAAGGATTCCGACAATAGCGCCGGTGTGAGGGATAATGCACAGAAAGTTCTTGATGCATTAAACGGAAACACCTCTACCTCTTCAAATAACACCAAGTAAGGAGGAGTTATGGCACTAGAGATAAGCTCTGAAATTACAGATGAAAAGGCCATTATTCGCATTGAGGGCGAGGTAGACGTATCAAACGCCTCTGAGCTTCGCGATGCTTTGGATACCGCGCTCGCCGATGGAGCAAAAGAAGTTGAAGCTGATTTTGCTGAGGTAGCTTATATTGATTCGACGGGCATTGGCGTTTTAGTGGGTGCTGCACATCGAGCACAAGAGAGTGGTTCTGTGCTTGTTGTTGCAAATCCTCAGAAAAACGTGGAGCGTGTCTTTTCGCTTCTTGGGGTCGATAAAGACCTTAACGTTCGCAAGTAGGTTTGGTAACTTGCAAGCTCTTTGAGAAACGGTTCAAAGAGCTTGTTTATGTTTGTTCCAGAAAGGTATTGCTTGTGTTTGGCATTGGAGAAACAGAGCTCGTACTAATTTTGCTCTTTGCATTTTTAGTATTTGGTCCTGATAAATTACCTGGTATGGGTCGCACGCTTGGTCGTGCTCTTAGACAGTTCCAGAACGCGCAAGAAGGCTTTAATAAAGTTGTCCGTGCAGACTTACTTGACCCTGCAGCGGATGCACTTCACGAGAAGCCCAAGCGCTCCGAGCAGCTCAAAAATGCTGCATCTGATGCTGACCGCGAGGATACTGACCATCAGGAGACCTTTGCTGAGCGTCGTGCTCGCCTCAAGGAAGAGCGTGAGGCAGCTGAGAAGGCTGCTGCTGAGGCTGCTGAGCAGAGTAAGCAAGCTGAGCAGATCCAGGAGGCTGAGCAGCCAGAGGCCGCTTCTGCTGAAGAAGCTCCTGCTGCTGCACCACAAGCTACGTCTTCTGTTGCTTTCTCCGATGATTCTACAGAGGTAACTAAGCACGTGGCACCTAAGGCTGCAGAAGAAACTCCTGTTGCAGCTCCATCTGCAAAAGACCTCTATAACCTTGGATCTGCCCGTTCTTCTCGCTCTATGGCAGAAGACAAGAAAGAAGAAGTTGCTGGAGAGGAGGGAGAAAGCCAGGACGCATAAGTCCAGCTTTCGTGTGTAATGCCTATTACTCCAGCTCGTATGCCACTTTTTGATCACCTGGGAGAACTCCGTCGCCGCGTGACCATTGTGGTGGTATCGCTTTTTGTTACCGCGATCATTATTTATTTTGCAACACCTGCATTGATTGAGATTTTGATTGATCCTATCAGGGAGTTTTTGACTGATGGTAAGCTTACGGTTATCTCGGTCCTTGGCGGTTTTAGTATCAGGTTTAAGGTAGCTTTTTTCTTCTCGGTGATTATCTGCACACCTATTATCATCTGGGAGATTATGGCTTTCTTCTTGCCTGCACTTAACGCTAAAGAGCGCAAGTGGGTTGTTCCTACCGTGGCAGCCATGATTACCTTGTTCTTCTTGGGTATGCTGTTCTGCTACTTCATCATTTTGAACACTGCAATTGGTTGGATGATTGGTCAGTCGCAGGAGTTTGCAGGAACTATTAATGAGGCAAGCGATTATCTCAACATTATTATGATGTTTGAGATTGGCTTTGGCGTTGCGTTCCAGCTTCCACTAGTTATCTTCTACCTGGCTATTCTTCACCTTGTTCCTTACAAGGATATGCGTGAGCAGTGGCGCTATGTCTATGTTGGCCTGATGATTCTTTCTGCAGTAGTCACTCCTGACGCATCGCCTGTCACCATGATTTTGATGTTTGCAGCTCTTATTCTGCTGTATGAAGTTGCTCTGGCAGTTGCTCGTTACGTCATTATTGCTCGTGATGGCAAGGCTGCTCTTAAGTGGAGCCGCGAGGACTACGAGCAGCATGAGCTAGACAAAATCTAATAGTTTCATTTTTACTTTGGAGAGTGTTGTTCTTTGATTCTAGTTGTTACCGAGAAAAACGACGCAGCGCAGCAGATTGCTCGCCTTCTGTCTGAATCGGGTAAGCCTGAGACAGACAAGGTATACAACACTCCTGTTTATCGTTTTAGACGTGGCGGAGAAGACCATGTTGCTATTGGTCTTCGTGGTCATATTCTGCAGCCGGATTTTCCTTTGGCTCTCAAGTTTGATAAGGAAGAGGGCTGGTATGGAGAAACTGCAGAAGGGGAGCACCTTCCTGCAGATGTTCCAGATGGCCTTGAGCGTCCTCCTTATAAGGTTAAGCGCAAGCCTTTTATGGCAGATGGCGTTGACCTTAAGGGCTGGAAAATCCCCAGCTTGCCCTATTTGATTTGGGCTCCTGTAGATAAACAGCCTGCAGAAAAAGAGATTATTCGCGCCCTCAAAAACCTTGCTAAGAAGGCAGAGTCTGTCATTATCGGTACAGACTTTGACCGCGAGGGAGAGCTTATTGGCTCTGATGCATTGGCACAGGTTCTCTCGGTTAATCCTAATCTGGCAGTATTTCGTGCTCGCTACTCTGCCTTTACCAAGACAGAGATTGAGACTGCCTTCAATAACCTGGTGGATCTTGATTACAACTTGGCTGCAGCAGGTGAGTCCAGGCAGTATATCGACCTCATTTGGGGTGCTGTACTGACCCGTTACCTGACAACTGCACGCTTTGGCGGTCTGGGCAATACGCGCTCTGCTGGTCGTGTTCAGACTCCTACGCTGGCACTTGTTGTTGAACGCGAGCGTGAGCGCTTGGCATTTAAGCCAGAAGATTATTGGGTTATTTCTGGTGTTGCTGCTCCAGAAGATGATGCGGATGCAACCTTTAAGATGGTTCACCAGACCGCAAGGTTCTGGGATCAAGTGGAAGCAGACGCAGCTTACGCTGTTGTTAAAGATCAGACGCAGGCAACGGTTGTCCAGATTGAATCTCGTAGCAGAAAGCAGCAGCCACCAGCTCCGTTTAACACTACGTCGCTCCAGGCAGCTGCAGCTGCAGAGGGTATCTCGCCAGCTAGAACTATGCGTTTGGCAGAGTCTCTGTACATGGACGGCTTGATTTCATACCCTCGTGTTGATAACACGGTCTACCCAAGTTCGCTTGACTTGAAGGACTGTGTCCGTACGCTGTCTGCAGTTCCTCAGTATGCTCCTACCTGCAAAAAGCTTTTGGGTCAGTCAAAGCTTCATGCCACTCGTGGTAAGCAGGAGTCTACTGACCACCCACCAATTTATCCAACAGCAGCTGCAAATCCAGATGCTTTGCAGCCTGCAGCTTGGAAGCTTTATAACTTGATTGCTCGAAGGTTCCTCGCAACCCTTATGGGTCCAGCTACTATGAGCGGCACTAAGATCACGCTTGATGTTGCTGGTCAGCCCTTTGTTGCAAATGGAACCGTGCTGGCAGAGCCAGGCTTTAGAGAGATTTATCCCTTTGGCCTTAAGAAAGACGATCAGATTCCTGATGTCGGCGAGGGAGAGATTGTCTCTATTCAGTCTTTGTCGCTTGACGCTAAGCAGACAGAGCCGCCTGCTCGCTATAGCCAGGGCAAGCTTATTCAAGAGATGGAGAAGCGAGGTCTTGGTACAAAGTCCACGCGTGCCTCCATTATTGATACGCTCTACCAGCGTAAATACCTCAAGAATGATCCTGTTGAGCCAAGTCAGCTTGGTATGGCAATTGTTGATGCGCTCTCGCAGTTTGCGCCACACATTACCTCGCCTGATATGACAGCAGAGCTTGAGTCCGATATGACAAGCGTTGCTGAGGGCAAAGACACGCGTGATGGCGTTGTTACACACTCAAGAACTCTGCTTGCAGGCATGATTGATACGCTTATTGACCACAAAGAAGACCTGTCTGAGGCCATTGCTGATGCAGTTACTGCTGACGCAAAGGTGGGAACTTGCCCTAAGTGCGGCAAAGACTTGGTTGCTAAGAGCTCTCTGAAGACTCGTGGAAGCTTTGTTGGCTGCATGGGTTGGCCAGACTGCGATGTTACCTATCCACTGCCTCAGGGACGCGTTGAGCCGCTTGAGGGAGAGGCTGGTGTCTGCCCAGAGTGCGGTGCTCCTCGCGTAAAGGTTCAGCCGTTTAGACAGCGTGCGTATGAGACTTGCATTAATCCTGCTTGTCCTACAAACGCAGAGCCAGATCTTATTGTGGGTGAGTGTCCAACCTGCAAGGCCAATGGCAAGCACGGGGACCTGGTGGCCCACAAGTCAGAGCGTACGGGCAAGCGTTTTATTCGCTGCACCAACTACGAGGAGTGCGAGACCAGCTATCCTCTGCCTGCTCGTGGAAAGCTCGAGAAGACCGATGAGGTCTGCCCAGATTGTGGCGCTCCTATGGTGGTTGTTACTACCCAGAGGGGTCCTTGGAAGCTCTGTCCAAACTACGATTGCCCTGGTAAAGAAAAGAAAACTGCCTCGCGTAGAGGCGCTCGTAAGAGTACTAAGAGCACCAAATCCACCAAGGCAGCAAAAAAGTAAACGTATGACGGTGCATCGAGAGGTGCACCGTTTTCGGAAGAACGAGCGTCCCTCTCCAACGCCCGCTCCATACGTATTTTTACCCATTTTTGAGCACCTTTCATGTGGAAATGCGCAAAACCTTTAGAATATTCATGGCGAGAAACACAATCTGCCTGTATCGTGAGATAGTTAAGAGGGAGGGAAGCATGAACAAAGACGCACGTACATCTCAAGGCTTGTTTATCACGCTTGAAGGCGTTGATGGCTGTGGCAAGTCAACACAAGCTTCTCTTCTGCGAGAAGACCTTGAAGCTCTTGGCTTTGATGTGGTCTTTGTTCGTGAGCCTGGCGGCACTGCTATTTCTGAGCAGATTAGAGGCGTGGTGCTTAATCCAGAAAACGGCATGATGTGCGATGAGTGTGAGCTCTTACTCTATGAAGCAAGTCGTGCCCAGCTGGTAGGAGAGGTTATCCGACCAGCTCTAGCTGCGGGCAAAGTTGTCTTGTGTGATCGCTTCTATGACTCCACCTTTGCCTATCAAGCAGCTGGTCGCGGTCTTGATACAGACCTCGTTCATCGTGCAAATCGCTTGGGAAGCTGTGGGGTTTCTCCTGATAGAACTCTTGTTTTTATGCTCGAGCCAACAGTTGCTCATGCGCGTGCTACGCAAAATGATGCCGATAGGCTAGAAGCAGAAGGTGTTGCCTTCCAGGAGCGAGTTTTTGCTGGTTATAAGCAACTTCTGCAAAATGAGCCAGAGCGTGTAAAAGCTGTAGATGCAGATGGCACAATTGATGAGGTGCGTGCACGTACTCGCCAGGTGTTAGCTGATCTTTTCCCTGGTATTTGTGAGCTTGGTGAGTGACGCGTTTATGACTCAAGAGAGCACACATACTACTCATAGCACCTATCCACTTCCTCAGGCACTTACCCGTCTTCAGGATCAACCTCAAGTTCAAAATCTGCTTGCGCGCGCACTTCATGAGCACAAGCTTGGCCACGCCTATCTGTTTGTAGGAGCTCCTGGTTCCGGTAAAGGTCTTGCAGCCAAAGCTCTGGCGCAGTGTGTTCTCTGTGCTCAGGGCGGTGACGCTGCCTGTGACGACTGCATTCGTATTTCTCGCGGTACTCACCCTGACGTTCACGTACTTACTCCAGCTTCCGCAAATGGCTACCTCATTGAGCAGATTCGTCAGCTCATCGCTGATGTTAGTCTGGCGCCTATGCGCTCAACTCATAAGATTTATGTGATTGACCGCGCTGATTTGCTCAGAGAAAATTCTGCAAATGCACTGCTCAAAACTATTGAAGAGCCACCTGCAGATACCATCTTTATTCTGTCTGCACGTTCTTCTTCTGCGGTGCTTCCCACCATTGTTTCTCGTTGTCAGGTAGTTGCGTTTAGAACACTCACTGACGCTGCTGCTAAAGCCGCTATTATGCGAGAGATTTCCGCTACAGAGCAGGAAGCTCGTATTGCGCTTGCAGCAACGGGAACCCCTGGTAGAGCTGTGGAGTTTTTGCAGTCTTCTACGCGCAAAAACATTCGCAGACAGCTCATTGATGTTTTTGGCAATCTGCTCAGAAATGACTCGTGGGATGTACTCACTTCCGCAAAAGAGCTGATAGAAGCTGCAAAAATCCCTCTAGGGGATGTAAGGCGAGCTCAAGAAGAGGCCCTCGCTCAAAATGAAGACTTTCTTACCAGCGCTGCGTTAAAGCAGGTTGAGGCGGCAAATAAGCGAGAACTCACAGCGCGCGAGCGTTCGGGTATCATAGAAATGTTGGCAATTCTGGAATCGCTTCTTCGCGACGTACTGTTGTGTTGCGAAGCGGTTGATGAAGAGATAGTAAATACGGATGCAGCAGGCATTATTGACCGCGTTGCATCTCAAACTCATACCCAGGGTGTTTTGGGGGCTCTTGCTGCGGTGCAAGAGGCTCAATACAACCTGGACCGCTCTGTTTCTCCCCAGCTAACCCTTGAGGTTATGCTGCTGCATATCAAGGAGGCACTTACATGCCCACCGTTGTCCCGGTGAAATTTGAATACGCCGCGCGCGACCTTTGGTTTGATCCAAAGGAGTCCGGCGTTCTTGAAGGTGACCACGTTATCTGCCAGACCGAGCGCGGTCTAGAGATTGGTCTTGCTGTTGCTGATCCTCGTGAGATTTCTCAGGAGGAGTTTGAGTACAAGACAAATAAAGCCGAGCTCAAAGACGTTGTTCGTGTAGCAACTGAAGAAGATCTATCTCGCGCAGAAGAGCTTGCCGCTAAGGGCGAGGCTGCGCTTCCTGTGTTCAGGAAGTTTGCTGTTCAAGAAGAACTTGAGATGAAGCCTATTGGTGTCGAGTACCTTTTTGATGGCGAGAAGGTCGTGTGTTACTTCTCGGCTGATGATCGTGTGGACTTTAGACAGCTTGTCCGTGAGCTTTCTCATGAGCTTCATGAGCGCATTGACATGCGTCAGATTGGCGTCAGGGAAGAAGCAGCGGTCATTGGTGGCTACGGTCACTGTGGACAAGAGCTCTGCTGTAGAAGGTTTGGTCTCTCTTTTGAGCCAGTTTCTATCCGCATGGCAAAAGAGCAGGATTTGCCTCTGAACTCCACTAAGATTTCTGGTGCGTGCGGCCGCTTAATGTGCTGCTTGCGCTATGAGTTTGAAGCCTATCGCGATTTTAAGAACCGTGCTCCAAAGCGCAACGCTGTCATTGAGACTCCTCTGGGTATGGCAAAAATTGTTGAGTACAACACGCCAAAAGAGGAGATTGCACTTCGTCTTGAGAGTGGCAAGGTAGTTCGCATTCCTCTTGCTGACATGGACACATCTCCTGCGGCTCAGCAGAAGTCGGAAGACCTTGGCTGTTCTTGCAGGCCAGATAGCGTTTCTCGCGCTGCACTTGAGCGTCTTGAATCTGTTGAGGTACAGATGGCTCTGGCAGAACTTGATAGGGCAAACGGTCTGATTGTTGATGAAGAGCCAGAGATTAACCCTGATCTCTTTGTCACAGAGACTCCAAGGCGCAAGCGTGAGCGCTTCGAGCAGAACTCTGCAAATAAGCAGGAAAACACTAGGAACTCTGGAGCAAGAAACGCCCGAGAAGAACAAGGCGCTCAAAGTTCTTCTCGCACCCGTCGTGTAAGAACTTCAAAGAATGCTCAGGTCAACCCTGGTTCCAGTACTTTTGATGCTGCAACAGATACGCTGCGTCGTACCCGCCGCCGTCATCACGCAACAGAAGAGGGCACTGCACATACTCAGGCTCCTCAGAAGAATGAGCAGGGTACAGCTCCTGCACAGAAGCAGCCTCAGGGTAAGCGTTTTAGAAGGACAGATGCTCCTCAGGCGCCACAGAAAGCCGATGAGGCACAGGCACCAGTTCGTGCAAAAAGGACTCGTCGTCCAGGTGATAGAGCAGGTATGAAGACCCAGAACGCTTCGCAGAATGCTCCACAGAATGCTTCTGGATCTAACGGCGCACCTAACGCTGCATCTAGAGATGCTCAGCCTCAAAACGCTGCACGTCGTAGGCACAGAAGAGCTGGACGCGATGATCGCGGACGCGGTTCAAAGGACAACGCGTAATGTATACGCTTAAGACTGAATATGCCTTTGACTCAGCGCATTTTCTTACCAACTACTATGGCAAGTGCGAGAACCTCCATGGTCATCGTTGGCATGTGACTGCCTGCATCTCAACTGCAGAGCTTGGTGAGTCTGGTACAGAAAAAGATATGGTTATGGACTTTGGCGTCTTTAAGCGCAAGGTTCGTGCGCTATGCGATTCTCTTGATCATACGTTTTTGATTGAAGAGGGTTCTCTTTCTGAAAAGACGCTGACCTGTCTCAAAGAAGAGGGTTTCTCGCTTACTATTTTGCCTTTTAGAACAACAGCAGAAAATCTGGCTAAGTATCTGTTTGAGCAACTTGAAGCGGAAGGTTTACCTGTCTCTTCCGTTGAGGTTGATGAGACCCCCAACAATTGCGCCATATATTCAAAAAATATGAAGTAACCTGTTGTTTTTTAAAGCTCGTGCGAGCAACGTAACCTCGATGGGTATACTCTACGTATGTAGAGGTTTTATCTTTTGGCGAGGTGGAATTTCATGGCTCACGGAGCGTTGCGAGGTGTCAATTTAACTGGTTGGCTTACGCTTGAACCGTGGGTAACTCCTGAGCCGTTTGCACGCACGGGCTGCGTTGATGAGGCTCAGCTCATTAAAGCGCTGGGCGTTGAGGACTACCACAATCTTGTTAAAGCGCATCGTTCTTCATTTATTCAGAGTTCTGACTTTGTCAGCATTGCCGCTCGTGGTTTTAATGCGGTAAGAATTTCTGTGCCTTGGTACGTTTTTGATGAAGAAGCTGCAGGGACTCCATATGTTAGCTGCATTACCGAGCTTGATAGAGCTCTTGAATGGGCAGAAGAACTTGGCCTGCACGTTATTTTTGTACTGGCAGTAAATCCAGGTTTGCCTGATGGCTTGAATGACCAGCCAGGTGGTGCTCCGCGCACGAGAATTTCTGGGGAGAAATCTCTTTCTATTCTGCATAAGCTTGCCCTTCACTACGCTCACCGCAGCGGTTTTTATGGCATTGAGGTAGCCGATGAGGTTAAGCCTCGTGTGCGCAAGGGCTTTAAGCTCACAGATGGTATTCCTGGTCACTCGCTTAGAAACTATTATCGCCGTGCTTATGAGACCATTAGATCTGTGGCAGGAGAAGAGCCTGTGGTCATTCTTCCAGATGGTGGTTGGCCTCAGGGATTTAGGCGTTTTATGAGCCAGCAGGCCTATCAAAACGTTTGGCTTGACGCTCACCTTGATAAACCCTGCGAGGGAATTGATTGCTCAGGTCCTAGGGGTGTACAGCAGCTTATTGATAAAAACGAAGCGTATTTGAAGACTTCTGCTTCAGGCGGTCTGCCGGTCATGGTGGGCAAGTGGTCTGCATCACTGCCAAGCATTGATGGCGCTATGACGGCAGAGGGAAGAATTGCGCTTGAGCGCATTTACACTTCCGGCCAGCTCAAAGTGTACAATACGTGTCCTGCATGGTTCTTCCAGACCTGGAAGACCTCCGCATTTTTGGCTGCATGGGACGCACGCGTTGCGCTTGCAACGTTTGAGAGGGGAATGCTCGAGTAATGACAGAATCTACTCTTTTAGCAGGTAAACTGTCTATTGTGGGCACGCCTATTGGTAACCTTTCGGATGCGTCACCGCGCGTTAAAGAAACGCTTGCAGCAGCGGATGTCATTTTATGTGAGGACACACGCGTGACCTCAAAGCTCCTCTCGGCATTTGACATTCATGTGCCACTGCAGCGCTGTGATCAAAATATTATTGAGTCGCAAATTGAGCCAACGCTAGAGAGGCTTCGCGCGGGTCAGCGTGTTGCGTTTGTGTCAGATGCCGGCATGCCAGGTATCTCTGACCCAGGTCAGCATTTGGTAGACGCGGCGCTTTCAGAAGGCCTTGCAACGGAAGTTATTCCGGGTCCTTCTGCGGTAACCTGTGCGCTTGTTGCATCAGGTCTGGCAAGTGACCACTTCTTCTTTGAAGGATTCTTGCCCAGAAAACACGGGCAGATTGTTCAGCGCTTGCAGCAGCTTGCGCAAATTCCGGGCACTATTGTGCTGTATGAGTCTCCGTTTAGAGTGCTTGCAACGGTCGAGGCCATAGCCGAGGTGTTTCCAACCAGGCAGGTGGCTCTTGTCAGAGAGCTTACTAAGCTGCACGAAGAAGTGGTGCGCGACGTGGCTCCTTGCCTTGTTGAGACGCTTGCAGCAAAAGAGAACCTCAAAGGCGAGTGTGTTTTAGTTATCGCAGCTCCCACAGAAGAAGAGCTTGTCGCAACATCATCACAGGTAGAAGGAGGGTCTCAGCTCTCGCTAGAAGATGCAATAGAGGCTGGTCTTGCTGCTGGTACGAGAAAATCAGCCCTGGCCAAGGAGCTTGCTCAGAAGTTTGGCATTGCGCGTGACGAGGCATACCAGGCAATTCTTGCTCACGAGGCATAATCACTATACCAACACAAAGAACGCCCAGCATTTGCTCTATACTGGATAAGTTATTGCAACTTACACAAAGGGAGTCATTATGCCCGAGGCCAAGCCGTCATACTTTATTACCACCCCAATTTATTACGTCAACGCAAAGCCACACCTGGGAACTGCGTATTGCACCCTGCTTTGCGATATCCAGGCTCGCTTTAGACGCGCTGCTGGTTACGATGTATTTTTCCTCACCGGTATGGACGAGCATGGCGAGAAGGTCGCTCTTGCTGCAGCTGATCACGGTTTGTCTCCACAGGCATGGTGTGACTCGCAGGTTCCTTTCTTCAAGGGACTTTATGAAGAGCTCAACATCTCATACGACGACTTCATCCGTACTACCGATGAGCGCCACGTAAAAGCTGTCCAGTATCTGTGGGAGCGCATGCGTGAGGCTGGCTTCATCTACAAGGGATCCTATGATGGCTGGTACTGCATCCATGAGGAGACCTTCTTCACCGAGACTCAGGTAGAGAAAGCAGATGAAGAGGCTGGTTGCAAGGGCGCACATCTCTGTCCAGATTGCCATCGTGAGCTTGAGCGTGTCTCTGAGGAGTCTTGGTTCTTCAAGCTCTCTGCATTCCAGGATAAACTGCTTGAGCTCTATGCTAAGCACCCAGATTTCATTGAGCCAGATTTCCGTGCAAACGAGGTCCGCAGCTTTGTTGAGTCTGGCCTCCAGGATATTTCTGTATCCCGTACCAGCTTTGACTGGGGTGTTCCAGTTCCTTTTGATGAGTCTCACGTAACCTACGTCTGGTTTGATGCTCTTCTTAACTACTACACCGCTGTTGGCTACGGTGATGACAGTCCAGAGGCTGCAGCAATGAGAAAGCGCTTCTGGCCAGCTCAGATGCACGTTGTTGGTAAGGACATCATCCGCTTCCACTGTGTCATTTGGCCTGCAATGCTTATGGCTCTTGGCGAGGCTGTACCTGAGCACATTTTTGCTCACGGCTTCCTTAACGTCCGTAATTCTGAGACCGGCGTTGTTGAGAAGATGAGTAAGTCTCGTGGAAACGCCATTGCACCTAAGGACGTTTTGGACCTGCTGGGTGTTGAGGGTTACCGCTACTACTTCATGACCGACGTCACTCCTGGCGAGGATTCCGGCATCTCCTTCGAGCGCATGGAGCAGGTCTATAACGCTGACCTGGCAAATAGCTGGGGTAACTTGGTTTCTCGCGCCCTTAACATGAGCGATAAGTACTTTGAGGGCGTCACTCCAACTTTTGATGGATCTTCTGTTGCTGCAGACCATCCGCTGCGCAAGCTGGCTGAGGGCATCTATGACCGCTACGCTGCGTGCATGGAGAAGATGGACTACGTAGGCGCTAAGAACATCATTATGGAGCTTGTCCACGCAGCTAACCACTACATTGAGGACGCTGCTCCTTGGACGGTGGCAAAAGATCCAGAGCGCGCATCAGAGCTTGCAGAGATTATCTATACGCTGCTTGAGTCTATTCGTATTTGCGCACATCTCTTTATGCCATTCATGCCTACTACGTCTGCAGAGGTTCTGCGCCGTATGAGCCTTGACGAGGCAGAGATTACCTCTACCGATACCTGTAGCGAGTGCGTATGGGGCAAGCTTCAGGGTGGTTTGGCTGTCTCTAAGGGAGACGCTCTATTCCCACGTCTTGCAAACAAGTAATCGTGTCGGAGCACACATCGCATCAGACATCGTGGCTTGCTAATCAGCGCGCCACTAAAGAAACGCTGGAACGTTTTGGCCTTGCCACCAAATATAGGCTGGGCCAAAACTTCCTGGTACAAGACCATGTTATCGAGAAGATCGTCCAGCTTGCAGAGGTTCAGCCTACCGACGTGATTGTTGAGGTTGGGCCCGGTTTGGGTACCCTTACGGTGGCCTTGCTCGACCGCGCCCGTGCGGTTTGCTCGCTTGAAGCAGACTCTGAGCTTGAGCAAGTCTTGGCGGTAACCTGCAAAGAGCCTCATCCAGATTCGTTTGCGCTGGTTATGGGAGATGCTCTGGCAATTACGCCGCAGAAGCTTGCCGATGCCTACAGTGCACTTCCTGCCGTTCCCCAGAGCGCAGCGCTGAGCACTCCGTCGAGCACCCCGATGCCAACTAAGTTTGTATCCAATCTGCCGTATCAGGTGGCAGCTACGCTGATTCTCAAGTTCTTCCAGGAGCTTCCTTCGCTTGAGCGAGCGGTAGTCATGGTGCAGGCTGAGGTGGCCGACAGAATTGCTGCCAAACCTTCTACCAAGGCATATGGTGCCTATACTGCAAAGCTGTCTTTGTTTGCGCAGGTTACCGGTAGATTTGAGGTGGGTCCTGGCAACTTTATGCCTCCACCACGCGTCAACTCTGCTGTGGTTCGTCTTGATCGCACTCAGGCGAGAAACCCGGTGACCTCCAAGCTTCTTTCTAAAGAAGAGCTCTTGCATACCATGAGCGTCATTGACGCTGCCTTTGCACAGCGCAGAAAGACCATTCGTAATTCAATGAGTGCTTCTGGTTTTGATAAAGATAAGCTTGACCAGGCGTTTCTCGCCACAGGAATTGCGCCTACGGCGCGTGCAGAAGTTTTGACCAGCCAAGACTTTATTTGTCTTGCGGCTGCTTTGGAGCCTTTGAGTGAGTAAGAAAAAGCATCATCTACCAGCAGAAGAAGTGGACGCACTTTCGTTTTCTGACGGTCAGCTATTCCATGATATGTACGGTACGCCTCGCCCAGCGCCACGTGTTTTGGCGCCTGTTGCCGATACCCATGGTCATTTGGGCAGCCTCCACGAGCACAGCGCTGCAGAGTCTCTTGCGCGTGCTGCTGCGGCAGGCGTGCGCATGCTTATTGTGCCCGTAGACATTGCAACGGAGTTCCCTCGTAAGTGGGCAGACACCAGCGCTTTTATTGCATGGTTTGAGGATACTCTTAGCGCGGCTCGCGCTGCTTATACAAAGCTGTCTGAAGCAAATCTCTGCGTACCCTGCGATTTACCTGCAGAGTATTTGTTTGAGCACACGTATTTTGTGGTTGGTGCTCATCCCTATAGTGCACCAGACTATAACCAAGAGGCTGAAAAGCGCTTGTTTGAGTTACTTGAGCACCCTCTTTGCGTCGGTGTGGGAGAGATTGGCCTTGATTTTGGACCGTACTGTGAGGTCCCAGAAGAGGTCCAGTGCCAAGCATTTGAACGCCAGCTCTTAATTGCACACGAGCACAATCAACGCGTTGAGCTTCACTTACGTGATGGTGCTGATACTACGCACGCTCATGATTTGGCGTTTGAAATACTAAATCGTATGGGTGTGCCTAAGGCAGGCTGTGACCTGCATTGCTACACCGACGGTCCTGAGGTCATGAAGCCTTTTGCAGACCTTGGTTGCTTTGTTGCCTTTGGTGGCGCAGCAACGTTTAAGCGCTCCGATGATATTCGAGCTGCAATGATTTCCTGTCCAGAGGCACAACTGCTTTCAGAGACTGATTTCCCCTACATGGCGCCAGAGCCTTTACGTGGAGGGGAGTGCACGCCAGCGATGGTGGTGCACACGGTTGAGCGCTTGGCGGAGCTTCGTTGGCAGCGACTTGATATTCCCAAAGAGAAGACGTATACCATACTGTGGGAAAACGCCCAGCGCTTTGTAGGACTTGCATAGCACAGCAGGAGGTGAGCACATATGACAAAAATCCTGGTAGTAGAGGATGACCATCAGATTCAGCAAGAGTTGGTGCTCCTGCTACAAAGAAACGGCTTTGAGGCCCAGGCTCTCACGTCTTTTGAGTCAGTACCTCAACAGATTGTTACTGCGCATCCAGACTTGGTGCTGTTGGACCTTAACCTTCCTGGCATTGACGGACAACAGATTTGTCGAGAAGTACGACAGCTCTTAAACGTTCCTATCATTGTAGTTACCAGCAGAAACACGGATCTTGATGAGCTTATGGTGCTCTCGTTAGGAGCGGACGATTTTATCGCCAAGCCCTATAACACCCAGATTTTGCTTATGCACATAACCTCGGTTTTGAGGCGCGCAAATAGTGATGTCACAACAGGAACAAAGCTTTCACATGCAGGCGTGACACTTGATTCTTCTTCATGCAAGGTCTCTGCAAATCAGAAAAGCGTTGAGCTGACTAAAAACGAGCTCAGGATACTTTCACTTTTGATGCAAAACGCGGGAACGGTTGTTTCTCGCCAGCGTATTCAAGAAGAGCTGTGGCAGTCGGACGAGTTTGTTGATGACAATACGTTGACGGTCAACATTAGCCACCTCAGAAATACGCTTGCAAGCATTGGCGTTGAGGACTTTGTTATGACGCGCCGCGGGCTTGGCTATGTTATTGAGTAGGCTGCTATGTCGTTTCTCAAGTATCTAAAAAATCGAACTATTTTCTTTCTTGCGCTTATAGCTAGCAGCACGTTAATTGGTTTTATGCTTAAAGGCGTTGGGCTTAACGCGTTTGCTATTGCCTACTGTATTTTGGTTTTATGGGTAGTGGGAGCAGCTGCACTTCTAGCTGACTATTTTCATCGTCGTTGGTTTTACCAGCAGCTTGCTGATAATTTAGCGGCAACTGATAAAGAAAGCTACCTAGTCCCTGCCATGCTGGACACGCCTTCAACGCTGGAAGAACAGCTTTTTAAAGACGCACTTTTAAGCATGTCTAAGTCCATGATGGACCAGCTTGCTGATGAGCATATGCGATCAAAGGAATATCGCGAGTACATTGAAATGTGGGTGCATGAGATTAAGACTCCCATCGCCGCAGCTCATTTGGTTGCTCAAAATAATCCATCGCTGCCTATGGATGACGTGCAAACACAGCTCACTAAGATTGAGTCGCTCGTAGAGCAAGCGCTCTTTTATGCTCGCAGTGCATCTGTAGATCGAGATTTTTCTATTAGAGATGTCAATTTGCAGTCCATTGTCAAAGATGCCCTTAAAAACAATGCCCGTGTCTTCATTGACGCTGGTGTTTCTCCGCATTTTGATGACTTGGCCCACGTGGTCAAGGCTGATCCAAAGTGGCTTGAGTTTATTTTGCGACAGCTCCTCATTAACGCTGCAAAGTATTCAAATCCAGAGCTTGCACCTGGCGAGAAGAACGTTTGGATTTCTGCTTCTGTCTCAGAGCCACGTGAGGGAACTACTTCAACTACTCTCTTTATTAAAGATAATGGCATCGGTATTCCTGAAGAGGATCTTGCCCGTATTTTTGATAAAGGATTCACCGGTCAAAATGGACGCAAGTATGCCAAGTCTACCGGTATGGGTCTCTATCTCTGCTATGAGCTCTGTGAGAAAATGGGCCTTAAGCTGGCTGTGAGCAGTACAATTGGTAAAGGCTCAATCTTTTCTATTACGTTCAACCAGTCTTTTACGGATTTAAAATGAAGCTGTAGCTTTTAACAGCAATTGTGCTAGTTCTATATTAGAAGCTCCCACAATTCATCCGTTTGAGGATCGCTTCCTACTGGGAAGGTATGCTGACTAAAACGCTTGAATCCCCAATGTGAATAAAATGCCTTAGCAGGCTCATTGTGTTCCCAAACACCCAGCCACACGCGCTTCTTACCCTTCTCTTTTGCTAAATCAAGGGCAAATTTCATGAGCTTTGATCCAAGGTGTAGGCCTTTGTAACGCGGAAGGATATACAGGCGTTCAATTTCAAGTGAGTCATCGCGCTGACCCTCGGTTTGCTCATAACGCGTATTGAGCTTAAGGTAGCCAGCTACTTGACCTTCTACCTCAACAAAATAGAAATATGAGTGTTTAGCAGCAAGCTCACGGGCAAGCTTTTCTATGTTGTAGAGCGAGTCCATGCAACTTGCTAAATCATCTGCTGTATTTGAGTCAATAAAAGTGTCTACAAATGTCTCAACGCTAAGCTTCTGCAGTGTGCGCAAATCGGTTGCTTCAAGAGGTCGAATAGACACAGTAGCATCATCAATACTGACCGCATTTCTCGTCTGACGATATGCATCAAGGTCAAGAGAAAGCACATGGTGGAGGACGCCAAAGTGATCAAGTACCTTAGAAGATACCTGCGTAAATCCAGCGCGCTCGTAGAAGGGCTGGGCTTTGAGTTGCGACTCAACTAACACCTTGGAAGCACTACTTTCTTGTGCCAGGTAATCAAGGGTATCGTGCAGCAGCTTTGAGCCAATACCAGCACCTTTGTTACTGACACATACGCGGCCAATAAGAGGGGAGTTGTATGACTGTCCTGCATCAATGATGCGCAAATATGCAGCCACCGAGTCAGTATCCTGATAAAAGACATGGGTAGAAACTTGATCAACGTTATCAAGATCGTTGTACATAATCTGCTGATCAACAATAAACGTTTCTGCTCTTAGAGAAAGAATTTGATATAACTCTTTAGCGGTAAGCTGCCCAAATCTTTTAATTACTAACTGCATAGCATGCCCCTCCCGTATGCTTGGTAGTGATATTTTGACACATCAAAGTGAGAAAAGCGTAAGGTTTCCGTAAGGTCAATCGATGGCAACGTAAACGGTAGTGCGGGATTATATATCTCAAGATTTACTCGCCTCCAATGAAAGGACGCAACATGGCAGCTACTCAAGTAACTCCAACTCAGCCAACTGTTGTGGCTGGACAATCTTCAGCACTTAAGCCTCACACCGTTTTGGTTTGTCAAAACCTCGAGAAGTACTATGGAACTCGTGGAAATATTACCAAGGCGCTAGACGGCATTAATCTTTCTGTAGCTCGCGGTGAGTTCATTGCCATCATGGGACCTTCTGGCTCTGGCAAAACGACTCTTTTGAACTGTATCTCTACCATTGACCAGGCATCTGCGGGCCACATCTTTATTGATGACCAAGAGCTTTCCAGACTGCGCGGTGCAGAGCTTTCTGCCTTTAGACGTGACCGCTTGGGCTTTATTTTCCAGGACGCCAACTTGCTTGATAGCCTTACTGCTCGCGAGAATATCGCGCTCTCACTAACCATTGGTCACGTCCGCGCTCAGGAAGTTTTGGAGCGCGTAGAAAACGTTGCCAAGCTGCTTCAGATTACTGAGGTGCTGGACAAGTTCCCTTACGAGATGTCCGGTGGTCAGCGTCAGCGCGTTGCTGCTGCTCGAGCAATTGTTACTAACCCTTCGCTTGTCCTTGCAGACGAGCCAACCGGCGCGCTTGATTCAAAGAACGCCCGCACGCTGCTTGAAAGCCTTGAGAACCTCAATCGTAATGGCGCAACTATTGCTATGGTCACTCACGATTCATATGCAGCTTCTTACGCTCATCGCGTTATTTTCATTAAAGATGGTCGCATCTTCAATGAGATAGTCCGAGGCGAGAAACCCCGTAAGCAGTTCTTTGACCAGATCATGGATGTTGTTTCATTCCTGGGAGGGGAGGGTGCTGATGTACAGTAAAATCGCGCTTGGTAACGTCAAGAAATCACTGCGCGATTTCAGCATTTACTTTCTGACATTGGCAGTAGGCGTTGCGCTGTTTTATTCCTTCAATTCAATTACTCAGCAATCTATGGTGTTGGATCTTTCTGAAGACCAGAGAAACATTGTTCAACTCTTAAGTAACACCATCTCTGGAGTAAGCGTTTTTCTTGCTGTAATTATGGGATTTCTTGTTGTCTACGCTAATCAATTTCTGATTCGTCGTAGGAAAAAAGAATTTGGCATGTATCAGATACTGGGCATGACCAAGAGAAATGTCTCTAAGATTATGAGTATTGAGACACTGTTTGTTGGTTTTCTCGCTCTGGTAGTTGGACTTGTTGCAGGTATTTTTATCTCTCAATTTATGATGTTTGCAACGGCCCACATGTTCAATACGACTCTTGATTCATTTAAATTTGTCTTCTCGCAAGCTGCGTTGATTCAAACGGTTATTTACTTTGTGGTCATGTTTGTGGTTGCGCTGATTTTTAACGTCACCACGGTGTCCCGCTATAAGCTTATTGACCTTCTTAACGCAGACAAAGTAACTCAGACCGTCAAGGTAAGAAACCTTACCGTTTCAGTACTGCTCTTCTTGGCCTCTCTTGGAATCATTGCTTATTCCTATATCCTGCTTCAGCACAATGGTTTAAAACAGATAGATGACGAGTTTGCCATAGCTACTGCTTTGGTATCTGTGGGCACAGCACTCTTTTTCTTCTCAATCTCTGGTTTTTTGCTCAGATTCATGCAGATGCAGAAGGGCTTCTACTACAAGGGTCTTCACTCATTTATCCTGCGTCAGTTTAATGCCCGCGTAAATACTGCTTGGGTTTCTATCTCTCTAGTCTGCGCCATGCTCTTTGTGGCAGTCTGTGGACTTGGTACGGGTTTCTCGCTTGTTGACTCTTTGAACGTCAGTTTCTCCAAGCTTAAAACGTACGATGTTTCTGTATCGATCAATCCAGGCTCAGAGCGCAGTTATACCCCTGGTCCAGCGGATTCATATGACTATCTCTCTGTAGTGCAGAAGCTAGATCCAGAGTGGGATAAAACTATCAAAAATGCCTTCCAGGTAGATACATACTTTGCTCAAAGTGATCCAACAACGCCTAGTTTTACGTATGGCTCTATTGACGCTGTAACAGGCAAGCGCTTTAGTGATTACTTTACCGGCTATAGTGGCCAGGAAGATCCTGCGCAGAAAAACGTAACTCTGATGCGAGCTTCTCAGTACAACAAACTGCGTGTTGCATCTGGTCTTGAGCCTGTTGACTTTGGTACTGACGGCTATATGGTTTGGACGCTTGATACTAATCTCACAAAATACTGGCAGGATTCTCTTGCTAATAATCCTGAACTCACCATTGAGGGTCACAAACTTCATGCTGTTGGTGGAACGCTTGATATTGCCCAAACACAAGGTGGACCTGCACTTATGCCAGCATTTGGAATTGTGGTTGTTGCTGATCAAAGCTTCCCTTCAAGCGTTGTTTTGACCAACTCATATATCTTAGGCAACTATCAAACCCCAGGCGATGCTTCTGAAACGCAGTTCCAGGGTCAAATTAAGCAGTACTTTGGTGATGGCGCCGTAACTGGTAGCGATTCCGATCCTTATTCTTTAATGCTTGTGGTCACCGCTTCCGAGTACATTCAATCGACTGCTGGATTCTCTGGTATTGTGACGTATCTGGCGCTGTACATTGGCCTGGTACTCTTCATTGCGTGCGCCGCTATTCTGGCACTTCAGCAGCTCTCCGAGGCATCGGACAACGCTCGTGCGTATCAAGTTCTTGCAGAACTTGGTGCCGAGAAGGGCCTTGCAAGTCGCGCACTCTTTGTTCAGATTGGTGTGTACTTCCTGTTCCCACTGCTTATGGCAGCTGCGCACGCTACTTGTGCGATGTCCATTATGGTTTCTGTCATTAAGTCGATTGGCAACTTTGATGTAGCTAGCAGCATTGGTGGAGTGGTTGCAGTAGTAGCTGCTTTGTATGGCGGATACTTCCTGGTTACCTTTTTTGCTGCACGTTCGATCATCTTTAGAGGTGCCAAGAGAATGCAGTAAGTTGCGACGCCGTGTTGTAAATTCGTGAAAGAAGGACGGATGTTCCTCTGTGGAGCATTCGTCCTTCTCGCTTAGGTAAAATGGAAACGTTATGTCAGATGGTATCTGTGCAGAGCACATACTCAAGGAGGCATCATGGGTCTTTGGTCAAAGGTTAAAAATGTGTTTGTTCCTTCTAATGGAACAGAGCAGCCTCAAAAGGCTACATTTGCTACCAGGGAAGACACTATCTATGCACCAGTTTCTGGTGTCCTGGTAAGCGTACAAGAGGTTCACGATGAGGTAATCTCAAGCGGTCTCTTTGGCCAGGGCTATGGTATTTTGCCTGTTGGTCTTGATTGCGTCTATACTCCTTGCAATGCTCGCGTTACTGCAACTAACGTAACCAATCACTCAATTGGCCTTACCACTGATACTGGTATTGAGATTTTGATTCACATTGGTGTTGGCACCATCGAGATGAACGGTAAGGGTTTTACCCGTTACGTTCACGCTAACGATGAGGTCAAGGCCGGTACTCCACTGATTTCATTTGATGCCGCTGCTATTGAAGAAGCAGGATATGAGAACGTGGTAGTTGTTACCGTTGTTAATGCAGATCAGTATGAGCGCATTGATCTTATTGGTGAGTCCGGAACACTGATTGGTGGTCGTCCACTGGTTAAGATTGGTGATCCTCTGATGTGCGTCAAGCACTAGGGTTTCTTGCCAGCAAAACATCTGCAATAAACGAGGTTTTACATGCTTAGAGTTACTAAGGCAATTCTTCACGTCTTTGATTTTGAGACGGGAACTAAATATTTCTCTCAATCTACCTTGGATTTAGATGATCGTCAGACAAAGTCATACGTACAGCGTAGACTGCGTAAAATTACGGCAAATCCAGAGTCTAGACATGGAGAGTTTGCTCCTACCAGTAATTTTGCTGGAGGTCTTCAGGAGTATGCCCACGGAGACGTTGAGTTTGTAGAGTTTTCTCATCAGATTGCTCAGTGGTTCTGGGAAGAGCTTCGTCGCGCAGATGACGTTGAGCAGTGCGATCTTTTAGTTGTGGACTACATTGATACCGATGCTGGTCAGGCTCTTGCCAGCGCTGCTGCAGACGATGAGGATGCTCAGGCTGAGGCATTTGAGGGTGAGGGAAGACGTCTTTTTGCCATTGTGCTTCTTCCGCGCAAGCAGGCCTTTATTCATGACGTCAACGGTTCTGCAAATGAGATTTTGCGCCAAGATGCAACGCTGCCATCTCCTACGCAAAAGGTTGATTCGTATGCGGTCATTGACCTGGATACAGGGGCTATTGATTTCCACGATCATGATCGCTCTGTAGCAGGAGAGGGAAAGTTCATCATCCCAGAGCTCTTCCTTGAGTGCTCATCAGAAGCATCAAGCCATGAGGTTATTGGCGAGGTAACTGTTATTGTTCAAGACTTGGCAGAAGAATATGGTCTTGAGCCTGCTGTTGAGGTGTCTCGTGCTAAGGCTGCTGTTGCAGAAGCAGCAGAGGTAGAAGAGGTAGTTGATCCTATCAAGGTTGGTAAGCGCATCTTTGAGGAGCGTCCTGAGATTCAGGAAAAGTACGAGGCTCAGGTGGCAAGCAGAGAGCTCCCTGAAGAAGTTCCTGTTAAACGCGGTGTTGCTAACAGAATTGCAAAGAATCATAAGATTCGCACTGATACAGGAATTGAGATTTCATTCCCCTCAAACCTAACGGATCGTCCAGGTTACCTAGAATTTTCTCATGAGTCTGATGGTAGGATTACCATATCAATAAAAAATGTTGCACATATTGAAAACCGCTAAATCCTATCTCTGACCTCACAATTTAGAGCCAAAACTCTCCAAAATTCGTTTCGGAGAGTTTGTAAATTACGTATCTTTTTGAATATCATCGTGTATCTCGGGTAGAATAGTCTCTCAAAGGTCACACCGTACTACTAAACGTTCTAGGAGACCCTTATGAGTTTAAAGAAACAGCAAAGCACAACCATTGAGGAGCAGAGCGCTGCTCTTTTCAATCGTCGTGATGCTCTTAAGATTTTTGCCGGCATGGGCATTGCTGCCGCTGCCGTTACTGCATCCCTGATCAACACCCGTCCTGCTTTTGGTGTTACTCAGGCTCAGATTGATGCTGCTCGTAGCGATTACGATGCTGCTCAGAAGCTGCTCGATGAGATTTCTAATGAAGTCTCCAACATGCAGGCAAGCCTCAATGACACTAACTCTCAGATTGGCGCTATTTCTGATCAGATTACAGATAAGCAGAATCAGATTGATGCTAAGCAGAAAGAGATTTCTGAAAAGGAAACTCAGATTGCCGAGAAGAGAAAAGAACTTGGCGCTCGTATGTCCAGCAACTATAAGGCTGGCCCAGCTGGTGCTTTGGAGATGATTCTTTCTTCTGCAAGCTTTGAGGAGCTCACTTCTAATATTTACTACCTCGATAAGATTTCTGAGTCCGATCAGAAGATGATTGAGGAAGTTAAGAACCTGAAGGCCGCTCTTGAGTCTGATAAGGCTGCTCTTCAGTCCGAGAAGACCGAGCTAGAGAATAAGAAGGCTGAACTTGAGAATCTCCGTGCTTCTCAGGAGTCTCAGCTTAATGATATTTCTGCTCGTCAGGCGGACGCTGCAAACGTTGTTGCAAATCTTGATGACAACGTAAAAGAGCTTATCGCTCAGCGTGATTCTGAACTTCTTGCCGCTCAGCAGGAGGCAGAGCGTGTTGCCGCTCAGCGTGCTGCTGCATCAAGCGACAGCGGTGGCGGTAGTAGCTACTCTGGTGGCGGTGGCGGAGGAGGAACCTCTTCTGCTGGTTCTGGTTCTGCTGCTGCAGTTGTTAATGCTGCAGGCTATACCGGATCTACCGGTGCTGGCTTCTGTGCTGCTTGGGTTTCTAATGTCTTCTCAAACGCAGGTGTTGGCACCTTCTATGGCAACGCTTGTGATATGTACTATTCCTGGTGCTACTCTACTGATCAGAGCGCTATTGAGCCTGGCATGATTATTGCTGTTCCAACCCTTGGTGGTTCTGCTGCAGCTCTGATTTACGGCCACGTTGGCATTTACATTGGTGGCGGCATGGTCAGGCACTGCCTCTCTGGTATTGTAAGAAGCCAGAGCTTGAGTTCTTGGATTTCTCAGCTTGGTGCTTTGAGTACTCCAAGGTGGGGTTGGCTTGGAGGAGTTGTCCTAAGCTAAGGTATTGGCCCCTCATAACTTGTTATGTAAAAGAGCTTGGTTGCATGCAACCAAGCTCTTTTGTTGTCTATTTGGCGCAAAAAAGCAGGGTAAAAACCTTGAAAAGCTTGAGAAAATTCTTGAGAAGCTTGTATGTAGAGAAGAACTTCCAAAATTTCACTACGTACGGCACATGATGATGCTTTCTCAATGCACCTTAAGGCGTCAGCCATGGTAATGTACTGGGTTGAAACCTTGTGCGAATGGTCTCGCCGTGGAGGTGCCAAAGCAGACCGTGCACTCTTACAGACAGTTGCTGGAGAGACGGATGCGGCAATTGCCACTGTGACGAAAAGTTATAAGTGACAATAGAGTTGTAGCCATGAAGTTTAAGAGCGTATGATACGCCATCCAGCAGCTTCCCGGCGCATCTCGATAAAGCGCCGGTAGATACCAGCCTCCTTCATTAGCTCATTATGTGTACCACGCTGAACGATGCGCCCGCCGTCGATCACAAGGATCTGGTCAGCATCGCGCACCGTGTTCAGGCGATGTGCAATGGTAACAAGGGTCTTTCCTCGTGTCAGTTCCGTTACTGCCTGCATAAGCAGGTGCTCGTTTTCCGGGTCGACCGAGCTCGTAGCCTCGTCAAGGATGACAATCGGCGCATCCTTCATGATGGCGCGTGCAATGGATACTCTCTGGCGCTCTCCACCGGAAAGGTTTGCCCCACCTTCCTCAAGCACCGTGTCGTAGCCGTCAGGAAGTTCCATAATGAAATCATGGCAGCGTGCGCGTTTTGCTGCGGCGATGACCTCTTCGCGCGGTGCATCGGGGCGACCAAAGCGAATGTTATTCTCGACGGTGTCATTGAACAGGTATACGCTCTGGAACACCATCGATATGTTTGCAAGCAGGCTTTCCGCCGTTCCCTCGCGGACATCAATGCCGCCGATGGTAACGTGACCCTTATCGACATCCCAAAAGCGCGCAAGCAGATTCACCAGCGTCGTTTTACCCGAGCCGCTCGGGCCGACAAGTGCGCAGGTTGAGCCTTCGGGAATAAAAAGCGTTACTCCGTCTATGACACGACGACCGTCTCCGTAGCCGAATGAGACATCTTCCATGGCCAGGGCAAATCCGTCGGGTGAGAGCGTCTCATCCGTAAGGTCTTGCTTTGGCACTGAACATACCTCGTCAATGCGGTTAAGCTCTCCTTCGATCTTCTTGGTGAGAAACGCACTGTTGTTCGCGCTGATAAGCTCTCCGTAGATCATAAAAGCGGCAACCAGCAGCGTGAGCGCCCATGAGAGAGACAGAGCGCCTGTCAGATATAGTGCGCATGCGGCGAGAAGAACTCCGCAGCTTGCAAGGTTGAACACGAGCGCATAGAGCTTGAGGATACCTTGTGCCGCCTGCTCTTGATCGTAATCTGCCTGGCGTTTCCGCTCAAAGGATGCCTTTGCTGCGGCAAGTGCGTCATCGGGTGTCGCGAATGCCCGCAATACAGCCATGCCGCAGACGTATTCGATCACCTTGTCAGTCATTTCCTCCTGTGCGGCAGTGACCTCCCGTGTGACGGCGGTCGAGCGTCTTCTCAGCCAATCCAAAACAATAAGGCCTACGGCAATGCCGACAAAGGTAATGAAGGCAACCGGTGGCGCTTGAAACAGGAAGAACAGACTCATGATCACTGCCATGGCTACGCCGCCCGAGAGTCCCGTGAGACAGATGGTCATGAACTCTTCGAGTTGGTGCACCGTGGTAGTGAGTGTGGTGGTTATCGCCGAGAGACGCTGCTCTGAGAAGTAGCCCATGGGAGCGCCTTTTAAGCGGTCGCCCACCCGTAGCCGCAGATCACGGAAGATGTGGAACCCCTCGGCGTCCATCTGTATGTCCACGAGATATTGGAAGGCAAACTGACCCGCTACGCTGATGGCGAGGATCCCTAAACATTGTAGGGCAACTCCTGCGCTCAGGTGACTTCGCATCTCAAGGGCCCACCATACCGCTATGAGCATTCCGGACATGAAGAACGCTTTAATGACATTACAGACCATGCCTGCCATGAGGCTGCGGCGTGATGCCGGTGAGAAGCTTCCGGCCAAGTCAAGGATGCGTTTCATTATTGCAAACATGAGGGTTCCTCTTCTGCGTTGACGGTAGAGCTCATATGTTCTTTCCACATGCGAGCATACAAAGGACAGGTTTTCAGCAATTCACCGTGACGTCCGCGCGCAACGATGCGTCCGCCGTCCATGACGAGGATCTGGTCGGCGCCTGTGATCGTTGATAGGCGGTGGGCGATAGTAACAAGTGTTTTTCCTGCTACAAGCTTGCTCAAGGCTCGCTCTACCAAAGCTTCGTTTTCAGGATCGGCATAGGCAGTGGCCTCATCAAGAATGACGATGGAAGCATCTTTTAAGATGGCGCGGGCAATGGTGATGCGTTGGCGCTCGCCGCCGGAAAGCCTTGCACCTGCCTCACCGGCAGGAGTGCGATACCCTTGAGGAAGCCGGCTGATGAACTCATGAGCGCCGGCTGCACGTGCAGCAGTCTCGACCTCTTCATCGGTTGCATCCGGCATGCCCATGCGGATGTTGTCGGCGATGGTCCTATCAAACAAAAACGTGTCCTGTGCCACATACGAGACGTGCTCCATAAGCTGCTCGAAGGGAATGTCTCGCACATCGGTACCGCCGAATGAAATGCATCCGGAACGTACATCCCAGAAACCGGCCATAAGCTTAGCTACCGTTGATTTGCCCGATCCGCTGGGTCCTACGATAGCCGTGATCTGCCCCGGCTCCGTCTTAAAGTTGATATCGTGCAACACCTCCGTACCCTCATGATAAGAAAAAGAGACGTTCTCAAAAGTGAATGACTTGCCGTCAAGCATTACGCGCTCACTTGGCCGTGAGAGCTCAGGCTCTCCTAAAAAGTCCCAGACTACGTTCAGGCAGGTATCCATACGTGAAATTTGGCCTGCCGCCTGGGAGAACTTGAGTATTCCTCCGATGAATCCCAATGGGATGGTGATGCACACCATGAAGGCAGGTAATGTGATCCGTCCGACCGAAAGCAGCCAAACGCCGAGCGGTAACGAGAAGAGCAGCGTACAGGGGACGATAGCCCGTATCGCCGCCATCCATATCCAGCTTTGGTGAAACCATGCAAGCGTGGAGTCGTGATATTCGGCTACCGCCTCGGAAAACGAGCCGTATGAGGATGCGGTGCGTCCGAACGCTTTGATTACCTGGATACCGTTGACATACTCTACCAGCGTTGAGTTCATCCGCTGTTCGCTCGCAATATAGCGGGCCATTTTGGGCTTATAGTCCCGCATCATGCCAAGATAGAAGAGCAGGCATAAGGGGATCGTGGCAATCCCGGCAAGTCCCATACGCCAGTTGATGGCGAATACGATGATCATTGCCAAAAGCGGCGCAAATACCGTGCTTGGAAGCTCGGGCATGAAGTGCGCAATGGCGTCCTCAAGTTGGTTCACGTTGTCTACGAACCGGTTCTTGAACGTGCCCGTCGGCGTGTCGACGATGGTCCCCATGGGCACACGAGCCATCTTCTCTGCCATCTGCTCACGCATGGTGCGTAGAGCCTTGAAGGCGATCCCGTGGCTGATCATGGAAGAGCGCCAGGTGAACAGGAACTTTGCAATCTGGGCCGCTGCTGCTGCGGCTGATAGGAGAGCAGCTGACTCAAGCGTGAGCGTCCCTTCCGCCAATCCCGCGGCAAGTAAGGCAACGACAATATAAGGAACCATGCCTGCCGCCTCGCCTATGCATGCTAGAAGAAGCGAGAAGAGCATTCGATTCCTGTCGGGCCGCATAAAATAGAAAAGCTTTGAAAATGCACTGGGACGTGCCGTCCGGTCTTTTGGCGTAATGTGACTCATGGAGACATCAACTTCTTTTCTGCAATGACAAGTCAACGATGTAATCGCCTGCCAGTTGCGCCAACAGTTCGTCGTGCGTTATAACCACAACTGCTTTTTTCTCGGATGCAAGTTTGCGGCACCAATGCACCACCTCGTGCATCCCGTGTCCGTCAAGTCCGCTTGTGGGCTCGTCAAGTACAATAAGCTCGGCATCTGAGCAGTATGCCGTTGCAAGTATGACGCGCTGCTTCTGCCCGCCGGAAAGACTGGCCGGATGTCGGTCGGCCAAATCCGTCAGACCAAAAGCTGTCAGTGCCTCCCAGGCGCGTGCCTTGAGTGCATCATCCACCTGTCGGCCAAGCACCACTTCGTCCGCTACGCTGCCGGCATACAGCTGATAGTCAACGTCCTGCATGACAAAGTAGCTGAGGAGGCGGCGTTCTTTACGGGAAAGATGTTTCCCGTTTCTGGCGACGATGCCTCTCTGCTCTCGAGCGGCTCCTACAAGGACTTTTGCGAGCGTAGTTTTGCCTGTTCCGTTTTCACCACATATGACCGTTACGGATCCGAATGGAAATTCAGCGGTAATGCCCTTGATTCCGCGTTTTGTTGAAGGGTATAGATAGGTCACATCTGTCATGTGCCAACCGTCCGCATCCTTTGCGGGATAGGATTTGATTTCAGAGTCGGATTTCATGTCGGGGTGTCGAAGCCCAAACTTTGCCGTTTCGTGTTCGGAAAGAGACGTGAACTTCTCGACATCCCACCGAGCGGCTATGCGTCCTTCCTGAAGATATACAAACTCATCGGCTACAGGCAAAAATTGATGGAGTCTATGCTCGGAGATGATCAGTGCCACGCCGTTTCTTTTAAGCTCTCCGAGGATCTTGATAAGCGACTGAGACCCCTCTGCATCCAAATTTGAAGTGGGTTCGTCAAGTATCAGGATCTGCGGACGGTTGGCTATTGCAGCCGCAAGAGCGACGCGCTGTTTTTGTCCGCTTGAGAGCTCGGTGAGCTTCTCGGCAAGAAGTCGGCTGACACCGCTGAGTGTTGCCGCCTCTTGGACAAACTTGATCGTATCTGAGGGATCAGTACCCAGATTTTCCAGGGAAAATGCAATTTCGTCGCCTACCGTCCCCATGAAGAATTGACTTCTCGGATCTTGTGTGACTACGCCTATGCTTTTCGTGCGATTGCGCGGGGACAGATCAAACACGTCCGTTCCGTGTACAAGGACCACTCCGCTCTTCTCGCCGGGAAAGAAGGTTCCTGCGAGGCCGTCGATCAGGCGCAGAACCGTTGATTTTCCGCTGCCGGAGCGTCCGCAGAGCACGGTGCATGAGCCTGCCGGGATGTTGAGGCAGATATCCTGTACACAGCTTTCCGTAGATTCGTATCTGCCGGCTGATACCTCACTATCAGCTGATGTTTCATCTGAAAGCTCAGACTCGTCGAGGTAGTAAAACGAAACGTTCTTCAAAGCGACGGTTTCCGTACCTCTCACAAAACCGCCTCCAACGCATATATGCCGGCGACGGCTGCAGTTACAACAAGAGCGCACATTGCGTCGCGCAAGGTGAATCCCACGTGATATACCGACGTTCGTCCTGTACCTATCCCAATCCCTCGCAGTTCGGCCGATGCGGCGAGTTCGTTTGAGAGTCTCAGCGAGCGCATGACAAGCGGCGTGTAAAAGCATTCGTATGCGAGTGCGGGGTGTCTCACAATACCCAGTAAGCTGGGGAAGATGCCCCGCATGCGGATTCCGCGAAGTATTGAGCGCATCTCAAACGGAAGGATCGAGGCAAATCTGAATATCATGCAGATCCCAACGAGGAATTTTTGCGGGAGATGCCACCGGTCGAGTGCGCACATGATCGCCGAAGGAGAAAGCGAGAAGAACGCGCAGCCGGTCGTAAACGGGGGAATCATGTGCAGCATGCTTACAAAAAGAACTCCGTACAGCCCTGGGAGGGGAAGAAAGCTCAGGCCGCATATGACTATGAAGCTCACACAGGTCCTTGTCGCACTTCTCGTCCGTCCGTTTGCGGCGAGATAAGCTGTAGCGAATGCCTGTAAAAGCACCGTCTCAAGGAGGTTCACTATCAGCATGGATACGATCCCCACAAGAAAGAACGACAACAGATGTGTTCTTGGATCAAGGCCGAGAAGACCGCACTTGATGTCCGTCTCTTCCATGTCGTTCATGCGATTTTCGCTTTACGGACGTGTTTTTTCAAGAATTTTGATCCAATAAGGCCGCCAACGATCGTTCCCGCTGCAAACAAAGCCATCATCAGAAGGATCCAGGGGAGTTCGGTATATTGGGCGATCATCGCGGTAACGTCGGCGGCATTGTAGTAGGTTTCCAACTGTTTCATGTAGGCTTCTCTGAACAGTACATACGGTATGATTCCATAAAAACCAAACGTCACCCAATAGACGATATAGCCGCCGATGACGCGTTTGATATCGTGATAAGAATCTTTACCCCACATAACCAGCTCGCCTATGACTGCGCCCACAATAGCGACCGGTGCACAGTAGGGTCCGCCCATGAAGGTGTAGAGGACACCAAATATGAGGATCGATCCGGAAAGTACGCCACGTTTGCCGATGCGATCGGCCATGACGAGATAGAACGGTGTTGCCAGTAACGGAAACAGCCATGATCCGACGAAGAACGTATTTTGTGGTGCCAACAGCATGTCTTCGACTACTTTTGCCACCGTGATAAGTATCATGATGATGAGATTGAATATTACAAATGTAAGGACGTCGCGCATGACCCACCTGGTATTTTTGGAGCTTTCAACTTCTGCTTTCATAGATGATCCTCCTTACTGTCGACTCTTTATATCGATGCACATCGATCGATTCGCCGATCAATTGTTAGCTATAGGAAACTCTGCTTTATAATGGATAAACAGCATGTTCCTGACAACTGCATTGATGAGATGCGTCCCTATACGGAATGAGAAGGCCTGATCAAGGAAGAAGCCTGGGAACCGGACGAGCGGAAAGGAAGGAAGATGAAAAGTATTGAGACAGATCTTTACCGTGGGGCGTTTCAGGGATGGGATCTCAAGCCTTTGAAGGAAGTTCGTGGTTATGGCCCTGAAGGCGTCCTACACACCTTTGAAAATGAGCTGGGATCCGGTGAGTACTGGGCGTACTTTCGCGGAAGTCTTTTTGCCGTGAATGCATTCAGGATGAACTTTGCAAAAAGCGGGATCATGCGGTACCGCTGTACCGAGCACATCTGCCTGGGATGCTACGATGATGTCAAGGGTATGGTGCAACGTCAGGGTGCGCCGCTCGCTCCGGGGGCCATCATGGTATATCTTGGGGGTGAGAATGAAGAATATGAGATGCGATTCTCAAAAGGGGCCGTAGCAAGGGCTTCGTCTATCACTATTTCTCCCGACTACTATCGGGATTATCTACAAAGCAGGTTTGGGGATATCAGAGATGTCCGGGAAGCCTTTATCAAAGTTGACGGAAAACATGATCTTCCCGAACTTGTCGATCTGCTCCGCAAGGCACGTGCGTATCAGGGCAAGGGAATTGCCGCGGTGCTGTTCTATGAGGGCGTGATTGCAGAGGCTGTCGCTCTTGTTATGGAATACGCTACCCGAGAAGATGGAAGCGAAGAACATAAGGCTCTGTCTCAGGATGATACACGCGCTATCTGCCATATCAGTGCCTACATTGCCGACAACCTGAGTGGAGACCTCTCCTGTGCACGGCTTGCCTCAGAGCTGTACATCGGGCAAACCAAGCTGAAAAGGCTGTTCAAAACCGCGACGGGGCTTTCACCTTCTGCGTATGTCATACGGGAACGAATGGAAGAGGCTGTTCGGCTGCTCAAGGAAACCGATCTTCCGATTGCAAGCGTCGGTAAGGCGGTCGGTTACCGCAAACCGGGTGCGTTCACGGAAGCATTTCGAAGGAACAAGGGCTTCTCGCCGGTGGACTTTAGAAAGAGCAATGGTGTTCAGTGAACCCTCACTGCGGTTAATCCTTCGAAAATCATCAATGTAATGGCTCGAAAAACATAGTTGAGTTAGCTCGAAAATCATAAATGGAAATCCTCGAAAATCATAAATGAAGAGTTGAATTTGTGCTATCATCAGGCATTACAATAGTTCTTACGAGGAAGGGGGTCTTATGAGATATTCAAAGTTTAAGCCGGAAACATACATTCCTCGTATTATTGATTCACAGGTGCAGGTCCTTCTGGATACCTTTGGTGGTATAGAACTTTGTGGTCCTCGTTGGTCGGGGAAATCCTGGACGGCACAGTCATTTGGCGAGAGTGTGACACGTGTGGATGAATCCGAACAGATCTATATGGATGATCCACAGCTTGCTCTTGTTGGTGATACCCCTCATGTTATTGACGAGTGGCAAGATATACCTGCTATATGGAATATTGTACGTCATAGGATTGATGATAGTGCAAATAAGCCGGGACAGTTTATTTTGACAGGCTCCTCCACTCCTCCCGAGGATGAAAAAAGACATAGTGGAGCAGGACGCATTGCACGGTTGCGTATGCATACTATGAGTCTTGCAGAGACTGGAGATTCTACGGGAGCAGTATCTCTTTTGGGACTCTTTGAAGATTCCTTCCAGCCGGCGCAATCTCATATTGATCTCACCGATTTAGCCAATATTGTATGCCGCGGTGGGTGGCCGGCTCTTCAAACAAAAAAATTGGCGGATCCAAGGGCCGTTACCGATGAGTATCTTAATGCACTTTTTGATGTAAGCATGCCTCGCGCGGGGAAAAGTCCACTTCTGTCCCGCCGCATAGCTGCATCTCTTGCACGAAATGTAGCAACGAGTGCAACGCTGGGTACCGTGAGAGATGATATTGCTGCCTTTGACAATATAGCTCCGGTGGATGGGACCATATCCTCATACCTTGAAGAGTTTAGACGCAACTATTTTATTGAGGAGCTCTCGGGCTGGGATGCGCCAATCAGGTCAAAGTCAAGGCTGCGCACGAAACCAAAACGATATTTCTGCGATACGTCTCTCGTGGCCAGTTTATTAGGTGTCGACTCTTCACGCTTACTTAAAGACGGACAGCTTTTTGGTTTATTGATTGAGTCACTCTGCATTCATGATTTGTCCGTTTACGTTTCCGCTTTGCCTAAGTCGTATGGGGGATCTTTACGATATTATGCGGACGCCGATGGGCTTGAGGTTGACGCCATTATTGAATTGACGGATGGTCGATGGGCAGCCATTGAAATCAAGATGGGGGAATCTAAAGTGGAAGATGCGGCTGCGAATCTCATAAGAGTTGCGAGAAAGGTGGCTGCTAATCCTGCAGCAAGAAATCCTAAGCCTAGCTTTATGGCTGTACTGCTCGGTAAAGGGACGATGGCGCGTAGACGGCGCTCGGATGGGATATATGTTATTCCGATCGATACCTTGGGGGCATAAGCGATTGTGGAGAGGAATATTCGAGTAAAGTGCATTTAAACTCCAACTTCTCCATCTTACGTGTGTCCTTCAACTGATTCTAAATAAAGCTGTCTTGTATATAATGAAATTCATGCGACACTTGCTTGACCCTTCTATACGGGATACGAATCGGAGAAGATGTGACACTCTTTGGAAAATCAGTTTCTAAAAAACTGGCCGATAAGGGCTTTTCAGTCTTGAATTGTCAAAGCAAGTGCAACGTTTGGTGATGGTAGACTTCCCAAGGGCACTTCCAACCCAGACGCTTACGTGGCCTTAAATTGAGTTCATTATATACTGCCTCAATCTCTCTATCACTAATCGATGAGAGGTCTGTACCTTTTGGAAAATACTCTCTGATGAGACCGTTAGTATTTTCATTGGTACCTCTTTGCCAGGGATGATGTGGAAGACAGAAGTAGATACTTACTCCAATAGCTTCTTGAAGCTCTGCTGCACGAGCAAACTCAGATCCACGATCAAGCGTTATGGTTTTTACTACCTCACCTCTCAAAGCTTGCTGTATAGCTACATTGACATCAGCACTAGACCCTGATGCAGCTTTGCCACCAACAAGGTAGCCGCTCATACGGTCAACTTGTGTGACCAGGCGTGGCCCTTTGGCTTTACCGATGACGGTATCTCCTTCCCAGTCTCCAATGCGTTGGCGATCTGCAACCTCTTTTGGTCTTTCGACAAGTTCATGAGTTATCCGTATTTTGCCTCTGCGCTCTATGAGGTGTTTTGTATGTCGTCGTTTACCTCGGTGTCTAAGTCTTCTACGTACAGACTGTACACCTGGAAGTTCACAGTCTAGTTTTCCTGAGTGTATGGCTCTATATATAGTGCTACAGCTGACAGGAGCGTATGAAAGTTCTAAGTGCAGTCTTCCTGCAATCTGCTCAGGTGAGAAGTGGCGACTACAGATAAGAAAGACAATACGTGCACGAAGGCTTGGATCATCTAGTAGGGTGCGTTTCTTGCAAGCCTGGCGTCGAACATCGGTTTTTCTCTGGGCGGTCGAGGCCCTATAGCACAGATGCGCCACTCCAATA
>JABZHN010000002.1:146340-159858 GCA_015258835.1 Atopobium sp.
GAGCAATCTGGCTTATACTTTCATGATTTTTCCACCAGACCATAATGTCTTCGCGCTCTTCAATGCTAAGATGGCTATAGTGACCCATGGAAATCCTTTCAATGAACGTTGTCGTAAGCGCCATTGTAGACCCATGGGTCACTACCTTGTCTTTTGTTGTTGCACTAGCAATGAGAATTCAAGCCGGAAAAAAGAAGGGCGCAGATGCCAGAAGCACCTACGCCCTTCTCGCCCTATAAAGGGGGAGTGGATTACTCTTCAACCTCGAGAAGCTCAATGTTGAAGTTAAGGTCTTTACCAGCCATTGGATGGTTGGTGTCAAAGACGATAGTGGTGCCGTCGTTAGAGACAACGGTTGCCATAACAGGGTATCCCTCAGGGGTGCCCAGAGTAACCTGCTGACCTGCAATAAGATTCTCAGAGCCTGGAAGCTGAGCTACGGGAACAGGCTGTACTGCCTCTTCATGGCGCTCACCATATGCCTCTGCTGCTGGAATATGGACGTCAACAATCTGGCCGACGGTCATATCTTTGACAGCCTCATCAAAACCAGGGATCATCTGACCAGCCATGCAGGTAAATGCCAGTGGCTCGTTGCGATCACGGGAGGAGTCAAACTTAGTTCCGTCATCAAGAGTGCCTACGTAGTGGACCTTTACCTTTTTGCCTTCGTTGCTCATGAAACTCCAATCGTTAAAAACATATCTTTGGCATTCTACCCAAGAGTGACGCAAATCAACCTTTGAATGATAAAGGTATAAAATACTTTACATTCAGTTTGAAAGGTATGTAATGGAAGCTCGCTTAGCTCCTCATAATTTTATTGGTGTATTTGACTCGGGCGTTGGTGGCATGAGTGTGCTTAAACACCTTGTTGCCCAAATGCCTCACGAGGAATTTCATTATTTTGGCGATTCTGCATTTGCTCCTTATGGCACTAAACCAAAAGCGCAGATTGCCCAGCGCTCTGCGACTATTGCTAAAAAGTTTATTGATGAGGGTGCTAAAGCGCTGGTTATAGCTTGCAATACTGCTACAGCTGCTGCTGCAGACGAGCTGAGGGCAACCTATCCTCATGTACCTATTGTGGGTGTTGAGCCAGCTCTTAAGCCTGCAGTAACTGCATATCCCCATGGAACAGTGGTTGTTCTGGCTACAAAAGCAACGCTCTCTTTGCAGAAGTACCACAACCTTGAGTCGCGCCTGCATCCTTCTGCAAAGGTTATCTCTATTCCAGGAGAAGGCCTGGTGGAGCTTATTGAATCTGGTCAGGCTGATTCAGAACAGATGCATAAACGACTGACCGAGCTTTTGGGAAATTATGCTGGTCAGGTAGATGCTGTGGTTCTTGGGTGTACCCATTACCCCTTTATCAAGAAGCAAATTAGCTCTGTTTTAGGAGACGTAGAATTTTTTGACGGTGGGGCAGGCGCCGCTCATCAGCTTAAGCGTTTGCTTGGACAGGCAAACTTGCTTGCTTCTGCAGATGCTGCTGCTGACAAGAACACTAGCTCCGTAGAGCCTGATATTTTATTCTCATCAAGCATAGATACTCCTGAAGAATTGAAGTTCTACCAAGAGTTCTTCTTGCAAGATATGTAAGCGTGGCTGGGTAAGCGTATTACTTAAGCTTAGTCTCAAGCCACTTTTTGAGCACTACTGCGTTGTTGTACGTAGTGTCTTTGTCCGAGAAAAGCAGTGTCACGGTAGATCGATCAAGCTTTTTAAGCTGTTCGACAAAGGCATCTGCGTCAGGATTGCTGTCAAGTTCAGCTGTATAGGTAGACACAAAGCTATCAAAGCGCTCTGGATCGTGGTTGAATGCTTTTCTGCACTCAGTAGTAGGAGCAATGGTTTTAGCCCATTCATCAGCGTGTAGGTTCTCTTTTTTGATACCACGAGGCCACAGTCTATCTACCAGCACGCGATACCCATCGTTAGCTTCTGGCGCATCGTAAGTCCTCTTAAGTTTGATATTCATTTTTGCTCCCTTCAGCTCATGTACGTTATACCGCAAAATATCTATTCGGTTACAAACTATTTAATAGGACTAGGTATTCATATCCGCATGTTTATGATGAAGTTCATTCTTTAAAACCCACGGAGAAAGGAAAGCCATGGCAAACTCAGTGGAGAAGAAAGACATCGATTGGACAGCGCTTGGCTTCGCATATACGCAGTGTGACTACAGCTACGTTGCCCACTACAAAGACGGTGCTTGGGATGAGGGCGGACTTACCACTGATCACAGCATTACACTGTCTGAATGCGCAAACATCTTCCATTATTGCCAGGAAGTTTTTGAGGGCTTAAAGGCCTATACCACTGTCTCTGGCGATATTGTATGCTTCCGTCCAAACCTTAACGCTCAGCGTATGGTTGACTCTGCATCTCGTCTTGTCATGCCACCATTTCCTGAGGATAGATTTGTTGCTGCTGTTAAAGAGGTTGTTTCTGCAAACGCAGCATGGGTTCCACCATTTGGCACAGGTGCTACGCTGTATGTTCGTCCTTTTATGATTGGCACCGGCAATACCGTTGGCGTTAAGCCATCTCCTACCTATGAATTCCGCATCATGGTCACTCCAGTTGGAGCGTATTACTCTAACGGTGTTGCTCCTGTTGCACTGACCGTTTCTCCTTATGACCGCGCTGCTCCTCACGGAACCGGCAACATCAAGGCAGGCCTGAACTACGCTATGTCGCTATACCCAACTACCTGGGCACATGAGCAGGGCTTTGCAGACAGTATGTATCTTGACTCTGGCTCTCGTACCTATGTTGAGGAGTCCAGTGGCGCAAACTTCCTCTTTGTTGATAAAGAGGGAACCCTGGTTATTCCACAGTCTTACACTGATTCCATCTTGCCTTCTATTACCCGCCGCTCTCTGGCAACGGTTGCTAAAGACATGCTTGGTATGAAGGTTATTGAGCGTCCTGTTCGCTTTGACGAGCTTGACCAGTTTGTTGAGTGCGGTATGTGCGGTACCGCTGCTGTTATTTCTCCTGTTGGCAAAGTTGTCGACGGCCAGAAAGAGATTGTCTTTGGTGCTGGTATGGAGGCTGTTGGACCAGTTATGTCCAAGCTTCGTAACACGCTGACCAGCATTCAGTCTGGCGAGATTGAGGCTCCAGAGGCAGACTGGATTTGCAAGATTTGCTAAGGCTTGCGGTTTCAACAACGCTCTACCTTTAAGAAGAAGGCGAGAAGATCAATCGATCTTCTCGCCTTATGTTTTACCTGTAAGAGCAGGATACGTGCGACGGCTATGCCTTGACGCTTATGCCTTGTGGGAAGAGCCCAGGTTATCCATGTGGCTTGCAACAATCTGGGTGATTGCTTCCATACCAGGAACGGAAGGCTTCTTTGGATCAAAGTTACCAGGGTTCTCGGACATGTACTTCATGAAGGCTGCAGTGAAGACCTGGCGGAGTTCAGTTGCGTAGTTGACCTTGCAAACGCCGTTCTGGATTGCCTCTGCTACCTGGTCATCTGGAACGCCAGAAGTACCGTGAAGAACCAGAGGAATATCAAGGCGCTGGCGGATTGCCTTCAGAACACCCTGCTCAATGTGAGGAGTGCCGTGGTAGACGCCGTGAGCGGTACCAACGCCAACTGCAAGAGAAGTGCAGTTAGTGCGAGCGACAAACTCCTCAGCCTGGTCTGGATCAGTGTAGGGGTTCTCGCCCTCAACAGCTGGGCCGTCATCCTCTTTGCCGCCAACTTTGCCAAGCTCTGCCTCAACAGGAAGGTTGATAGGGCCAGCAAACTTGGTTACGGATGCGGTAAGTGCAATGTTGTCCTCAAATGGAACGTGAGAGCCGTCAATCATGACGGAAGTGTAACCGGCACGAGCTGCCTGGATGCAGCGGTCAAAGCCGTCACCGTGATCAAGGTGAAGAGCAACAGGAACAGTTGCCTCTTCAGCAGCACAACGAACCATGGCAGCAAAGTAATCAAGGCTTGCGTACTTGATGGTGCCAGGAGTGGTCTGAAGAATAACAGGGGAGCGGCGCTCTTCTGCTGCCTTAACAACAGCCATTACAAACTCAAGGTTCTCAACGTTAAAGGCGCCAACAGCATAATGGCCAGCCTGTGCGTCAAGAAGCATCTGCTTAGTAGTAACGAACATCTATTGCTCCTTTCGCCCTAAAGGGCTCTTTGATTGACTGAAAAAATTGTAACGTTTCTCTTACTCCGTTACGTACGTTTTCTAGAAATAGTTTTGTCTTTGCAACCTTTGGCGAGAAACCCGTCTTGCTGCATATTATTCAGCAATCTTTTTTATTGTGACCTGCTTCTGAATCTTAGTTGCAACATCTTGATCAAAGCGACCGGTACCTGCAGATAGGCAACTTGCGGTAGCACATGAAAGCGCAAAGGTAAGACACTCTGAAGTTGGTTTTTGCTGAGCAAGTGCAACAGCAAATGAGCCAACAAGGGTATCTCCTGCACCAACAGGATTGATAGCTTCAATTTTTGGAGGATTTGCTCTAAAGGTTCCTTCATCAGAAACCATGAGTGCACCTTTTGCACCAAGCGATACAACTACAATTTTAATGCCGCGTTTGTGTAACTCCCGAGCTGCCTCAATGACCTGATCTTCTGTAGTTACTTCTCTTCCTAGAAGTTGACCGATTTCATCGGTGTTTGGTTTGATCATGGTAGGAAGGGCATCAATACAGGAGGTGAGCAGCGCACCGGATGCGTCTACAATGCAAGGCACGCCCGCAGCCATGGTCTCTTCAATAAGCTCTTTGTAATTTTCGGCAGAAATGCCCTTGGGAACACTGCCATTAAAGGTAACAACTTCGGCTTCGTTGGTAAGCTGGACAAGCTTTGCCTTGAAAGCAAGGAATTCTTCAGGAAGTACAGGCTGTCCAGGCTCTAAGAATTCAGTCGATTGTCCGCTTGGCTCAAGGATATTAATGCATGAGCGGGTTTCTTGCTCAACATTAATAAAATCACTGGTAATGCCATCTTTGTGAGCCAGCTCAACAAGGTATCTACCGTTATTGCCGCCTACAAATCCTGTGGCACAAACGGGGTAGTTAAGGGTTGTAATGGCTCGTGAGGCGTTAAGACCCTTGCCGCCCGCGCTGTTATCTACTACCGAGACTCTGTGTACCGTTCCATCTACAACAGGAGAGTCCAGGTAGTACGCCTTATCAATGGATGCATTGAGTGTTACGGTAACAATCACGCATATCACCTCGTCTAAAAGACAGTGCACACAAAGTGCCCAGAGGAAAGCAGGGGCGAGAAACACTATGGAGCAGCGCCACTACAAATGAAATTGGATTAAATCTATTTAACCAAAGCGCCATCAAGAAACTTTTCTTTAGATGTTCTAAAAAAAGATACCAGTACATAATTTCTTAATACCAATTTTATTTTCTCGCCGTATTAGAGCAGGATTTTAGGGTTGTTTACAACATTTATTACGTATAAAGGTACGTTATAAGAACTTCTAATTTTTCAGGGATAGCTCTAAATTTTTAGTGCATCATCACAATTTATCCATATATCTACCTGCGAAAACAACAATGGTTGTACCGTTTACGGCAAAAATAGTACCGTTAAACCGTCAATTGTTAACGTACACATCTCAAGATGCTCACTAGACTATACTTATGTTAGGTTGTTATCTGGTATCTACCACTTAGAGAGAAGCTTCAACACCCCTAGTTTTCCGTGTACCTCTCCAGATAGTTTTCAACTCTTTGAAAGGAGTTTGACATGGTAGGTTGCGTTTTAACTGGTCATGGAACTTTTGCAAACGGACTTGCTGATGCCTTAAAGATGATTGCTGGTGAGCAAGAAGCTTTTGTTCCCGTTCCTTTTATTGAAGCCGGTGCTGCAACATACCCAGAAACTCTTTCTGCAACAATTTCCGATCTTCTTGATACTACTGACGGTGTGCTGGTTTTCTGCGATCTGCTTGGCGGAACACCTTTTAATCAGGCAATGATTATTGCCCAGAGTTATTCAAACGTAGAAGTTGTTACCGGTACAAACCTTCCTATGCTTCTTGAAACACTTGGTAGTCGCATGGCAGATACCTCTCTTGAAGAGCTGGTTGATACTGCTGTTTTAGCTGGTAGCCAGGGAGTTGTCCATAAGCGTCTTGAGCTTGAGGTTGAACCAGAAGATGATATCTTCGGAGACGATGGTATTTAAGTAGCGTTTTGTTGTTGAGTTAAGGAGATGCACATGGCAAATCTAGCAGAGAACATTCTTGCTTCATCCATTGTTCTTCTTGCGTTCTTAGTAATTATGGGCCTTATTTATTCCTTCTTTGTTTGGAGAGCCTCTTCTAAAAAGGCGGGAACAACTTCAGAGTTTCTGAAGAATCTTCATGTAGGTCAGAAAGTTAAGACTAACAGTGGAATGTATGGCGTAGTTAAAAACGTCAAAAAAGAAACAGTAGATGTTGAGTTTGCTCCAAATGTGGTTATTACGTTGGATCGTTGGGCGTTAATCAGAGTTTCTAACAATAAATAAATTGCAGTAAAACACGCAGCGCAAGTTGCGAGTAGTGCGATGAAAATCGCAGATAGCACGCACAAGTGTGCGCGCAAAGAGAGGAGAACTTGTTATGGGAGAACCAGATATCAAGCTTGCTCGAATCGATAATCGTTTGATTCATGGTCAGGTTGCTACTCAGTGGAACGGTACCCTTGGAACAAATCTCATCCTTGTTGCTAATGACGAGGTTGCAGGCAATAAGATGCGTCAGGGCCTCATGGATATGGCTGCACCAAGCGGTGTTGCAACCAGGTACTTTACGCTCCAGAAAACTATCGATGTTATCCACAAGGCTTCAGCAAGCCAGCACATTTTCTTAGTTGCCGAGAATCCAGAGGATGTCCTCACTCTGGTCAAGGGCGGTGTTCCAATCAAAAAGGTGAACATCGGCAATATGCACATGGCTGAGGGAAAGCGACAGGTCGCCACAAGTGTGGCGGTAGACGATAAGGACGTCGCTGCCTTCCGTGAGCTTCAGGAATTGGGGGTGACTCTAGAGATTAGGCGTGTTCCTACGACCCCGGTCGAGGATATCTCAAAGCTATTCGAGTAAGTTTTGCGCGCAACTTCCTGGTAGAGATTACAAAAAGTTGCAATGGTGCAACGTTTCTAGCAGGTTGGCAAAGGTATTCGGATAGTCTGCCGATCATCGTCATCGGTAGTTATGGTGTGTTTGAAAGGAGGAGTTAAGATGGATGTTAGCCCTATTCAGGTGTTATTAATTTTCATCGTTGCGTTTATCGCTGGCATCGATCAGTTTAGTTTCCTCGAGTCTCTTTACCAGCCAATCGTAACTGGTTTTTTGGTTGGTTTGATTCTTGGTGACGTTCAGACTGGTCTCATTGTTGGTGGTACCTATCAGCTTATGACCATCGGTAACATGCCTGTTGGTGGTGCACAGCCACCTAACGCTGTTATCGGCGGCATTATGTCTGCAGTCTTTGCAATCACTACTAAGCTTGAGCCAATGGCCGCTGTAGCTGCAGCAATTCCATTCTCCCTGCTTGGTCAGTATGCAGTAACCATCATCTTTACCATTATGTCCCCTGTAATGGCAACTGCTGATGCATACGCCGAGAAGGCTGATCCTAAGGGAATTGCTCGTATCAACTATGGTGCAATGGCTGCTCTTGGTCTCTTCTTTGGTGTCATTGTTACCCTGTTCTTCCTGGGTGGCGCTGCATTTGGCACTCAGATCACCACGGCAATTCCAAAGTGGCTCATGAATGCACTGTCCGTCGCCGGTGGCATGATGCGCTTCGTCGGCTTTGCAATCCTGCTGAAGGTTATGGTTTCTCGCGAGCTTTGGGGCTTCTTCCTCATGGGCTTTGCAGCTGCAATCGTATTTATCAGCATTCCTGAGCTCTCTGGTCCAGCACTTCTGCTTCTTGCTCTTATCGGCTTTGGTATCGCATTCTGGGATTACCAGCTCCAGACCAAGATGAAGAATGCTGCTCCTGCTGTTGTTGCTGGAGGTGACTTCGAAGATGGCATTTAATATTCCTGATACCTATCAGAACACCACTCCTGCTGAGCCACTTGATCAGAAGACGCTCAACAAGATGGTATGGCGCTCCCTGTTCCTGCAGGCTTCCTTCAACTACGAGAGAATGCAGGCAGCTGGTTGGCTCTACGGTATCCTCCCTGGTCTTGAGAAGATTCACGGCGACAACAAGGATGACCTTGCTGCTTCCATGAGTCACAACCTTGAGTTCTACAATACCCACCCATTCTTGGTTACTTTTGTTATGGGTATTGTTCTCTCCCTTGAGCAGAACAAGCTGGATATCCCAACCATTCGTGCAGTCCGCGTTTCTGCAATGGGTCCTCTGGGCGGCATTGGTGACGCACTGTTCTGGTTCACCCTTGTTCCAATTACTGCTGGTATTACCTCTAACATGGCAATTTCCGGCAATGTCTTTGCACCATTCTTGTTCCTTATCATCTTCAACATCGCACAGTTTGCTGTACGTTATTGGCTGATGAATCTTTCTTACAAGATGGGTACTGACGCAATTACCCTGCTCACCGAGAACGCAAAAGAGTTCACTCGTGCTGCTTCTATCCTGGGCGTCTTTGTTGTTGGCTGCCTGGTTGTCTGCTACGGTGGAACCAAGCTTGGCGCTGGCGCAAATATCCCTAACGGTGAGACACACAGCGTTGTTCTTTCTCAGGTAACTCTTTCTGACGAGCAGCTTGCTTCTGGTCAGTATGACAAGGCTCTCTTTGCTAAGGGTTCCTATGCTGACTACAAGAAGGATCCTAAGTCCGTTATGTTCATCGGCGGCAAGACTGCTGACGGCAAGGACGGCACCACTGCTATTGCTCCAGTCGGCAATGGTGTTAACCTGGTAACTGTTGGCGAGGAAGTTACTTCTCCTGTCTCTATTGACATCCAGAAGATCCTCGACGGCGTTTGTCCAAAGCTTATCCCACTGGCTCTTACCCTTTGCCTGTATTACCTCATGGCAAAGCGTAACTGGACTCCAATCATGTGCATCTGCCTGCTTCTGGTAATTGCACTTCTTGGTTCTGGCTTTGGCGTTCTCCCATATATTTGGGGTTAAGTAAGTGTGACGGGTGTCCACTTAGTGGGCACCCGTCTTTTATAGGAGAGTTTTGATGACAACGTTTATGGGAAGACAGCCACTCTACGAGCAGCTAGCAAATATGCTGCGCTATCGTATTGAGAACGAGATGGATCCAGACGATCCACTTCCTTCTGAGCGTGAACTCTCTGATTCCTACGGACTTTCTCGCACCACGGTAAGACTTGCCCTGCAAGAGCTTGAACACATGGGGCTCATTTATCGTCAGCGTGGCCGCGGTACCTTTGTTGCAGACGTCTCTGAACGTGCAACAGACCTTATGGGAGGCTATAGCTTTACTGACCAGCAGCGTCAGTTAGGTCGCGTTCCTAAGACAACTATTCTGGAGTTTGACACTATTGAGGCTAATAAGTTCTTAGCCCAGCATATGCACGTTATTCTTGGCGAGAAACTCTTCCGCATCAAGCGTTTAAGAAGTGCCGATGACGTACCTATGATGCTGGAAGTAACGTATCTTCCAGTTTCACAGTTTTTCTCGCTCACTGCTCATGATGTTGAGCAAAAATCTCTCTACCAAATTTTTGAAGAAGACTACAACATAAAGATTGGCGTAGCAGAAGAGGAGTTCAAGGCTTCAATTGCTCGCTCAGATGACGCCACTTTATTGCAAATTTCTGAAGGTTCGCCTGTTTTGAGTCTCACACGCACCACGTACAATGACAGAAATATCATTGTTGAGTTCACACTAAGCGTGGCTCGTGCGGATCAGTTTAGATACAAAATTGTACATACACGCAGTTAAATAACTGTGAGAAGGGATATCAATGTTTAAGAAGAGCCAAGAAGAGCTAAAGGCATTAGGCGCTCATATTACAACTGCCGAAATTAAGCAGCAGCCTGAGCTTTGGGAATCTACCTTTGGCATTTATCAGGAGAACCTTTCTGCAATTAAAGAGTTTGTCGAGCGTGCTCTCAATCTTGGCGAGGGTCGTCGTACCCGCGTGGTCTTTACGGGTGCAGGTACCTCGGCATATGTAGGCGATACCATTACTCCGTATCTTCGTTCTCATGGCGAGAAGAGCTCTTTTGAGTTTGCGTCCGTTGCAACTACTGATATTGTTTCTGATCCTTATGGCAGTCTTGATCCAGATGATCCAACGGTCTTGGTTTCTTTTGCGCGCTCTGGTAATAGTCCAGAGAGTCTTGCTGCAGTAAATATTGCTCGCAAGATTGTTAAAAATCTTTTGCTTATCAATATTACCTGCGCTCCTGAAGGAAAACTTGCCGTTGAATCCGCAGGTAAAGACGATACATTGCTACTTCTTATTCCTGGTGCAAATGACCAGGGCTTTGCTATGACCGGCTCTTATAGCTGTATGACACTTCTTGCAACTCTTGTATTTGATAGTGCTGATGACTCACAGAAGAAGGCTTGGATTTCTGATGCTGCTGAGCTGGGTAGGCAGGTAATTGAGCGCGAGGAAGAGATTGCTGAGTGGCTTAAGAGCGATTTCAACCGCATTACCTATCTGGGTTCTGGTCCTTTTGTGGGTCTTGCTCATGAGGCTCAGCTTAAGATTTTGGAGCTTGCAGCTGGTATTAATGCAACGTCATGGGATTCCTCGATGGGATATCGTCACGGACCAAAGTCGTTTGTCGACGAGCACACCCTGGTGTTTGATTTTGTTTCCAATAACCCTTATACGCGTCAATATGATCTGGATATTCTTGACGAGATTAAGGGAGACCAGATTGCTGCTCTGACCATTGGTATTGAGCAAGAGGGGGCAACAAACTTTACGGGAAGAACGTTTAGTCTTCCAGTATTTACAGAGCCTCTACCAGCACCTTATTTGGCTCTGCCTTTTGTAATGGTCGCTCAAGTGGTGGCACTCTTGAACTCAGTTCGTGTCAATAACAAACCGGACACACCTTCTCCAACTGGTCAGGTTAATCGAGTGGTTAAGGGTGTTACAATTCACTCACTATAGGAATTACTAAGAAGGACGTGCCTATGGCGCGTCCTTTTGAGAATGATTGAGGTACGTATGAGTACATTTGCAGTTAAAGCAGATAAGTTCTTTTTGCCAGGAGCAACTTCTGGTCCAGGATATTTGCTCGTAGAAGACGGTGTATTTGGTCATTTCACTAAAGAGAAGCCAGACTGCGAGATTATTGACCGCACTGGTTCTTGGGTGGCACCTGGCCTTGTTGATACCCATATCCATGGCTTCCTGGACCACGATATTATGGACTGCGATCCTGATGGCGTTATTGAGATTGCCCAGGGTTTGCTCTCTAACGGTGTAACTTCTTGGCTTCCAACAACACTAACCGCAAGTGTTGAGCAAACTGGCGATGCTTGTGAGTCCGTTGCTGATGCAGCAGAGGGAATTGCGGCAAACGGCATTGATGCTGCTCGCATCCAGGGCATCTTCCTAGAGGGACCTTTCTTTACCGAGAAACACAAGGGTGCCCAGAATCCTGCGTACTTCCTTGATCCAGATGTAGAGGTCTTTGATGAGTGGCAGGAGCGTGCCGACGGCTGGATTGCCAAGATTGCTATTGCTCCAGAGCGCGATGGCGCTCCAGAGTTCTGTGCAGAGATGGCAGACCGCGGTGTTCATGTTGCACTTGGTCACTCCGATGCAACGTATGAGGAAGCTCTTGCCTGCGTAAACGCTGGTGCAGACATCTTTGTTCATACCTATAACGGCATGAGCGGTCTTCACCACCGTGAGCCAGGTATGGTTGGCGCTGCAATGACCACCCACGGTACCTATGCAGAGGCTATTTGCGACGGCCATCACCTTAATCCTATTGCTGTTCGCGCTCTGGTAAATGCAAAGGGATATGACCATACCGTTCTTATTACAGACTGCATGCGTGCAGGTGGTATGCCTAATGGACAGTACAAACTAGGCGATTTCCCTGTTGTTGTTGAAGGTGGAACTGCTCGTCTGATGGATGAGTCTCACAGCCTTGCAGGTTCAATCCTTCGTCTGTTTGAAGGCGTGAAGAACGTCTTTGACTGGGGTATTGTTTCTGCTGAAGAAGCGGTTCGTATGGCTTCAGAAAACCCAGCTCGCTCCTGTGGAATTGATGATGTTTGTGGCTTCATCCGTCCTGGATATGATGCTGACTTTATTGTTGTTACAAAAGATCTTCAGCTTGAAGAGACGTTCCTTGGAGGAAAGAGCGTTTACAAGGCTTAAGCAGCAAATCTTGAGTAATGCAAACTAAAGGAAGCCTATGGAGTTCTATTCCCATAACTATTTAATTCACCATGCAACAGTATTTGACTGGACTCAGCTTGTTCTATTTGGCCTTGTTGCACTTCTAATGATCTTCTCGCTTGTGCATTACATGCGTGATAGAAAGAATTCTAAGTATCGTGAGCTGGCGCTTATTGCGCTGTTCTCATTAATCTTTCTTGGACTTCTACAGCTTGATCGTGTGCTAGAGGTTAATCAGGCAAGTAAGCACTATGAGTCAATTGTTTCCTCACAAGAAAGCTTCGCTCGACGTCTTGAGGTTGATTTTGACCACGTGTACGTTGCCTTTGATAGCCAGGGAAATCCCTCGTATCTTGAGGTTGACGGTAAGTATTATCACGTTTTGAAAAATACCGAGAATGACTATGTCATTGAACAGATCAATCTCATTGGTAATGATATTAAGCATGTAGAGGAGTAGATCGATGAACTTTTATTTAGAAGTTGCCATTAAATTGTGCATCGGTCTTTTCTCGCTTGTTCTGGCAATTAACGTCAGCGGAAAAGGAAACCTAGCACCAACTGCAGCAATTGACCAGGTTCAAAACTTTATACTTGGCGCCATTGTTGGCGGCATGATCTACAACAGTTCAATTACCATTTTGCAGTACACCCTTGTCCTGCTTATTTGGCTCATTATTGTTATGGTTCTCAAATGGTTGAGAACAAACAATATGCTGGTCAAGCAGTTGATTGATGGACGTCCTGTTATTGTTATTGATAAGGGCAAGCTGCTTGTAGACAACTGTAGGTCTATGGGTCTCAATGCCTACGATGTGTCGCTGAAGCTTCGCCAGGCAGGAGTGAATTACACCTCAGAAGTTAAGCGCGCTATTCTTGAGCAAAATGGACAGCTTATTATTGTTAAGCATGGAGAAGAGAACGTTAAGTTCCCACTTATTACTGATGGGCAAGTCCAAACAAACATTCTTGAGGTACTTGATTTGGAAGAAAACTGGCTTGAAAGAGAACTTGAGGGTCAAGGTTATGAGTCTGCATCAGAGGTTTATTTGGGTGAGTATAATAGTGGAGATTTGATTATTACTCCGTATGCGGAGAAAGATCAGTAGGTTAGCAAGAGATAAAACAGTTAACCTGTTTGTTCCAATTCCGTTTGCGGAAAAGATAAAATATATATCGTTGACCTGAATTGGAATATGTATAC
>JABZHN010000030.1:0-5781 GCA_015258835.1 Atopobium sp.
GCGCGGAGGTGAGCATCCGTAGCAAAATCAAGAGCGGAAGCAGCGTCGTCCAAGATGACAATGCGCGGGCTTCCTACCAGCGCACGGGCGATGGTCAAGCGTTGGCGCTGACCACCCGAGAAGTTCTTGCCGCCACGCTCAACAATGCTATCAAGCTGATCGGGTTTCTCGTGTACAAAGTCTGCTGCTTGAGCAACCTCAAGTGCTGTCCAAAGCTCTTCATCGGTAGCGTTTGGGTTCTTCCAGCAGAGGTTGGTGCGAATAGTGCCGCTGACCAGCGAAGTGTGCTGTGGAACGTAGCCAATAAGGGCACGGAGCTGCTCAAAGGTATAGCTTTTGGCGTCGTGACCAAAGACGCTTACAGAGCCAGTTTCTGTGTCAAAGAGTCGTGGGATGAGGGCAGCAAAACTAGACTTACCGGAGCCAGTACCACCAATAATTCCCAGCGTCTGGCCAGCCTGAAGCGAGAGATTGATGTTAGAAAGAGCAGGCTCTCCTCCGCCATCGTAGACTAGAGAGGCATCCTTGAACGCTACAGCAGTTCCGGCAAAGTCGGATTCAGTAAGGCTGATGTGCTTGTTTTCTTTATCAGAGAGCGCTGGTTTGGTGTTAAGAACCTCCATCACACGAGTGGCAGAAGCTGCTCCACGCGTGATGATAATTACCAGGTTAGCAACGTAGCCAATAGCCAAAAGTGCGCTGGTCATATAGCTGACAAGAGCCACCACGGTTCCTTGAGAGAGTGTACCAGCGGTAATCTGAGGCGCTGCCAGCCAGAGCGTTACGGCAATTCCCAGGTACATAACAAGGAAGGTCGCTGGGTTAAGCAATGCCGAATAGTTTGCAGCATCAGTGGCTGTTTTTGTCTGAGCCAAAACTGCCTCGGAGAACTGTTCCTTCTCCTCTGCCTCATGCCTAAAGGCTCTAATCACACGAATACCAGAAAGCATTTGTCGCATATATAAAGAAACAGTATCTAGGCGTTTCTGCAGTTCAGAAAAAAGTGCGATAGATTTACGTGCTACAAAAAAGAAAATAGCTGCAACCAGTACGGTTGCCAGTAAAAAAACCATACCAAGCTGAGCGTCAAGCGCAAGAGTTGCAATAATGGAGCCAGCAGCAAGGATTGGCCATCTGATTAGCTGACGAATACCAAGAGCTACGGTCACCTGCACCTGGTTAACGTCGTTGATAAGGCGGGTTACCAGCGTGTCTGTTCCCAGCGCAGAAACATCGGCACTTGAGAGCTCTTGAATCTTCTTAAAGAGCTCATTGCGCAAATCAGTTCCTGTGCGCTGAGACACAATGGAAGCAATTTTCTGACAGACAAGCGTAAAACTAAAGCCAACTATTGCAATAACTACCAGCAAAACTCCGTAGCGAATAATGTCGTACATGTTTGCCCCGTGAATACCCAGGTCAATCATGCGTGCAATAATCAACGGCGTAAGCAGGTCACCAATGACCTCAACTGCTTTGCAGAGCAAGGCAACAAAACTTTTACGACCATACTTTGGCCACACAAACCTAGAGAGTAACTCTCCCATTTACGCTTCACCAAGTTTCTCTGCTAGCGTTAACCACTCATCTTCCAACTCCATCAGCGCAGCTTCTGCGTAATCAAGCTGCTGTTGCAGCTCCATCAAACGCTGGGCGTCGGTAGCATCAGCGGAGCTCATCTGCTCCTTAATCTGCTCAGGCAGCTCTTGAGCCTTGCCCATACGGCGCTCAATCGAGTCAAAGCGCTTCTTGAGCTCGCGGCGTTCAGCGTTGCTCAGCACCGCGCCCTCCTGGCGAGAAGACCCGTCTACCTGCGGCTCATTTGCACCTGAACTTCCGCGTGCACCCGACAACTCCCCCGCTCTTCTCGCCGTCTGTTTTGCAGCATCAACAAGCTTGAGGTACTCGTCAACGCCACCAGGAACGTGGCGAATGTGGCCGTCGATGAGGGCGTACTGGTCGTCAGTGACGCGCTCAATCAAGAAGCGATCATGGCTTACAACCAGAAGCGTTCCTGGCCACGAGTCCAGTAGGTCTTCTAGGACAGCCAGCATATCCGTGTCAAGATCGTTGCCAGGCTCGTCCAGTACCAGCACGTTTGGCTCTTCCAGAAGAACGCATAGGAGCGCCAGACGTCTGCGCTGGCCTCCGGAGAGGTCTTGCAAGCGGTTGGTAAACTCTCGGCGGTCAAAGCCAAGGCTTTCAAGCAGCTGTGTAGGACTTTGCATCTTGCCGTTTACCAGGTAACTTGTCTTGTACTGGCTCAAAAGCTCTAGTACCGTCCAGGTCTCTTTAGTGGCAAACGTATCAATCTGCTGAGAAAGCCATCCAAATTTGACAGACTTTCCAACCTTAACCACGCCAGAGGTCGGCTGCAATTGCTGCGTCATCAGCTCAAGAAGCGTGGACTTACCAGCGCCGTTCTCGCCAAGAATGCCATAACGGTCGCCAGGGCCAATGAGCCACTCAACATGCTTGATGACGTCTACCTGGGAGTTTGAAGCCTCTGCCTGCGTGCTTGAATCTGCGTTCGTAGCCGTCGCGGCATTCTTATAGGCAAACGAGACGTCATGCATCTCAATAACTTGCTTGCCCAACCTAGAGACTGCCATACGTTTGAGCTCAAGCGTGTTTCTGAGTGGTGGATCTTCGGCGAGAAGCTCCATGGCGGCATCAATTCTAAATTTAGGCTTTGACGTGCGAGCTTTTGCGCCATGAGCAAGCCAGTTGAGCTCTTTTCTCAGCGTGTTCTGACGGCGCTCCTCCATCACGGCTGCCTGTCTATCACGTTCAACTCGAGCTTGAATGTAGGCCGAATAGCCGCCGTCAAACGGGTCGATTACCCCGTCATGAACTTCCCACATGTGGTCACAGACCTCGTCCAAAAACCAACGATCGTGGGTAACCAGAATAAGTGCGCCATTTCCTTCTGACCAGCGATTCTTTAGATGATTAGCAAGCCACTGAATAGCGTGAAGATCCAGGTGGTTGGTTGGCTCGTCAATAAGCATTAAGTCCCAGGTGCCTACCAGCAATCGAGCCAAGTCGCAGCGTCTGCGTTGACCTCCGGAGAGCTCTCCTACCAGGCCATTCCAGTCCAAATCACCAATAAGCTCGTCAATAATTTTGCGAACGCGAGCATCAGATGCCCACTCGTACTCTGGCGTGTCTCCTACAACAGCGCTACAAACGGTTTGCGTATCAGAAAGTGAATCACTTTGGCCCATATAGCCTACTTGAATACCACTTCTCCAGATTACGCTGCCAGAGTCTGGTTCAATTCTTTTGGCGATAAGATCTAAGAGGGTTGATTTGCCGTCACCGTTTTTGCCGACAACACCAATACGGTCACCCTCATTTACACCAATGGTTTGGTTGGTAAGAACCTTCTTACCAGGCCATTCCATAGAGATTTGTTCGCAACCTACCAGAATTCCCACTAGTTATCACCTAAAAAAGAACGAAGTAACGCAATTTCTTCTCCCCAACCAGAAAGCTCAGAATGAGGAGTTTCCAAAATCATAGGAAGCGTGTTGATGCGCGGATTAGTCACCACAGCACGGAACGTCTCTAGACCAATGAAGCCCTTGCCAATCTGCTCGTGTCTATCTTTATGAGCTCCAAGAGGATTCTTTGAGTCATTAAGATGCAAGGCTTTTAGTTTTTCTAAGCCAACTATCTGGTCAAAAGTATCTAGCACCTCATCAAGATTTTCTACAATTTCGTAACCGCCATCATGAACATGGCAGGTATCAAGGCACACGCCCATAAGCTCAGGGTGGTTTACCTTGTCTAGAATTGCAGCAATCTCCTCAAACGTTTTACCAACCTCTGTTCCCTTACCTGCCATAGTTTCAAGAAGCACGGTGGTGTGTTGGCCTTCAAAAAGACAATCGTTGAGCGCACCCGAGATTTGCTCGATTGCTACGTCAGAGCCTTGGCCAACATGACTACCGGGATGGAAGTTGTAATAATTACCAGGTAGATACTCCATACGTGCAAGATCTTCTGCAAGCGCTCGACGAGCAAAATCCCTGGTCTCTTCTTTAGCTGAGCATAGATTCATGGTGTAAGGAGCGTGTGCTACCAAAGGTCCAAAATGATTAACTTCAAGAAGCTCACGCAGCTTTGTAACATCAGCCTCATCTAAAGCTTTAGCGTTGCCGCCACGAGGATTTCTGGTAAAGAAAGCAAAGGTAGTTGCCCCAATAGAAAGAGCATCTTTACCCATTGCCTCCCAGCCCTTACCTGCCGAGAGATGGCATCCAATAAAAAGTTCTTCTGGTTTCACGCTATGCACGCTCCTCAAGCATTTTGGAAACACGATCCAAAAGCTCTGAAGCTACATCTGCCAGCGGTAAAGTCTCAAGCTGTTCTACACCTTGAGGAGTCACAAAAGCCACGCGGTCTGTATCTGAACCAAAGGTTGAGTCTGGCCTAGAAACATCATTTGCCACAATCATGGAGCAACTTTTACGCTCAAGTTTAGCTTGAGCATGTTCCAAGACGTTATTTGTCTCGGCTGCAAAACCTACAACAACCTGGTCTTTCTTTGCCTTAGATAAGCTGGCGAGAATATCGGTGGTTTCTTTAAGTTCAATAGACTCAAGATGCTCTAATGATTTCTTGAGCTTATGATCTGCTGGATGAGCTGGTGTGTAGTCGGCAACAGCTGCCGTCAAAATAGCAGCATCAACGTTGTCAAAAGCGTCTACGCACGCCTTATACATATCCTCAGCAGATATTACCCTTTGCACGTTGACGCCTTGAGGAGCTTCCAAGTGCGTGGGTCCAGAGATTAGTGTGACGTCTGCTCCACGACTAGCTGCAACTTTGGCTACGGTATAGCCAAGTTTTCCTGTTGAACAGTTGGCAATAAAGCGAACTGGATCGATCTTCTCGTGAGTTGGTCCTGCGGTAATAAGAAGCTTTTTACCTGCAAGATCTTGCTTGGTTGACGTAGCATCTTTGCCGGAAAGAACCTTTAGTGCAGCATCAACAATCTGCTGTACCGGAGCAAGCTTTCCGTCTCCGGTATAACCGCAGGCAAGACGCCCTGACTCGGGCATAACCATGTGGATGCCGCGCTGACGGAGAAGCGCTACATTTGCCTGAGTTGCCGGATTTTCCCACATGTGCGTATTCATAGCAGGAGCCACCAGAACTGGCGTATGAGCAGCTAAAAGCGTTGCGCTTGCAGCGTTATCAGCAATACCGTGAGCCATCTTAGCCATAATATTGGCGGTAGCTGGTACAACTACCATACAATCTGCCCAGTCAGCAAGGTCAACGTGAGCAACAGGAGTCTCGGAATTGTTGTAGAGCGACTGCACTACCTCATGATGCGTTAATGCTTCAAAGGTAGTCTTTCCTACAAATTGAGCTGCATCTTCTGTCATAACAACACGAACGTCGCAGTCAGCTTTCTGAAGGCCTCTGAGTACTTCGCAGGCTTTATATGCAGCAATTCCTCCGCACACCACAAGGCATACAGAGGACTGAGCGGTTTTATCCAACATGGCGAAAAATTCCTTTATTCTTCAAACGCTGTAGAAGTAATAAGCATCCTATGGCAATAAGGGCATTCAGCAATCTCGGAGCTGTGCTGAAGATCATGGAATGAACTCGGCTGCAGCTTGACACGGCAAACACTTGGAACATTACCTACAAGGTGCTCAACTGCCAGGCCCTTAAAACGCTTACGTGCAGCTTCATAACGCTCAAGCGTGTCAGAAGAAATCTGAGCTGCAAGCTCTTCTCGAGACTTAGAGAGCTCTACAA
>JABZHN010000031.1:0-4061 GCA_015258835.1 Atopobium sp.
TCTTGGCTGCATAAAAATAGCGTAGCAGCCATATAAACTGCTACGCTAAAAAAGTCTAACTTTTGGGGGTCACATCAATACTGTGGGCACTTTTTTGCATTTAAACTCTCAAGCTGAACGTGAGGGTCATGGTCACGTAATCACGTTCACCAAATCAAGCTTGCTAGATGATGATCATGGCATCACCAAATGACAAGAAGCGGTACTTCTCGTCAATAGCACTTTGATAGGCGTCCATAATCTGCTCGCGCGTTGCAAACGCAGAAACCAGCATCATCAAAGTTGAACGTGGAACGTGGAAGTTGGTCACCATGGTGTCTACCACGTGGAACGTAGAGCCTGGCATCAAATAGAGATTAGTAGTTGCGTTTTCTCGGGCAACCATATCACCTTTATGAGTCACTGCAGCAGAGTCTTCTGCCTCCTCAAAGCGACGGGCAACAACAGGAGGCTCAGCTGCAGGAATCTGATTATCCCAAGCACTTTCAAGCGAACGAACACTGGTAGTACCAATGGCAATAACCTTATGACCAGCGGCTTTGGTAGCCTTTACTGCTTCTACAACTTCTGGAGCTACGTGGTAGCGCTCGGTATGAATAACGTGCTTAGTAGGATCGTCCTCTGTTACCAGCCTGAAGGTATCAATACCCACCTCAAGCTCAACTGATGCCCACTGGACTCCCTTTGCTTTGATGGTTTCAATGAGCTCAGGAGTAAAGTGAAGACCCGCGGTAGGAGCTGCAGCAGAATGCTCGTCCTGCATAGCGTAGACCGTCTGGTACTTCTCTGGGTCTCCCTCGTACTGTGTAATATACGGAGGCAGTGGAACGTGGCCCGCCTCATGAATAGCCTCGTCAAGAGTGCGATCTCCCTGTGCTTCAAAACGCACCAGGCGACCTCCCCTGTTGTCGTCAACAAAGTCCACAATGGTGCCCGTCAACACAACAGGAGCTGAGTCTGGGGCATGCAAGCCACCTGCACGATATTCAATTACCGCGCCAGGTTTAAGGCGTTTACCAGGATTTACCAGACACTCCCATACACCGCCCAAAGCATCAATGTCTTCTCGGCGTTTTAAAAGCAGTGTTTCTGACACGCCACCCGTATTTTGCTTTTTGCCTACAAGTCGTGCTGGCATAACGCGCGTCTGGTTAACTACAACCAAATCACCTGGCTCAAGATACTCCACAATATCGGTGAAGTGCTTGTGCTCTATGCGGCCATCTTCTCTATGCAGCACCAAAAGCCTACAAGAGTCTCTTGGCTCAGCAGGAGCTTGTGCAATACGTTCTTCTGGAAGGTTGTAATCAAAATCGTCAGTTCGCATGACGTGCTGCCTTTCTTGCGTCACGAGCTTCATGACGCTCTATCTGAGCCTCGGCCGCAGAATATCTACAACCGCAATAATTTTGTCGATACATACCAAGCTCACGAGAGTCTTTTGTAGCCTCTGGGTAAAACGGACGAAAATCTCTCCATACAGGCGTCAGTCCATGAGCATGCGCAATGGACACCAGCTCATCCTCACACGCATCAAAGAGCTGATAGGGCGAGACAGCCAGTGTTGTAGAAACGTATTCAAACCCACGCTCAGCCGCCACACGACAACTCTCTGCCAAGCGGATTGCGTAACAAGCACGACAGCGACGGTCTCGCTCAAATCCCTGAGGGGCCACAGCTCGCTCCCACTGCTCTCGCGGATCTCTTGCCACAATCACCTCAACATGAGCTTCTTCTTGAGCCCACGTCAACAAGGTTTGGAGGCGCCTGTCATGCTCCTCAACAGGCTGAATATTAGGATTAGTCCAGCAGATGGTTGGCTCAAAGCCCTCTTCCCTCAGATGTTTTAAAGGTTCAAGTGAGCACGGACCACAGCATGCATGGAGCAGCAGCGGTGTTCCTGGCTCTACTGAGAGAGTCTCAATTGACTGAAGCATGTTTGAAGCCATTAGTTCTTCTCGCCTTGTGCCTTATAACATTTCCAACCTACTATAGCGCAGGCAGCAAGGCATACAAAAATGGTAACAACGCTTGCTTCAATACCGTAGGCACCACCAGAGATAAACTCAGATGCTGCAGGATACGCTGTTAAGAGCGTGGTAGGAAGAAGCGTAGTGGTAACCGAGATGCCCAGAATAGGGCCGGTTACAAAGTTCCAGATAAAGTGCATAGCAATGGTCATGAGCAGATTATCAGTAAGCCAAAACACCAAGCCATAAAGAATGCCCATCAAAAAGACTGAGATTGCTGCGGCAACAGAGATATTAGGCGTTAGTCCATACGTCGCAGTAAAGAGCACTGCCTGAAGCACAAGCGCTACAGGAAAAGAACTCTTAGCTGCAACACCAGTTTGTAGGTAACCTCTAAACAATATTTCTTCTGCAGCAGACTCAATAAGGGTTGCCACAAGTAAGAAGAGAGCAGCAAAAATGTTATAGGAGGCGTTGAAGTTAAAATCAAAGCCTTCAATAAGCATGATGGAGCCAAAGGTAAACAGTACCATCAAGAAGCCAAAGGTAACTCCACGCATAAACCCTGGCCAGGAGCTTACTCGAAGACCCAAAGACCTAAAATCACGCTTATTGACGCGGGTAATCCACACAAGGATTAAGCCGCCTGCAAGCATGCTTCCTAGAAGACCCAACACTGCTGGAAGGATGTCATTGGGTGGGAGCTCTCCCATAACCATCAGCGGAATATGACACACAAACATAAGTAAAAGTGCAAGGTCAGCCACAAGGAAGGGCGTCACCACAGACTTTGGTGGATCCTTTAGGACAAACTCAAGGCTTGTCTTTGGCTTTTTTCTTCCCACAAACTCTCCTTACATAATTTCTACTCACTATAGTATCGACTTCTGAATCTATTCGTGTAGTGAATCAAAAAAGATTAGAATAAGAAGATAATTTGCGTAATCTACTAATTCCAACTGCGAGGTATCCATGGCCGAAAGCTACGACATGAACATGCGCCCTCATTTTCCTAAGCGCGCTGTCATTACCGGTGGTATGCCCTACGGTAATAAAAATCTCCACTTTGGACACATTGCGGGCGTCTTTGTCCCAGCAGATTTCTTTGCTCGTTTCTTAAGAGATCGCATTGGCCAGAAAAACGTCCTGTTTATCTCGGGAACTGACTGCTATGGCTCTCCTATTGCAGAGGGCTATCGCAAAAAGGTTGAAGAAGAGGACTACGAAGGCACCATCCTCGATTACGTCAATCAAAACCACAACCTGCAGAAAAGCGCTCTTAACGCCTATAACATCTCTCTTGATTTCTACGGTGGTTCCGCACTAGAGCCCGCTGCAAAGATTCACGAAGAGATGGCCGACAGCATCATGCACCGCCTCTATGAGCGCGGCAAGCTCTCCAAGCTCTCAACCAAGCAGTTCTATGATACCGAGGCTCAAACATTCCTTAACGGCCGCCAGGTCAACGGACGTTGTCCAATCAAGGGTTGTAAGTCAGAGAAAGCCTACGCAGAAGAATGTGACCTGGGCCATCAGTTCAACCCAGAAGAGCTCATTGCTCCTGTTTCACAGCTCACCGGCACCACACCAGAGCTTCGCCCTGCACCAAGCTGGTACTTTGACCTGCCACAATACAAAGAGTTCTTAAACAATCTTGTGGAGAAGTGGAAGAACAACCCACAGATTCGCTCAGTTGTTACCTCTACCGTTCAAGAGACTCTGACCGAGCCTATTATCTACATTCAAAACTCTTACCGCCAAGACTTTGACGGCGTCTCCTCTTCTCTCCCAGCTCATAGCGTTATTGAGCCAGAAGGCAATGCATCTTCTTTCTCTGTTGTCTTTGAGAACTGGCAGGACAGAGATGAAGCCCGCGAGAAACTCAAAGAGGCAGGAATTCGCTTTAGAACAAGCAAGACGCTCCTGCCTTACCGTATGACGGGCAACATTTCTTGGGGCCTTAAGTCTCCAGACATTGAAGATCTCAAAGACCTTACCATCTGGGTTTGGACTGAGTCCCTCTGGGCTCCTATCACCTTCACGCGTGCTGCTCTTTCTGAAGACGCCAGCAATGGTGGCTCTCGCTACTCT
>JABZHN010000032.1:0-266 GCA_015258835.1 Atopobium sp.
GTTGTATCTATACCTGAAGAAGATGGTTCCGCCTCTTTGCTTAAGACAGATGCGCTGAACAAGGCGCTGTCTACTCCTGCGCTTTTGGTGCAAAAATTTGCTCAGTTTGAGGAATTTCCAAAATTGATCGTAACAAGAATGACTTCAAGAAACTTACTGAGAGATGCTGTTTCTGCCCTAAGATTTGCCTGTCTTTGTCCAGAAACTGTCCAGCTTTGGAAACGGGCGCTTGTTTCTGGTTGGCGTCCAGTAAGTTCTACGTAGTA
>JABZHN010000032.1:276-4052 GCA_015258835.1 Atopobium sp.
GTTAAGTGCAGGAAACCAGCAAGGCTTGCGTAAGAAGCCAGCAAGGTAGATGTAGGGAAGTAGTACGCTATGTGCCGCGCTGGAACAAAGGTGTTTCTCGACTTTGTCTGCTCATCAAAGTCGTCAACATGGTGCTCAGGCATCTATAGAAGTACGTGTAGGTTGTTTGAAGGAGAGATAGCTGCACTTGCTATCAAACAATGTGTTCCTAAGGAGGAAACATGGTTCAGGGTATTTTGATCCTCTTGGTCTTTGTGGCTATAGCTGCATTGATGATGACTAAGAAGATCCCAACTCTGCTTGCCCTGCCACTGATGGCCATTTTGATTTGTGTCATCGCAGGCGTTCCAATGTTTGGAAAAGACGGCGACGGAAAAGAAATTGGCTGGTTGACATCAGTATTTGAGGCTGGCACCGTCCGCATGGGCGCCGCAATCATGGCTGTTATTTTTGGCGCATGGTTGGGTCAGCTTATGAACAAGACTGGTGTTACCGAGACGATCATCAAGAAAAGTGCAGAGCTTGGTGGCGATAAGCCCCTGGTAATCACCTTGATTATGTCTATTGCAGTAGCTGTCCTCTTTACTACACTTTCTGGCTTGGGATCCATCATCATGGTTGGCTCAATCGTCCTGCCAATTTTGATTTCTGTTGGTGTTCCCGCAGCTAGTGCAGCATGTATCTTCTTGATGTCCTTTACCACTGGTCTGGCACTCAATATTGCTAACTGGACAACTTTCGCAAAGCTTTTCAACCTAGACATTGCTCAGGTTCAGGGCTTTGAGGTTTATCTTGCTGCTGCAACTGGTATTGCAACTTTGATCATGATTGTTGTTGAGTTCAAGCGTAATGGCATTAAGTTTGCCTTCAGCGCTCCAGTTGCTGAGCAGAGCAACTCCAAGCAGCTCACCGGTGTTGCTGGTGGTCTTGCAATGCTTACTCCACTCATTCCTATTGTGCTTGTTGCTTTCTTGAAGGTTCCTGTTACCCCAGCATTTACCGTTGGTATTCTGTGGTGCCTGCTGTTTACCTCCAAGAGCTTTAGCAAGGCAATGAATCTTCTTGCAAAGACTTGCTATGACGGTGTAACCGACGCTGGTCCTGCAATCATCCTGATGGTCGGCATTGGTATCCTTTACCTTGCAGTTACCAACCCAACGGTTAAGGCAGTCCTTAACCCATTCCTGCTCGGCATCATGCCACAGAACCTTGTTGCATACATCATCTTCTTTGCGGTCCTCTCGCCATTGGCTCTGTATCGTGGACCTATGAACATGTTTGGTCTTGGTTCTGGTATCGCAGCTCTTATCATTGGCCTGAACACCTTGAATCCTCTTGCTGTCATGGGCGCATTCCTGGCTGCAGAGCGCATCCAGGCAGGTGGCGACCCAACCAACACTCAGAACGTTTGGACTGCAAACTTCTGCGAGGTTGACGTTAACACCGTTACTCGTAAGATGCTTCCTTACCTCTGGGCAGTTTCCATCTTTGGTGTAATTCTGTCTGGTGTTCTGTACTTCTAAGTTCTGACCTTGGGGCGAGAAGACCCTCTTGTTGTGGTCTTCTCGCCTCGTTTTATCTTTGCAGCTGATGGATTGCTGTAAATCAAGGAGGAAACGTGAAAGTTCGTATTGGAATCGACGTTGGCGGAACATTTACTGATGCTGTTGCCATCGACAATGATACGTACGAAATTATCGGCACGGTTAAAACACCTACTACGCACACCGCTGAAGCAGGTGTTGCAGCAGGTATTGTGCAGGTGCTTCATGGTGTTATGGAGCAGCACAACATTAAGCCTGAAGATGTTGTCTTTATTGCTCACGGTACTACCCAAGCAACAAATGCCCTGCTTGAGGGCGATGTTGCACAGGTTGGTATCGTAACGCTTGGTAGTGGTCTTCAGGGAGCCAAGAGTAAGAGTGACACCAATGTTGGCGATATTGAACTTGCTGCCGGTAAATTCCTGCGTACCAAAAATGCTTTTGTAGACACCTCTTCTGATGTTGAAGCTGGCATTAAGAGCGCAATCGAGCAGCTTTTCTCGGACGGTTCAACTTCTTATGTTGCCGCCGAGGCATTTAGCGTAGATGATCCAACTAACGAGAATGCTGTTATTGCAGAGTGCTCTGATAGAGAACTTCCTGCTACGGCTACAAATGACATTTCTAAGCTTTACGGCCTGGCTATTCGTACTCGTACAGCAGTTGTTAACGCTTCCATCATGCCAAAGATGCTTGAAGCTGCAAACATGACTGACAAGAGTATTCGCGAGGCAGGCATTGAGTCACCACTTATGGTTATGCGCTGCGACGGCGGTGTTATGACTGTTGATGAGGTCCGTCATCGTCCAATCCTAACCATTCTTTCTGGTCCTGCAGCTGGTGTAGCTGGCGCTTTGATGTATGAGAAGCTTACCGACGGCCTATTCTTTGAGGTTGGTGGCACTTCTACCGATATTTCTTGCGTTAAAGACGGCAAGGTTATGGTCAAATACGCAGAAGTTGGTGGCCACAAGACGTACCTCTCGTCACTAGATGTGAGAACCGTTGGTATTGGTGGCGGTTCTATGGTGCAGATTTCTGATGGCAAGGCCGTTGACGTGGGACCTCGTTCTGCTCACATTGCTAACTTGGATTACGAGGTATACACCGACGCAGAAAAAATTGTGAATCCACGCCTGGTTGCTGTTCGTCCTATGGATGGAGATCCTGAGTACGCAGCTATTGAGTGCGATGGTGGACTTCGCGTTTGTTTGACCATGGCTGGCGCTGCAAACCTTGCAGGCTTTGTTCCTGAGGGGGATTATGCATACGGCTCTGTTGAAGCTGCTCGTGCGGCGTGGGCTCCTCTTGCAGAGAATATGGGCATGAGCGTTGAAGATGCAGCAGCTCAGGTCCTTGCTTTTGCCGCAAAGAAGAACGGTGCTGTAGCAGAACAGCTTATGAAAGACTACGGCATGGACCCTCGCACAACCGTTTACGTTGGCGGTGGCGGCGGAGCTTCTACGGTAGTGCCACACTTGGCAAAGACCATGGGTCATACGTTCCGCATTGCTAAGAATGCTCCTGTTATCTCAACTATTGGCGTTGCTCTTGCTATGGTCCGAGACATGGTTGAGCGCAGTGTTACCAACCCAACCGACGATGACATTGTCAGCGTTAGGCGTGAAGCAGAAGCTCGTGCTATTAAGATGGGAGCAGCTCCTGGAACTGTTGAGGTTACGGTTGAGGTTGATACCCAGTGCCACGTTGTCCGCGCGATTGCTGTTGGTGCCACTGAGCTGCGTAGTAAAGACGTTAATGCTACACGTCTGAGTGCAGACGAGCTTAAAAAACTTGTAGTAGAGAACCTTGGCGAGGGTGCAGATAACGTTTCCGAGGTTGCTCACTCTTCTGAGCTCTTTGCTTACACTGCAACCACTACAGAAAAGAAGCTCTTTGGTCTTCTCACCAAGAAACGCACAGCTCTTCGTCTTATTGATTCCGAGGGTGTTATTAGACTTCAGCGTCCAAATGCTGAGGTGCTTCAAGAGACTATTAGCTCTTGGCGCAAGGGAGTAACAGCCCTGGTAGAGGACTTGACCGTTTATAACGACGGTGGAGCCAATCTGCCAAATGTCTATGTAGTAGTTGGCAAGCGCGTCATCGATCTGTCCGGAATGACTTCTCTTGAGCAGATTTTGAGCCTTGCTGCAGTGGAGTTGGGCGGCTATCCGTCCGACGAGCCTGTTATCATCGCTGCTACACTTCGTTTAGGCGATTAAACTCACATGC
>JABZHN010000033.1:0-3469 GCA_015258835.1 Atopobium sp.
TTGCACGAGTGGTTGAGGTCAAGCCGTGGGATTTTCTCGACAGTTTATCAGCGAGAAATGCTCAAAAGGCTTTGGAGCTTTACAGTCAGATGGATGAATCGGGAGCTATTGGAAATCTGTCACTTATGACTGGACGCGTAAGAGAGCTTATTTGCGCCAGGTCTATGGTTAAGCGTGGTACAGAGCGGGAAATTGCCTCAGTTTTAGGTAAGCAAGACTGGCAAGTAAGAAATTATGCACGGTGGGCGCGCCAATTTGCTGATGGTGAGCTTGAGCATATTTTGAGTCTCTGTGCAGATGCAGAACGTGGTCTTAAGAGTGGAGAAGATAAAACAACCACAATGACCAAGCTTATCTTTACTCTGTGCGGCGTCGTAAATGTGTAGATTCAAAGAATTCAGGTAAGAAAAAACGGACTCCAAGGAGTCCGTTTTAAAAAGTTAAAAGTAGATAAGAACTACTTAAGGGTGTTAACAAGCTTCTGAACGCCGCTCTTACGCTGAGCAGCCTGATTCTTGTGTACGATGCCCTTAGAAGCAGCCTTGTCAAGAAGGCGGGATGCCTTGTTAGCTGCAACCTGTGCGTCCTCAAGCTGGCCTGCCTCAACAGCAGTGCGAACTGCCTTAATAGCAGTCTTAAGCTCGGAACGAACAGCCTTGTTGCGCTGGCGTGCCTTCTCAGCGGTGAGAATACGCTTCTTCTGAGACTTGATGTTAGCCACGTGCGGTTCCTTTCGGTGTTTACTATGTGAGGCCTCTTCGCTGAGACACGTTTGAGGCAGCTGTTGAAGTATAGCACGAAGGGGGTAGTTTACGCTATTATTTTCCTTATGAATACACAGGATACTTCACATATTCGCAACTTCTCTATTGTTGCGCACATCGATCACGGTAAATCTACCATCAGTGACCGTATTTTGGAGCTTACTCATACCGTTGAAGAACGCGATATGGAGTCACAGCTCTTGGACACTATGGACATTGAACGTGAGCGTGGAATTACCATTAAATCAAACGCAGTCCGCGTCATGTATGACGCAGATGACGGAGAGCGCTATCAGTTCAACCTGATTGACACCCCAGGCCACGTTGACTTTACCTATGAGGTCTCAAGGTCTTTGGCTGCTTGTGAGGGTGCAGTGCTGGTTGTTGATGCAACGCAAGGCGTTGAGGCACAAACTGTCTCAAACGCCATGCTGGCCATGAACGCTAACCTGGATATTGTTCCTGCAATTAATAAGATTGACCTTCCATCTGCTCGACCTGAAGAGGTTCGTGCAGAAATTGAAGATGTCCTTGCTATCCCGGCTGATGATGCGGTATGTGTCTCCGGTAAAACAGGTGAGGGTATTCACGAGCTCCTTGAGGCTTTGGTGTATTTGGTTTCTCCTCCAAAGGGAGACCCTACAGCTCCACTTAAGGCGCTTATTCTTGACTCGTATTTTGATCAGTTCAGAGGCGTCGTTGCAACAGTGCGTGTTTTTGATGGTTCAATCAAGGCTGGCGATCAACTTCTTATGATGCAGGGCTCTACGCCTTTTCTTGTTGAGGAAGTTGGCGCCAAGAGACCTCTTGAGATGGCTGTCGATCAGCTCTCTGTTGGTGAAGTTGGCTATGTAGTAACTGGCCTCAAAGACCCTGAAGCTGTTCGTGTTGGAGATACGCTTACCTATAAGCAAAATCCATGCGCTGAGCCACTGCCGGGTTATCGCGAGGCAAAACCGATGGTATTTACCGGTCTTTTCCCCGTAGATAACAAGCAGTACGAGAACCTCCGCGATGCACTTGATAAGCTGCACGTTAACGATCCATCACTTACGTGGTCACCAGAGACTTCTGTGGCTTTGGGATTTGGCTTCAGAGTAGGCTTTTTGGGTCTTCTCCACATGGAAGTTGTTAAAGAGCGTCTTGAGCGTGAGTTTGATCTTGACTTGATTGCCACCAGTCCCTCTGTTGACTATCACGTCTATAAGACCGATGGAACAATGATTGAGATTACCAGTCCTCAAGATCTTCCAGAGGTCACCAAGATTGACCGCATTGACGAGCCATACCTTAAGGCAAAAATTATTGTGCCTCCCGAGTTTGTTGGCACGGTTATGCAGCTTGTTGTTGATCATCGTGGCATATCTGAGGACATGGTGTATCTGTCTGATAAGTCCGTTGAGATGATCTTTAGTATTCCTCTGGCTGAGCTTATCTTGGACTTCTTTGACCAGCTTAAGAGTAGAACCAAAGGCTACGCCTCACTTGACTATGAGTTTGATTCATATCGCACTTCTGACCTGGTTAAGCTTGACATTTTGCTTGCTGGAGACGTCGTTGATGCACTTTCGTTTATTGTCCACAAAGACAAGGCGTACGATCTTGCTCGTGGCCTTTGTGACAGGCTTAAAGGCATCATTCCTCAGCAGCTCTTTGAGGTTCCTATTCAGGGTGCTATTGGCAATAAAATTATTTCTCGCTCTACCGTTCGCGCACGTAGAAAGGACGTCTTAGCTAAGTGCTACGGCGGTGACATTTCCAGAAAGCGCAAACTGCTCGAGAAGCAAAAAGAGGGCAAGAAGCGCATGAAGCAGATTGGCTCAGTCGAAGTACCTCAAGAGGCGTTCTTGGCTGTTCTCAAGGTTGACGACGAGTAGAAGGTATTTGTGGAATCGCTTCAAACTATTATTGCAACCTCTGCATCCGCAGCAGGCCTTTCTTCGCATATTGCTCCTTTTGCAACAGGTAACTCACTCAAGGAGCGCCTGTCCGCTAATCCTGTGCTTATGGCTCCCATGGCCGGCGTTAGTGATGGTGTATATCGTACTATGGCTCGAGCGGGCGGAGCAGGTCTTGCATACTCAGAAATGGTTTCTGTCGCAGGAATTCATTATGGTGGCGAGAAAACCTGGGAGCTTGTAGAGCCCCTTTCAACTGAGCCAGATATTGCTGTTCAACTTTTTGGTTCAAAGCCAGAGCAGTTTAAAGAAGCAGCAGCTCAGATTAGTGAGCGCCTCGGAAATAAACTTGCACTTATCGATATCAATATGGCTTGTCCTGTTCCTAAGGTTGTCAAAAAAGGGGAGGGCTCAGCCCTTCTCGATACCCCAGAGCTTGCTGCAGATTTGGTTAAGGCTTGTCTGTCTGAGGTTAACGTACCTGTTACTGTAAAGATTAGGCGTGGTAGACGTCAGGATGAGGAAGTGGCACCTGAGTTTGCTCGCGCCATGGAGGCTGCTGGAGCATCTGCCGTTGCTATTCACGGTCGCTTTGCTACCCAGATGTATCGTGGTCAGGCAGAGTGGGAGACAGTTAATAGGGTTTGCGACGCCGGCTCTATTCCGGTCATAGGCTCTGGCGACATGCTCTCTGCTGAAGCAGCAGCTCATGCTCTTACAGAGACAGGTGTGACGGCTGTAATGATTGCTCGTGGAACGTATGGAAATCCGTGGATATTTAAAAACACTCAAGCTTTAGTTGAGGGT
>JABZHN010000034.1:0-3407 GCA_015258835.1 Atopobium sp.
CGTTTAGGTGAGGATAACCCACCGAGTTTCTGATCTGCTCAAACGCACGACCAGACGTGAACATTGCAAACGAAGTTGCAAAGACCTTGTGACCAGTAGCTGCGACGCCAGCCGCCATACCAATCATGTTGGCCTCAGCGATACCGCAGTCTACGAATCGCTCAGGATACTCCTCGCCGTACTTGCCGGAACGAGTTGCCTCTGCCAAGTCAGCATCAAAGACGAGAAGATCGTCGTGCTCTTTGCCAAGCTCTACCAGGGCTTTTCCGTATGCCTCTCTGGTGGCAATTTTCTGTACGTCTGCCATGTTATGCCACCTCTCCCTCAAGCTCTTTCATAGCCTGCTCGTATTGCTCCTGGTTAGGAGCCTTACCGTGCCAACCTACCTGGTTCTCCATGAAGGAGACACCCTTGCCCTTTACGGTGTGGGCAATGATAACGGTTGGCTGACCCTTAACGGTGCGAGCCTCAGCAAATGCAGCCGCAAGCTGGTCAAAGTCGTGTCCATCTGCCACTTCAATGACGTGGAATTTGAACGCCTTGAACTTCTCGCCAATTGGCTGCGGAGTATTGATCTGCTCGAGTGTGCCGTCAAGCTGCAGGTTATTGTTGTCAACAACAAGCGTGAGGTTATCAAGCTGGTGGTTGCCGGCAAACATGGCGGCCTCCCAGACCTGACCCTCTTCGATTTCACCGTCGCCCAGAAGTGCGTAGACGCGGTAGTCCTTGTTGAACTTCTTGCCGGCCAGCGCCATACCAACGGCAGTTGAAACGCCCTGGCCAAGGGAGCCGGTGCTCATGTCAACGCCAGGCGTATCGTTCATGTTTGGATGACCCTGAAGGCGCGAGTTGAGCGCGCGGAAGGTCTTGAGCTCCTCCTTGGGGAAGAAGCCGCGCTCGGCCAGAACGCCGTAGAGCGCTGGGGTAACGTGACCCTTTGAAAGCACAAAGCGGTCCCTGCAAGGGCAGTTTGGCTTGGTAGGGTCAACGTGCATCTCTTTGAAGTAGAGATAGGTCAGGATTTCTGTTGCAGAAAGCGAGCCACCGGGATGACCGGATTTGGCCGTAAAGACCTGCGTGAGGATGCTTTTGCGCACCTCACGAGCAACCTGTTTAAGGTCGACGTCCATGTAATTTCCTTTCACGTATTGCGTGCGAGAAACGCAGCAGGTCGGCACCACGCGCGAGCCGGAGCTGCGTGCGAGTCAGCGCTTACAGACCGAACTTCTCGGTAAGCTTTTCCTTCATTTCATCCTTATCAAGGATGTTGGAGAGAACGATCTTCTCGTCTTCTGGAATGCCGGCGATAAAATCCTCAAGGTCGCGAGCAACAATAAAGAGGTCAGCTGCGCCAGGAGTAACGTCGGAAACGGTTGAGTGCTCAACCTCGACGCCGCTCACGCCCAGCTCATTCAGGACGTCCTGGATCTGCATCTCAACCATAAGGCTGGAGCCAAGTCCACTTCCGCAACAACAAAGGATCTTCTGGATAGCCATAAAAGCCCCTTTCAATTCACCACGTGTGATAGGTGGGTTACGTGGGTTAAAAAGTCGGGCCCCATCCAAGGACGAAGCCCGACCTAGATACCTAAATTCTACTCGCATTTTCTGCAGCAACTGCGATGTTTAGCTGCAATTCTGTGAGCGGATGCTACTCGGCCTTCTTCTCTTCTGCCTTCTTAGGAGCAACAAGGTTGAAGAGAATTGGGAGGCAGAAGCAGACAACGCAGATGCCCGTGAGAACTGCACCCTGGACGTTCAAAGCAACGTTACCAAAGATCAGCGCCATGATGGAGAAGTCAGCGTCGGAGAAGGTAGCGGAGGTGAAGCCCATGAGAGTAAAGACTGGCATGCACAGTGCAGGCAAGAAGGTAATGAGCAGGCCGTGGACAAAAGAGCCAGCAATGCAGCCCTTGATGCCACCCTCTGCGTTACCAAAGACGCCTGCGGTTGCGCCGCAGAAGAAGTGAGGAACAACGCCTGGGAGAATCAGGGCAATAGCTGCGACCTGGGCATTAATGACACCAAGGATAAGCAGGCCCAGGATGCCGCCAACGAAGGAACTCAGGAAGCCGATGATAACGGCATTTGGAGCATAGGTGAATGCGATTGGGCAGTCGATTGCAGGCTTTGCACCAGGGACAAGCTTCTGAGCGATACCCTTGAATGCAGGAACAATCTCGCCAATGATCAGACGGACACCGGACAGAATGATGTAAACGCCACCAGCGAAGGAGAGGCCGCGGGTAAATGCCCAGACAATCCAGTTAGTGGTGGTCTCGGTGCCAATATTCAGCAGGTCGCCGAGGTGCTGAAGACCCGCATACTGTGGGTTAGAAGCAAACTCTGCAGCGGTAGTTCCTGCAGGTACCAGGGTTAGAAGGCCACGGCTGACAGCAACGCCGGTGATAACCAAGAACATAATGATCATGGTCAGACCAATGGAAACGGTGTTGTCGCGCAGGAAGATGAGGCGCTTGGAGAACTTGATATTCTCGGTGCTATTCTCACGATCGGAAGCAAAGAGCTTACCAACCATACCAGCAAGCCAGTAACCAGCGCCGCCGAAGTGACCAAGTGCAACGGAATCGCTGCCGGTAACCTTGCGCATGGTTGGCTGGCAGTATGCAGGAGACAGAACCATGATCAGAGCAAGCAGGCATGAGCCGGAGATGTAGAGCATCCAACCGGAAAGGCCGCCGACGTGCAGGATGATAGCGAGCATAGCTGCCATGTAGAGAGTGTGGTGGCCGGTGAGGAAGATGTAGTTAAAGCGAGAAAAACGTGCGAGCACAATGTTCAGGACCATGCCGATGCACATGATGATTGCGGTTGCTTGACCAAACTCGCCAAGTGCCAGCGAGACGACGGCCTCGTTGTTTGGGACGACACCCTGCATGTCAAAGGCGAAGTTGAAGATTTCGCCAAAGGCAAGGAGGGAGCCAGTTTGCAAGAAACCTGCACCTGCAGAAAGAACGAGGAAGCCGACGATGGTCTTGAGAGTGCCTCTGATGAGGTCCTCAATTGGCTTTCCCTGAAGTGCCAAACCTAGCAGGGCAACAAGGCCAACTAGGATGGCTGGTGTTGATAACACGTTTACAAAAAACTCAACAACAGGCATACAAACCCCTTTCAACAAAACGCGTGTGTGCAAGCGCGTAGAAACGACGGTGCGCGCGTTGCCTTAAACGTAGTGCACTTCGTCTGATTGTAATCCATTTGTGTTTATTTTGTGTCGATTTATTTATGTTTTTGTAGGCCTAAACGTTCACAATGTTCATTTGATAGAAAAAAGAAGCTCAAAACAGTGAAGAAGTATGCTCATGGAGCTGTCATGTAGATTTTTAAAGAACGGTTGATACAAGGTCCGGGCGATTATGTGTCCACCTAACCAAAAGCGTATAAAC
>JABZHN010000035.1:0-2105 GCA_015258835.1 Atopobium sp.
ATCCTGAGCCAGGATCGAACTCTCCATTCAAAATTAAACTGACTAAAAGTCAGTACAATTTAAAGTTGAGTTGAATCCACGTCTCTAAAATCCCGCTGATCTCGGATTCGCTGAAATTATGAATTGACTATTGAACAAAATGTTCAAATTCGAATTTCGCTTGTCTGTCTTTGCTGATCTTTCGATCGCAGTATCCGGTTTTCAAGGTTCGCTGCGCTGCGATTTCACATTGCGTGGTGCGCGGCGCGGGGAATAACTATACGCACTTACGACTCGTTTGTGAAGATGATTTTGTATCTTCTTAATTCCTCCACAATTTCTACACAATTCGTAGTCTTTAGTGAACTAATGCGTATATTGGGCACTGAATTCCCTTTGTCATCTAGTAGTAATACTTTATTTTTCAACTATATATAGTGTTGTCATTTTTTCGATGTCTTTATTATCTTTTTACGTTGTCTTGACGCGCGTTATTACGTTGTCTTGCCGCACTTTTTTGCGCGTCTTAATGAGGCTAAATTTCGTCTTTTACAATCTGGCAAGCTGCATCAAGAAGTTGATCGCGAAGTGTCTCGTTAGCAGCCTCAGAATACACGCGTACCAGCGCATCCATACGAGAAGGACGAATGAGCACCCAAGAATCGTCTTTGAACTGAAGCTTAAGGCCATCGGCATGGCTTACCGAAACAGGTACTTTACCTGCAACATTTTCTGGATTAAGGCCTGGAAGGATGTTTCTGAACGCCTGAGTAGCTGCAGCATCAAGTCGCACTCCTCGCCTGCTATAACACATGCGACCCAGTTCAGCCTCGTCCTCAGAGACAAGCTGTGCAAGCGATTTATGGGTATACGCTAGCATTTCCACGACAAGCAGGGCTACAAGCAGGCCGTCTCGCTCCAACAGGTGGCTTGGAATGCAAATACCGCCGTACTCCTCTGCGGCGAGAAGGACGTCTCCTTGCTCAATCTCTGAATAAAGTCGAGCAAATCCAACAGGCACGCTTGCAGACTCTAGTCCAAGATGAGCTGCCTGCCTGGATACCGTTGCCGAACAGGTCAGTGTAGAAATAACGCGGCCGGTTTGCTTTCTATTTTGTACAAGATGGCGTGTGATAAGCGGAATAAGCTCGTGTGGACTAAGAAGTCGGCCGGTTTCATCTACGGCAGCAGCGCGGTCTCCGTCACAATCAAGCAAAAGGCCCAGCTGTGCATGGCGGCTTACCACCATCGAAGAGCACTCATCAGCCCAAGGGTCCGCTGGTTGTGGGTGAATGCCACCAAAATCCCTGACAGGACCTTGGTGCATCTGGTGTACAACACATCCAGCTGCGGAAAGTACGTCAGCAAGCAGGTCTGTTGCTGCACCATACATAGGGTCAACTACCACGCTCGGGCGTAGCTCTTTAATAACAGACACATTAATCTGATTAAGCAGCGCACTTTTATAAGGCGTCACAATATCTGTTGTGGTAAAAGTTCCACGCTGATCTGTTGGCTCAAGCGGCGTTGCGGATTCCACGCGCTGGAGAAAATCGCGAGAAACAGGGCCTCCATTAGCAGCGCGAATAATCATGCCGCAATATTCGCAGGAAAGCTCAGTTGCAGAAATAATGAGGCCACCAGCTACATTTTTATGATGTGCGCAGGCCCAGCAAACAGATGGAGTTGGGCAAAAAGTCTCGGACACACGCACGTCTAAACCAAAGGAAGCCAATGTTGCAGCGGCTTCAAGAGCAGACGAATCTGCTTCAAAGCGTGTGTCAAAGCCGACAAATACAATACCGCCAGGCAGCTCCTGTGACCAAACAGTACCAAGGGCCTCTGCAAGTCTAACTACATTATCCCTGGTAAAGCCTTTATCATAGCGGGCTTGCCAGCCATCGCTGCCAAAACGGAGTATGTCGGGTCTTTTATCCAATGCGGTTGGCATAGCTGCCGAGCGCCTCTTTAAATGCTGCTGCAGAGCTCTGATCAGAGAGTGCCATACGAGCATTAGTTGCTGCCCAAGCTGCAGGAGTACCGGTATCGCAACCCTCTTCCGCGTCGATTACCAGCGCATACATCTCTTCCTCAGCAAGCAGGCGCTCCATTGCATCTGTCAGCTG
>JABZHN010000036.1:0-2056 GCA_015258835.1 Atopobium sp.
GATCAATGCCAACCGTGGCACGGTTGCGTGATACGCGCACGACAATAGTCACGTCAGGTGCAAGCGTGTTGACCATAGGACGGCTTCCGCGCTTTGCTGCAAGGCGGTCTACAATGGCGTCTTTTGTTCTGACAGCAATAAAGTTGGTGTTTCTGAGCTGGTCATTTGTGCCGTGAGCGCTCACTGCAATGGTGGCATGTGGACCAATATGGTCTTCCCAAGCAATGTGGGAGAGGTCTTCGTAGAGAGCGTCTGAAGTTGCAGCACCAACGCGATCAAGCACCAAAATGACGCGAGACGTGAGGCGAGACCATAAACAGACTCGGTAAGCATCGGCAAGTGAGCCGTAAAACGCAACTTGTCCGCCAAGGGGGCGCACCTTTTTAATGCGTAGGCCTTCTAGCTCCTGTGCAAGAAGCTTCTCAAAGCCTTTTGGACACGTTGCAAAGAACTCAAGTTCTTGAGACATCGGGACACCTTTCGCCCGTAGGAATTGAATACATACCGACGTAACATTTTCCCATGTTTTTCTCGCTAAATGGTTGGGGAAAAGAAAATACATCAAGAACTCGTGGGTGCTCTCGGATAAGAATCCGTGGGCCAGCACCCACAAGCAGCGACTCCTCGTCTAAGTCATCGTCCACTCACCGAAGAGCGGAAGTTCATACATAATGTCCCCAATCATCTGTTATTTTTCGCTTAAAATACGCGTAGTATCGTTTACTAAGAAATAGAGAGCTGTTCGAGGTTTGGGAGTCATTATGGATGCAAAAGTTATGGAAGCATTTGAGTCCTGGCGTGCAAACGTCACCGAAGAAGACCTGGTAGAAGAGCTCGGTGAGCTTGCTAAACCAGAAGCAGAAGATAAGCTCTACGACGCATTTTATCGCTCGCTTGCGTTTGGTACCGCTGGTCTTCGCGGCACGATTGGCGTTGGCACTAATCGCATGAACGTCTACGTTGTTGCTCAGGCAACCCAGGGTCTTGCGGATTACCTCAACGCTCACTACCAGAATCCTACGGTAGCTCTTGCAAGGGATTCTCGCCTTAAGGGCGAGGACTTCCAGAAGGTTGCAGCCGGTGTTTTGGCAGCTAATGGCATCCGCGTATACGTCTATCCTCGTATCGAGCCTGTTCCAACGCTCTCGTTTGCCGTCCGCTATCTCAAGACTTCTGCAGGCATCGTGCTTACCGCAAGTCACAACCCTGCACCTTACAACGGCTACAAGGTATACAACGATAATGGCGGCCAGATTACCGATGAGGCTGCAGCAGAGATCTCTGCAAATATCGCGCGCGTCAATCCTTTTGACGTCAAGCCTATGGACTTTGAAGAGGGCCTGGAGAAGGGCCTGATTGTCTGGACGCCAGAAGAGGTGCTGGACAACTTCATTGAGGCTATCAAGCGCGTTTCTATTCCAGGATTTAAGGCTGCCGACGGCTACAAAGTTGTATACACGCCGCTTAACGGTACAGGTATGGAGTGCGTCACGCGCATTCTCAAGGAGATTGGCGTCAATGACGTTGACGTTGTTCCAGAGCAGGCAGAGCCAGACGGAAACTTCCCCACATGCTCCTATCCAAATCCAGAGTTCCGCGAGGCACTTGAGTTGGGCCTCAAGCTTGCTGACAAGGTAAAGCCAAATCTCCTGGTTGCAACTGACCCAGATGCCGACCGTATGGGTACTGCAATCCCACATAACGGCGATTACGTGCTGCTTTCCGGCAACGAGATGGGCGTCCTGCTTATGGACTGGCTCCTTACCATGGCTGAAGAGCGTGGCGAGAAACCCCAGGATAAGGTAGCTGTTTCCACCATCGTATCTTCCGCTATGCCTGACGTCCTGGCACGTGCTCGCGGCTTTGAGATGCGCCGCGTCCTTACGGGCTTCAAGTACATCGGCGACCAAATTGACCAGCTCAAGGATGCCGGCGAGGAAAATCGCTTCCTTATGGGCTTTGAGGAGTCCTATGGCTACCTTGTTGGTACGCATGCTCGCGATAAGGACGCTATTGTTGCTACCATGCTCTGCGTTGAGATGGCTTCTTGGTATGC
>JABZHN010000037.1:0-2023 GCA_015258835.1 Atopobium sp.
AGCAGGAACAGCCAACCACTCTTGGACTTAATGATTTTCTCGGTGCTCATAAGATCTCCTTTGTGACAATGAGCTTTCTGTTGGCATCATTGTGATATCACATTGATTGCAAGTCAATAGAAATTTTTATTTAAATGTTGTTCAAAAATACCAGGTAAGGCGGTGGTTTTCCTGCATGCGTTGCGCACTCAGGAGCATGTCTGGTCGCGTGCATTGAAATGCCAGTTGACCTGTAGAGCCTGGACCAAGCGCGCCTGACCGTGCGCTTGACCGTGTGTGATGCGCAAGGCGAGAAGTTCTTCTCTTCGAGAATTGCAGCTGAATCGCAAGGCTTACATCAAGCGCGCCTGACTTCTGCAAAGATTCTGTAACTTTTGCCTGATAACACCAAAGAATCTGTGGATTTGCCTGATTTCTGCAAAGAATCTGTATCCAAAACACAGATTCTTTGCACTTTTCAGGCGGACTTTGAAGCGTGCTCGAGATTGCCCCTCCATGGAGCCTGATTTTCTCGCCGTGTCTGAACGATTTGCCGGAAAAGTGCACCTTGTCTGAGCGATTTGCCGGTTTTTCTCATCATGTCTGAGTAAATTTACTCAGACATGATGAGCTTTCCAGGCTCGCAATCAAAGCCAATCAAAAAATGGAGAGAGGTAGCTTGGTCGAACAAAAAACACACCTCGGGAGAAACCCCAAGATGTGTTCGGTGTTCGGTGTTCGGTGTGCACTATTACCTGCTCGCAGGCTATGCTCGCGTCCGTCGCAGCCTCGCGCCCATCGCAGCCACGGCCGGCACGGCCTCGCGTCACGCTAGTCAATACGAGCGTCTACCTCAAGCCAACCAAGCTGCTCAATGTTGCCCTTGACATGCTCGCAAGACTTACGCCATGCCTCAATCTCGGAGTCGGAGAGCTCGGGCACAAAGACCTTCTCGACACCATTGGCGCCGATAACTGCAGGAAGTGAAGAGTAGAAGCCAGAAACGCCATACACGTCGTTGAGCAGCGTGGAGACTGGCGTGATCAGCTTGGTGTCGTGGACAATAGCCTTGATGACCTCGACAGCGCCGTTTGCAATGGAATACTCGGTGCACTGCTTGCCGCTGTAAGTGACGTAACCACCCATGCGTCCGGCCTGCTCAAGCTCTGGAAGGTCAAAGGTCTTGCCCGTCTGAGCTGCGACTTCGTCGAGGGTGAGGCAGCCAATGGAGACATGTGACCAGCAAGCAAACATGCCGTTGCCGTGCTCGCCGAGCATCCAAGCGTTGATGCACGATGCTGGATAGCCGGTAGCGCCGGAAAGCGCATGGCGGAGTCGAGCGGAGTCGAGCGTGGTACCGGAGCCGATAACCTTATTTGGATCGGCGCCGGTCAGATACTGGAGCTCGGTGGTAACAACGTCGCAGGGGTTTGCGATGTTGACCCAAACGCCATCAAAGCCAGCGTCTGCGATGCGCTCAGCGAACTTCTTGGCCTCGTCAGTGGTGACGAAGAGCTCACCATCACGACTACCTGCTGCAGCCTCAATATGGCCAGCAGCATTAACAATAATATCGCAGCCAACAAGTTCCTCGTAACGGTCATCTACTTCATAGACACGAGCGGGATGTGGATAAAAAGGCATTGCGTCCAACAGGTCGTTTACCTGAGCTTTGCACAAAACTTCGTTTGTATCACTAATAAAGAGCTCGGTAGCAAGTCCCTGGTAAAGCAGGGCATTTGCAACGTGAGCGCCGACGTGATTAGCGCCAATGATGCCAATCTTACTGATGAGAGCCATAATCCACCCCTTTATCTCGTCCAAAATTACTGTGCCTGATAGCCTAGCGGTTTTTTGCATAAACGGGCAACGATACAGAAAGACGAAACAGATTAGATACAACAGTCACCTCAACGTGCCATTAAAACCTGTAAACGGTATAGTAGTAATCCAAGATTTGGAGAGGAACTATGGGATACAAGACACCAACATGCTCTATTGCGCGTAGCTGCGGAGGCTGTGAATGGCTTTCGGTCACCTATCC
>JABZHN010000038.1:0-1427 GCA_015258835.1 Atopobium sp.
AAACGTCTTTTTACTGATGAGGGAGATGGCGAGAAAATCCAGGTGTATCAGGCATCTGATGAGCGTGATGAGGGCGCGTGGATTGGCTCCGAGATAGAAAAACTGCACGATAAGGGTACATCGTACGACAACATAGCCGTCTTCTATCGCACCAACGCCCAGTCTCGTATTCTCGAAGATATGTTGCTCAGAGCTGGTGTTCCTTACAAGATTGTTGGCGGCACTCGATTCTTTGATCGTGCAGAGATCAGAGACGTTATGGCCTACCTTAAGGTTGTTGTAAACCCCGATGATGATATGGCTGCGCTGCGCGTTATCAACACGCCTCGCCGCGGTATCGGTGCAACAAGCATTCAGAAGATTCAGACGTACGCACTATATAACGGCCTGTCGTTCTTCTCGGCATGTGAAGCATGCGTAATGGAGGAGAGCCTTCTTACCACAAAGGTGAGAAATGCGCTGGTAGAGTTCACGTCTGCTATTGAGCACGGCCGTCATATTGACGGTGAGCTTGATGAGGTAGTTGAGGCAATTATTGATCGCTCAGGTCTTATTCGTGCACTTGAGGCTGAGCATACCATTGAGGCTGATGGACGCATCGAGAACATTCGAGAGTTCTTTGGTGTTGCGGCAGAGTTTGACGAGTCTCACGATGACGTTGAAGAAACGCTTGAGAGCTTGCAGCAACTAAGGGAAGCAGGAGCGCTTGACGCACAAGATGCTGCCTCGCTAAGTGCAGCAGGCTTTGATGCTGCTACCGGCACGCTTGCTGGTGTTGCTGTTGAGCCAGATTCTGCACCTCAGGAAGAAGCTCTTCATCCGCAGGTTGCTGCTGAGAAGCTCCCGGCATTTATGGAATGGCTGGCGCTTCGCTCTGACCTTGACAGTTTGGATGGTTCTACCTCTGCGGTAACACTCATGACCATTCACGCTGCAAAGGGTCTGGAGTTCCCAGCAGTATTTGTTGCTGGCATGGAGGAGGGAATCTTCCCTCATGCAAATTACGAGGCTGAGGCAGCTCAGCTAGAAGAAGAGCGCAGGCTTGCCTACGTTGCTATTACTCGTGCGCGCAAACGCTTGTATTTGACATATGCGTCTACGAGAAGAACTTACGGCTCTGTTCAGGCTAATCCCGTATCGCGTTTTGTGGGGGAGATTCCTCAGGAGCACGTTAAAGCTATTGGTGTTGGTTCCGCGGGCTTTTCTGGTGTTGGCTGGGCAAAGCGCGGAGACCGTCATGGCACCTTTGGCTCTGGCCGTGGTTCAGAAGTTTATGGTGGAAACGTTTTTGGTTCTCGTACGCGCTCTACTGGTGGTGCCTCGGCCCCACGTCCAGCTCCTATTCAAAAGGACCCAGCGCGCGCTTCTGCAAGTTTTGCCGTGGGAGATCAGGTGTCTCACAAGACCTTTGGTCCAGGCGTTGTTTT
>JABZHN010000039.1:0-1353 GCA_015258835.1 Atopobium sp.
GCGTATGAGTGGTCAGCTGGTCAGTATGCAGATGCAACAGATTCTCGTGCTGAGGGTGTATGGACCCAGCCTCTCTCGCAAGATCTTGCTGGTGCATATGCTTCATTTGTCAACAACATGGATCTTCTCGACAGCAATGACAGTAAGGTCAGTCTTGATGAGACTAACTCTGGCGTCTATACCGCTGGATCATATGCAGACCTTCTTATCAACGAGCTTAAGACTTCTGCGAACAACTTTGTTAAGGACAATGCATTCCCTTATACCTCTACGCCTCAGCGACTGGAAGAGCCTACGTTCCCAGGTGATCCAAATCTCGCGACGGTTCGTGGTACAGATAATGCAGCTCCTGCTACTCAGCAGGTTCAATCTACTATCTACGATACTGCTGAGCACTATTTTGGCTCTCTGAACTCAGAATCTATTTGGGTTGTATATAACCTTCGTCGTCAGAGCGTTGAGCTTGAGAACTTGAGGGGTTTCTCGCGAGCCTTAAGAGGCGCGTCGCTTCCAGTTGGAGCTTTTGATGCTCCTGATAGAAGCACCCGCGCTAATCAGCTTTTTGGTGTTGGAGAGCAAAGTACGCTGCATTTTGATGAGCAGACTGCTGACCTCATTAAAAAGAACCTTGATACTTACATGAAGCTTGCCGATTGGAAGTCCAGCTACGCTAATGATTGGACCTCTGATCTGAATAAGGCTGATACGCTGGAGAATGACATTCCAACTCGTGTTGATATGTTCAATCCACTGTACTTTACCAGCGCATCTTACAAAGGCTATCAGACAGCATCGGTTGCTCCTTATTGGCGTATTAATGAGGGCGCTCAGAATACTGATACTTCAATTTGCACCTCGTTCAATTTGGGCCTGTCTCTAAAGCATTTCTCGGGCGTGAGCAGTGTTGATTACACTCTTGTTTGGGATAAGGGCCACGTTCTTGCCGAGAGAACAGGCAATGCAACTGCCAACTTGGTGTCTTGGATTGTTTCGTGCGCGTCTGCTTAAAGGGGAGGTCATAGCGTGTTTCAAACAAAGAACCGCCGACTGTATGGTGTTGTTGTTATTGTTGTGCTTGCGGTAGGAGCAATATTCTTCTCTCTTATGAGAGGTGCTGATAAGTCTCAGTCACAAGCAAGCTCGCAATCACAACAGACGCAACAGACGCAACAGACGCAGTCTCAGAGCTCACAAAATAAGGGCTACATTGATTCTGTAGCAGCGGATGACCCGTATGCAAAGGGCATTCACCATGTTCGTATTGTGGTGAAGGATTACGGCACTATCGAGGCAACTCTTAACGCAAATGTTGCACCTATTACGGTCTCCAACTTCGCCCATCTTGCTGAGTCA
>JABZHN010000003.1:0-130574 GCA_015258835.1 Atopobium sp.
ATTTCATACTACGCTGAGTCTCACAAACGTATTGCATTCTGTCCACCTAGATCGATTGATTTTTCTCGTTCACTTCTCCTGCAAATTAAGGAGAAGTGGATTGTGTATATACGGTCAATTTGCAGCTTGAACAGCAAATCCTTCTCGCCATTTATTATGATTTACCTATCTTTTTTGCTGTTTGAGGAGAAATAATGCGCGCTAAGAAAGTTTTGAGCATTTTATTTGCTCTTGCTCTTGTGTTGAGCAGCCTACCTGCATCTGCAATTGCTGAATCTATTGAAGACGCAGGTAAATACTCTGTTGTAGTCTCGTACGTTAATGTATTAAACGACGAAGAGATTCACGCTCCTTCTAAACAAGTTGTAAATGAAGGAGAATCTTGGTCTGTTACAGCTCCAACAATTACTGGCTATGACTTGGTAGATCCTGCTCAGGCAACCGTTACTGGCGTTGCTTCTGGCTCAGATCACTACATCAAGCAGACTGTCTATTACATGCCTGGTTATGTTACCTACACCGTTAAGCGCATGAAGGAGATGACTACCGGCAATTATGTTGAGGCGTCCTCCGAAGAAAATTACGGTGTGCCCGATTCGATTGTTACTGCTTCCGATGTTACCTATCCAGGTTTTGTGCGCACAACTACAGACCTTTCGCTCAAGGTTACCGCAGATGGCAAGGCTGTTAAGTACATCTATTACGACCGCAATCCTCGCAGCGCAATCTACTTCTCAACTTCTGGTAGCGAGCTTTCTCCTGTAATTGGAAATCCAGGAGATCCTGTTCCTGCCGTCCCTAATCCAACACGAACTGGTTATACCTTTGCTGGTTGGGACCTTAATGACGATGGTATTGCAGATTCTTTGCCTACCACCATGCCTCAAGAGCCTGTTACTGCAAAGGCACTTTGGACTCCAGCAACAGCAACGTATCACTACGCCTATTTTATTCAGGATCCAAACAACCCTTCTAACTACAACTACGTCACAACCACCGCAGCTTCCGGAACCGTTGGAACAATGACTGCAACTGCTCCTGTTCAGCCAAATACAGGTGTTTTCCGCTTTGAAACGTACAGCCACGAAAGCGATCCAACTCCTATTGCAGCAGATGGTTCCACCACTATTAACGTTTACTACAACCTTGCAACTATCACCGTCAATGTGCGTCCAAAGAGAAATGGCTCCATTCTTGCAACGCTTACGCTTCGTTATGGTGAGTCGTTTAATCCTTACGCCATCAACCCCAATACCGGCAACAAGTACAGCGACGACATGCTCGCCGCCGTGCGTGCAGACGACCCTTCTGGAACCTACTATTGGTATGGCATAATCCCTGGTGTTGGCGGTACTGCAACCACCACCCAAGCAAAAACAACTGACCCAGGATCCAAAATTACTGCAGATAATGTGCTTGAAATTTACGGCCGCTATACCAATTCCACTGCTCTTGGTCCACGTTACCGCTTCTACTACTATCAAAACCTTGATGGTACCTACGATATGGACGGAGACCACACGCTTTCTCGACCTGGCATGATTACAGAGATTGCTAGAAACGGTGGTGACGGCTATCTTGAGAGCGAGAATAGACATCCTGGTTTTTCGTATGACGGCTACCGCATGAGCATTGGCCATTTTGATGGAACCAATTACGATACGCTCGGTTGGACCAGTTGGCAGCCATACAACTACGACTACCTCATCACTGATTACAATTCCAACTTGATTGAGCACCGCTATAAGCGCAATACCTATACCGTTACTTACGTAAGCTCTGGTACAACTGTTGCTACGCACTCTCATCTCTTTGGAGAGCCCTTTAATGCCAGCGCCGATGTTCCTGGCACCTCTTTAACTTCTCCACGTCCTGGTTATGTTTTCAAGGGCTGGTACGACAATTCAGAGACTGTGGGTACTCCTATTACCGACACCACTATGCCCGCAACTAATACGGTGCTGTATGCCAAGTGGGCACCTCTGACCGCAACCGTTACCTTCGACTCTGAGGGTGGTTCACCAGTCAACTCGCAGGAGCTTACCTATGGAGATGCAGCTACAAAGCCAGCTGATCCCGTACGAGAAGGCTACACCTTTGCTGGTTGGATTCTCTACACCAACGGTAACCCCTCTGTTTACAGCTTCTCCGCAGCAGTTACAGACGACATCACCCTGCACGCACTGTGGAAGAAGAATGATTCTTCCGTCTCCTACACGGTCATTCACCAGACAGATGACGGTCAGATTCTCTCAACCACAACCGAGACTGCTCCAATCGGCTCTCTTGTCAGCAAGTGGGCACTCGACGCAGCTGATCGCGGATACTATGCCTATGTAGACGTTTCTTCTCGCTCTATGGTTCTTGATGAAAATGCCGAGAATAACATCTTGACCTTTACGTATAGCAAGGAAGCTCGTTACAGCTATACCGTCCATTACGTTGACGCACAGACCGGCGAACAAATTCATTCCGACGATATTATTGGTAGCCAGACACTCAACCTGCAGAATGTTTCTGCTCGTGAGATTGACGGTTACACACTTCAGGGTGACAGCACCGGATATGTTTCTGCTGACCAGCTTGAATACACGTTCTACTACACAAAGAACCCTGAAGCACCTGCAGCACCTCAGACCCCAGCAAAGCGTAAAAGCTCTCTGCCCGAGACTGGCGACGCTTCAAGCGTGATTCTTGTTAGCACAGCTCTAACCTCTGTGGCTTCCTTGGGAACCTCTCTTGTTTTGCGTCGTAGGAAGCGTAACTAGAAGTAAAAGACAGCATTAACGCAAGTAAAACCCGGGTGCCTCGCACTCGGGTTTTTGTTTGCGTATTCTTGAAGTAGCTACAGGCGGGCACAACTCTACAATCAGAAAAGCCTAATGAGGCTCATTACTTTAGCCATAAATCTGTAAACCAATCTTCACAACTAAAGCAACAGTATTAAATTCTGATTTCACAGGTAGTTTGATTTTCTCGTTACCTCATCCTTGTAATTAAAATAACGAAGGAGGAGGTGTTTTATGTCAAAGAAACAAATCAATCTATTTGTAGGCTCTATCGGAGCTTTTATCGGAGTATTTGTTTTTATCGCTTATATTCCACAAATTATTGCAAATCTACAGGGCGTAAAGGCTCAACCTTTTCAGCCGCTATTTGCAGCAGTTTCTTGTCTCATTTGGGTCATCTATGGTTGGACTAAAGAGCCCAAAAAGGACTGGATTCTCATTATTCCAAATACTGCTGGTGTAATTTTAGGCGGATTAACATTCCTCACCGCTTTATAGTGATTAAGCAGCAAGTTTAATTTAGAAATCCGACAGCACCTAATGGTGTTGTCGGATTTTAATTAACACGCATCTCACCTCTGTAGCCATTCTTGACACTTTTTTCGTTCTACATCATAAACAAACTCAACAAACTAATTCTTAGACATCCATTCCCGGAAAGCCAATCTGTCGCAGCGCCTCGTACAGCACAATGGCGGCAGCATTTGAAACGTTTAGCGCACTGACCGAGAACTCGTTAGGGTCAATGAAGTTTCCGCAGATATCCTGCTGCAAAAGCGCTGGGTGAGCATACTGGTCATCGCCATCAAGCGCATCGTGTTTTTGACTCCAGTCCTCACGATTAACCAGGCTTGCGGAGTCTTGCAGCATTGGGATTCTCTCGCACTCATCTGCGTGCTGTGCCAGAAGCTCCTCGGATAATCCCAGGCTTTCCTTGCCAAAGATGAGGTAATCGCCATCACGATACGTTGCCTGAGTGTAGGTCTTCTTAGCTTTCTTAGTCAGGAAGTGCAGCGGGGATCTACTGGTTGCGGAGGTGCCGTCGACCGTGGAGACAGCGTCGTGTGCAGCGTCCCCAGCAGGTGCACCAGATGCTTGGGCAAGACCGTTCTTCTCCAGAAATTGATCCCAGTTTTCGTAGACAGAAACGGTAAGGCTTTGCCAGTAGGCCATGCCTGCTCGTTTGAGGCTTTTGTCATCAAGCGAGAAACCCAACGGGCCCACCAAGTGCAAGTGAGTCCCGCTCACTACGCAGGTGCGACCAATGTTTCCCGTATTTGCAGGAATCTCGGGCTCTACCAGTACAACGTTGAGCATAGGTTATGCCAGAACAAAGCTGGTCAGGAAGGCAATAAGTCCACCGAGTGCCATAGTGGCTGGCAGCGTCACAAACCAAGCGGCAATAATCTTGCGCGCAACGCCCCAGCGCACGGAGCTGCGACGACGAGCAGATCCTGCACCCATGATGGATGTGGTGATGACCTGTGTAGTGGAAACTGGTGCTCCAAGTGCAGTCATAATCTCAATTGCAACGGTAGAACTTGTTTCGGCAACAAAGCCAATAACTGGCGTGAGCTTGGTAACGCCATCGCCAACGGTACGCATAATGCGGCCGCCGCCAATGGAAGTTCCTAGCGCCATGGTGGTTGCGCAGAGAAGTTTGACCCACAGAGGAATGCCGTTAGAAGGGTCGTGTAGACCGGCGGTTACCAGCGCCAACGTGATGATTCCCATGGTCTTCTGAGCGTCATTATTGCCGTGGCTGTATGCCATGAACGCAGCTGAGAGCACCTGAAGACGGTGGAAGAGACCGTTTGCCTTTTTAGGTGGCCATTCAGCAAAGATCTCAAATACCAGCTTCATAATAAAGTAGCCCAGGGCCATACCAATAAGAGGCGAAGTAAACAGAGGAATAACAACTTTCTCTAGGACACCCGCCCAAAGAATGTGACCTGTGCTGCCGGTAAAAACAATGGTTGCACCAATAAGGCTGCCAATAAGTGCATGCGAAGACGAACTTGGGATTGAGAACCACCAGGTAAAGAGGTCCCAAACAATGGCGCCCATCAGTGCAGCAAAAATAACGTAGAGCTGTAGCTGAATATCAACCAGACCAGACGCAATGGTCATAGCAACTTTCTCGCTCATAAGCGCGCCGATAAAGTTCATGATAGCCGACATGATAATTGCTGTGCGTAGAGGCAAAGCCTTGGTATACACCGTGGTAGCAATAGCATTTGCGGTGTCGTGGAAGCCGTTAATGAACTCAAATATCAGAGCGGAAACAAGTACCGCAATAAGCAGGATGCTAGCCATTTTTCACGATAACATTCTGAACAGCGTTTGCAACGTGCTTGCAAGCGTCAAGGGTAGACTCGAGCCTGTCCATAAGGCTCTTCCACTTAAGAACCTCAATTGGATCATCAACATTTCTGAAGATAGAGCTCAGAGCGTTGCGGTAAACGACATCGCCCTGGTCCTCATACTCATTTGTAGAGCGTGTATGACGAATGACAGAATCGTCCTTGTGATAATCAGGGAGACGATCAAAGGCCTTTTGCAGCTCCTCCGATGCAAACAGAATCAGATGTGCTACCTGAACTGCCTCTGGACGCATCTCTTTAATGTCATACATACTGAGGTGTGCAGAGACACTTTCAATACCGTCTGCAATCTCGTCCATAAGCAGAGCAAGGCGCGAGATATCCTCACGATCAAATGGCGTGATAAACGACGTGTTAAGGGTAGAAATAATCTTTCCTACCTGGTCATCGCAGAGCGTCTCATAGTTCTTAATCTGTACTTCATAATCTTCTGAGCTCGGAAATGACTCCATGTAGGAGACAAACAGTTTTGCCGTAGAAACAATCAGTGCAGAAAACTCAGAGAACATGCTATAAAACTCATCTTCTCTACGAGAAACACGACTCATATGACGCCCTTCACTTGGACTTTTTATTACATACACAGACATATTTAGTATAGCTGTTTAAGGCGTATATACTGAGGATAATAGCAATTTCTGACTCACAATAAAGGGCATCTTGTACGTAATAAAATATGGGACAGGGAGGCAAGATTATGCGAGAAAAGCTGTTTGATTACGTTGCAAATCAGTACGGTATAAACCCCGACTATCCCTTCTCGACAGCTCCAACGTATGCTGTTTTACGCCACCCGCACAATAATAAGTGGTTTGCGCTTGTTGCTGATGTTCCTGGTAAAAAGCTAGGCTTGAAAGAATCCAAACACTACGATCTGGTTAATGTAAAAATAGACGATCCATTTCTTCTGGAAATGCTTCTACATCAAGATGGTTATTTGCCTGCGTACCACATGAATAAAGAGCATTGGATTTCCATACTTTTGGATGGCTCCATTGACTTTGATGAGCTCTGCCAATGGATTGATGCGAGTTATTCGGCAACGAACTAACGAATATCTTCTTGAGTGATTGGGTAAGAACCAGCAATCAGTTAACCAACCATTGGAGGTTACTTTACATGACAGAGAAGCGCGCTATTACGTTTGACGAGAACTTCTTCAACAGGATGGGACAGATCGGCAGCGTACTATCAGTCATGATGTATGTTTCTTATATCCCACAGATTACCAATAACCTTGCTGGAAATAAGGGTAGTTTTATCCAGCCGCTGGTTGCTATGATCAACTGCATCGTGTGGTTTGTTTACGGCGCCTTCAAGAAAGAACGCGATGTTCCTATTATGATTGCTAACGCCCCAGGTATTATCTTTGGACTTGTGACTGCAATAACTGCGCTACTATAAGCGAAGAAACACACAACAAGCTAACTCAGCAAATAAGGCGGTCATATGGCACTTATGGATGTCTATAAGGTTATCTGTATTCCTATGGCTGCCTTTTATTTTCTTACGGTGTATCTGCTTCTTGGAAAGAAGAACTTGAGCAAAGTTTTTAAGCACACAAACTTTGATCTACTCCGTTTTGGAATGCTCATGCTTTTCTATATCTTTGTGGGCATCGCATTTTTTATCGCCATAATGTTTCTTACTACAGAAGCTGCGCTGAAACAGCAATTCCTTGTTCCAGCCTTTATGGGCATTGGCGTCCTTATTATTGTCTGTGGCGTCTTAACGCAAATAGCCAAACGCTCTACTCACGAGAACCTGCAAACTATTAGGGACATAACTGTACCTCTTATCTGGGGCGTTGCATCGTTTGCGTATATGCAAACCGCGTTCTATTTAGTGGGACTGGCAAAATAACCGCGCGATGTTGCTACGTCGCTCAGTTTAATCGGGACGCCATGCCTTTAAGTTCCGACTACTCTTCGGAAGGCTGCTGTACTCCAGAAAACTATTGCTTTTCAAGAGTCTTCTGACGGCGCTCTTTAAGGTATCTTCCAAGCGGAGCAGTAACAACAAAGTGATTCACAAACGCTCCGCAAGTTGCTAGCAAAGCTGCGACCAGTGCATTTACATAAGGATGCCATGCTGGGAAATACTGTGCCAACGCTTGCTGAATTGGAAAAGCCCAAAGGTAAATGCCATAGGACGGCTCAAATTTAGTACCAAACGTACTAAAGTGGTTACCCATTCCATACGCAAGACAGAAGCAAGCAATAGGAAAAACCGTCAGCATTGCCAGATTGTCGATGCCACTAAAGACCATAACAAACCACAGAACAATCGACGCAAGGCCTAAAACAGGTGAGATAGTAATACGGTCTCTAAGTACCCAGATCAAAACACCCAGGAAAAACAGAAGAACCGCACGTACAACGCTTAGCTGAAGCGGAGAAAATTTCACGTAATACACTGCTGCCAACACAAAAACAGGCACCGAGAGCAGCAAAAACTTCTTTTTATCAAACTTGGTGAGTTTGTAGCTGATAAAACATAGAACGTAGCAGATAAACTCAACAGGAAGCGTCCACAACGCAGCATTAACCACGTCGCCCGAAGGATTGTTAGTAAACACTCCTGGCAACTGATGCACCATAATTAAGGCGCCATTGAGCAGGTACTTATACGTCTGTGGATTAGTAAAATACTCCGCAGGTGAAAGTGTTGAGAGTATTGGACCAAGCACAAAAGCGGTCAAAATCACAACAAACAAAAGCTCAGGAAAAAGCCTCAAAACGCGTGCCGAGAAAAACTTTTTTGGTTCAGGATAATGCTCGCAACTACGAGCAATCAAAAACCCGCCAAACAAGAAGAAGACGCCAACGGAAACACCGCCGGGACTCAAACGATCCCCAGTTACCTTCAGCAAATAGCTACCGGCATCGCCGCCCAAGACTACTGAATAGCAGTGAGAAACAATGACCATCAGCGCAGCAATAAACCTCATAAAGTTCAGGTTATTGACACGCGATGTTGCTACGTCGCTCAGTTTGATCTGGGCACTTCTCGCCATTTACTTGCCTACCTCTATGCGAACTTTTTGGCCCTCAACGTGAACTCTGTCCTGGGCGAATAGCTGCAACACCTCAGGATACAGCTTGTGCTCTACCTGGTGAATTGCCTCTTCGAGCTGATCAACGGTCCAACCCTCCTCAACCACAACAGGTCGCTGGGCAATAATAGGACCGCGGTCGTAATCAGCGTTTGCCAGGTGAACGGTGACGCCCGCCACCTTGACTCCGTACTCATACGCATCCTGAATGGCGTGCGCGCCGCGGAAGCTTGGCAACAGTGCCGGATGCAGGTTGAGAACGCGATTAGGGAAGGTGTTCAGAATAGGAACGCCAACTTTACGCATGTAACCAGCCATAACAACGTAATCAACGTTATAACGCTTGAGCTCGGTGGCAATAACCATATCTGCAACAAATGGATCTTCGTACGTCTCTTTTGAGAGCGTCAGGGTTTGCAGGCCAGCTGCCTCCGCCCTCTTCAGACCATATGCATCGGGGCGAGAAGAAACAACCAGTTCAATGGTTGCGTCTAGCTTGCCAGCATCAATGGCATCAATAATAGCCTGCAGGTTGGTACCTGAACCGGAAAGAAGAACGCCAAGCTTAATTGGCATCGTTGTAGACCACCTTTCCGGTGCCTGGGATAATCTGGCCCATGACAAATGGCTCAAATCCCTGGTCAGAGAGGGCTTCTGCTACATCGTCAACGTCGTCCATGTCTACGATAAGAGCCATACCAACGCCCATGTTAAAGGTGCGATACTGCTCATCAAGAGACAGGTTTGCTGCGCTAGAAACGTATGAAATAACTGGTGGAATATCCCATGCAGGACCAGCCTCTCCACCACGATCAACCTCTGCGTCAAGGTGAGCTGGCAGTGCACGGTTAAGGTTCTCGGTGATTCCACCACCGGTGATGTGTGCCATAGCCTTGATAGGAGCTCCTGCGCGAAGAGCGGCAAGCAATCCACCTGCGTAAATAGTAGTTGGACGCAAAACAGCGTCTGCGAGTGACTCTCCACCGAGCTCCTCTAGTGGCTGGTTAAGCTCCTCAACCGTTTTGCCCTCAATGGCTACCTTGCGTACCAGCGAATATCCGTTGGAGTGAATGCCAGAAGAAGGAAGTCCCAGAATGACGTCACCTTCACTGACCTTCTCGGGACCTAAAATCTTTGGTTTGTCAACAACGCCTACGACAAAGCCAGCAAGATCGTAATCGTCAGGATTCATAACACCTGGATGCTCGGCCATCTCGCCGCCTACCAGCGCGCAGCCACTCTTGCGACAGCCTTCTGCAATGCCACCAACAACCTCGGCGACTGCCTCGGCTTTAAGCTTGCCCACAGCAACGTAATCCAAGAAAAACAGCGGCTCGGCGCCCATGGGAACAATGTCGTCGACGCACATGGCAACCAGGTCCTCACCTACCGTATTGTGGCGATTGAGAAGCTGAGCAATAGCAAGCTTAGTGCCAACGCCGTCGGTGCCACTGACCAGTACAGGCTCTTCCATGTCTTTGAGTGCTGCTGCCGAGAAGCAGGAGCCAAAGCCACCCAAGCCGCCAATGACCTCGGGACGAGTAGTTGTAGCAACAGCAGCCTTGATGGCGTCGACCGCACGAGCGCCCTCATCAACGTCAACGCCTGCGTCGGCGTAGGTAATCTGCTTGGTTGGATCAGCGGAAGTGGTCATTGTTTCTCCCCTTACTGCTCTGAGGGCATAAGGCCCTCATCAATTAACTGCTGTTCTACCTGGTCAAACTTTAGTGCATACGATGGATGCAAGTTGTCTGGTTTGTTCTCTGGCAAGAATCTCTGATGGAAGTCCTCTGGAATTTCCACGGGATACTTACCGCTAAAGCAAGACTCGCAATAACCCCTTGAGGGTACGCATGCAAGCAGGCCCTCAAGGCTTAAGAAGCCCAAAGAATCTGCGCCGATATACTCGCAAATTTCTTCTGTACTCATTTTTGCTGCCACAAGCTGGTGCTGGTCAGCGGTATCAATGCCGTAGAAGCAGGGCCACGCTACCTTAGGAGAAGCGCTTCTGACGTGCACTTCTGTGGCTCCCGCGTCTCTGAGTAGCTGAACAATCTGTTTTGAAGTGGTTCCGCGAACAACAGAATCGTCCACCATTACAATGCGTTTATCTGCGACAACGTCAGAAAGTGCGTTGAGCTTAAGTCGAACGCCCAGCTCACGAAGCTGTTGTGTAGGCTGAATGAACGTTCTTGCAACGTAGCGGTTCTTGATGAGGCCGGTACCAAAAGGTACGTCCAGCTCTTGCGCAAAGCCCTCAGCTGCAGGAACACCGGAATCTGGCACACCAATTACCAGGTCAACGTCTGCTGGCGTCTCTTTTGCCAGCTGACGACCCATCTGGTGACGGACGGAATATACCGAGCGGCCACTAATAATAGAGTCAGGGCGCGAGAAATACACCTGCTCAAAGATGCAGTCTGCCTGCTGACGAGGAGCAAGTCCCATCTCAGAAGACAGGCCATTATCCGAGATGCGGATAATCTCGCCAGGGGCCACCTCGCGCACATACGTAGCGCCCACAATATCCAGCGCGCACGTCTCAGATGCAACTACCCAGTTATTCTCGCCTTCCTCGCCAATATGGCCGAGTACCAGCGGACGAATACCGTTAGGATCCCTAAACGCATAGAGGGCGTTCTCGCGGATGAGCACCATGGCGTAACCACCCTCGATGAGGTTCATGGTTGCAGCAATACCGGTGCGCAGACGGTGTGTACGACGAGTAAAGTAGCCGATGAGCTGGGCTGCTACCTCGGAATCCGTGTGCGATCTAAAGGAAATCTGGCGAGAAGACAGTTCTTCTCGCAAGGAGTCAAAGTTAACGAGGGTGCCGTTATGCGCCAGGGCAATGAGGGTCTCATCGATGGACGACATGTGTGGCTGGGCCGACTCCCAGCCCTTGGCACCCGCGGTGCCGTAGCGGCAGTGGCCGATAGCCACTTTACCTGGCATTGCGTTGAGATCGTCGTTGTTAAAAACTTCAGTTACGAGGCCCGTGTCTTTTCTGATAAGCACGGTCTGACCGTCGCCGACGGCTATACCTGCGGAATCTTGCCCGCGGTGCTGCAGCGCGTGCAGCGCAAAATAAGTGAGTCGAGCAACGTCACGGTCAGGCGCCCATACTCCAAAGACGCCACATTCCTCGTGAAGTTCCATTGGATCCCCTCCGGATGCCTCGGCTTGAGTCACCCTTGATCAAACGTCTCTCACGTTTGGCAACAGTACATACAGTGTACCTGGAAAATTGCAAGAAAAAGTGCTCCGAACAAATATGTTCGGAGCGTGTAACAATTTTTTAAGAAAGTGGCATTTTACTGCCCTGACTGGAGGCTTCTTGCTGTATCCAATATTCCCTCTGAACCGCCAGTGTACCGGCTACTGAGCCTTTGGCTGTGCCTCGGTCTTTGGAACACAGATGAGCATGGTGCGACCATACTGATCAGTATAATTGCAGGTAAAGAGCGTAAGAACATGATTAGCGCGAGAAATAACATCTGCTGCATCAGAACGCGAGCTTACTGCCCTTGAGAGCCTGTCCTTCATATAAGACCTGAACTCATCAACAGAAGCAAAGTTAAACTGCCTGACTTCCTCGTCGTCTTCATCGGTGTGATAGGTAAATACCGGCTCCAGCTCATATGTTTGAGTAGGTGTGACATACCAGATGGTCTCAACCTTATCGAAGGTAGACTGGTCGTTCATTGCTCCAATGTACTGGAACATAGAGCCGTTTCTCATGTGGTGACCATAGAGAATGGTCTGCTGGTCAGTAAGGCCATTTGGATTGTTCTGGTAGTCCATGAAAATCTGGCCGCCGATTGACCACTCACCTTTTGCGTTTGTATGCAGGTAGTGATCGTTATCTGTGGTCTGATACACAGGATAGTTGACCTGCGTATCTGGAATCTGAATCCAGCCGACAACCTGGTTGTTTACTGCCTGAAGACCAGCCCAATCAATAACTGGAGCCTCGTCTTTTTTCTCGGAAACTGTTGCGTATGTAGCGAGTTCTTCGTTGATGACGTCTTGCTCGTGGTATTCAAGCTGAGTCTTGCCAAACATGACGCCAGCGACAACCAAGAGGCCAATGCCAACTACCAGCAAGAGCGTGGAAAGAATATAAGCAAAACCCTTCTTCTTAGCGGGTTTCTCGCCAGACTTTATAGGAGAGGTTTTTTTGTTGCCGTCTTTTTTTGAGGACGCGGAATTTTTCATAGAAACCATCTCGACGGATGTTTTTGAAGTGTGAGTATTTCCAGCCGTCTGATCGTCAGCGGCGAATGAAGCAAAATGCTTGCCGTTTTTTGATTCCATGCACTTCCCTTCTGAAGGTACTCTTTGTCATTCCTTTGTCATACCCTTTAAAAGTTTAGCTATGCACGAAACAAAAATCTCTGTACATCTTATGAAGTCATCGCATAATCACATTTTGCGGTATGCAAAACCCGCGCCTCAGGTCTCCTAAAGCGCGGGTCTCGTGTGCGATTGCGGGTGCAAGTACGCATGCGAGTTCTATTTGCGGACTACGTGCGTGCGGTACGCGTTAGCTTATGCGTCAGCCATCTCGGCTTTAAGCTGGACGATCTTCTCGCGATACTCTGGAAGAGATGCGCCCAAAATTTGAGTGGCGTAAATAGCTGCGTTTTTGGCGCCGTTGATGGCAACGCAGGCAACGGGCACGCCGGATGGCATCTGGACCATGGAAAGCAGGGAGTCCATGCCGCCGAGGTCAGAGGTCTTCATTGGAACGCCGACGACAGGCAGTGGGGTGAATGCAGCAACAACTCCACCCAGGTGAGCAGCCTTTCCTGCGGCCGCGATGATTACCTTGAGGCCGCGGTCAGCAGCGGTCTCGGCCCACTGATGGACCTTGTCTGGAGTGCGGTGTGCGGATGCAATGACCAGCTCATATGGAACGCCAAGGCGCTCAAGTTCAGCGGTACATCCCTCCATAGTTGCAAGGTCGCTCTTTGATCCCATGATAATGCCGACAACAGGCTGATCTGCCATCTCTGCTCCTTTGTTACGTCTCATAAAATAGGCGGATACGTCAAATATCCATCTCACAGTATAGAGTATGATTTTCTAGAACGTTGGTCCATCAGTCCACGTGAAAGGAAACTGTAATGAATGAAACCAACTCTGTTCTGTACCAGCGAGAAGGCTCGTACATCCCTCGCATCGCCGCAGTGCATGACCTCTGCGGATACGGAAAATGCTCGCTTGGCGTAGCTATTCCGGTTCTGTCAGCAGCGGGATGTGACGTTTGTCCAGTACCTACGTCGCTTTTCTCGGCACACACCAAGTTCCCTACGTTCTACATGCACGACACCACCAACATGCTCGAGGATTACCTGAATGCATGGCAGGAAGAGGGTATTGACCTGGACGTCATTTATTCTGGCTTCCTTGGTGCAGCAGAGCAGGTTGCAAGCATTCAGCGCTTGTACCAGGAGCATCCAAAGGCACTCCGCGTTGTTGACCCAGTTATGGGCGATGGCGGCAAGATGTATCCAACCTATACGCAAGAGCTTTGTGACGCAATGAAGTCCCTGGTAAACGGCGCAGATATTTTGACACCAAATCTTACTGAGGCTTCAATTCTGACGGGTATTCCATACGCTGGTCAGGATTTGACTGATGAGCAGGTAGATGAGCTGCTTGATGCACTGCTTGCGATGGGCGCCAAGTGCGTTGTTCTTAAGGGCATTGTTCGCGGTGATGGCCTTATTCGCAACTTTGTTGCTACCGAGTCCGAGCGCGGTGAGATTGTTTCCGAGCTTCTCCCCTACATGCTGCACGGAACTGGCGATCTGTTTGCTTCTGCGCTTTTAGCTGCAGTTATGTGCGGTCAAGAAATCGCTGACGCAGTTGAGTTTGCTGGTGAGTTTGTCTGCGAGTCCATGGAAATTACTCGTGAGCAGCCAAACTTTGAGCTTCGTGGCGTTTCGTTTGAGACAAAGCTTGGCCTAATTGCCCAGCTTCTGCAGGAGTAAGACGCTTCCGCAAAAGTAAAGTGCTCGTACAGACCTTTGCGTTGTAGAGAAGTATTTTTTCTTTGTCGTAGGTGCTCACTCGCGTAGAGTGGGCACCTATTTTTACGCAAGCAATTGTCGTTATGCATGAAAATGCATTTTCCTAGCCCTTTATTCGTTTCATTTTTTATCAAACAAAAATTGAGCTTCAAAATAAGGCGAAAAAGGTAAAAAAGCCGTTTAGTTGGAGATCGAAGAATTTACTTAAAGATTTGATATTACTAAAAGCCCAGTTGGCGTTAATCAAGCAACACATTCCTGACTCAAAATCGCTCAAAATCGTCATGCATAAAGATTAAAACCTCCAACTAAACGGCTTTTTTACCTTTTTGGGGCCAAAATCGTCTTGGAAACATCGATTCCATAACTTTCAGTCAAATTAACGTGCAAAATCATTCGTCGCGCCACCATTTTGAGGCGCGCCAACCTCCTAATAAGCCGTTACCAGCAGCACAAGCAAAAGAGCCGCTGACTTCAGCGGCTCTTTTGCTCTTTTGCTTGCAGGTCCGTAGACTACTTAGTGCTTGAAAAACTGTCGCTTGTACCTGTGCTGTTAGTGGTTCCGGTGGTGCTCGTAGTGGTGTTCTTCTTTGTTGAAGAATCTCCACCAACAATACCGCCAAGCACACGAACTGGCGTAAATGACGTTGCAATCTGGTCACGCAATTCTTTTTGAATGGTATCGTTTGCACCAGTAATGACCATGGTGATATTTACTCCATCAGAAGACTGCGTCTTTGAGAACGTAAAGGTAAAGATAGGTGTTGCATCTCCACCGGGTTTAAGGAATCCAAAGAGCTGAGATTTCTGAAGCTCGCCTTGGTCATTTCTGTGAACACTGACGTGATAGACAACGGTATTAATTCGTGGGTTGAGCAGCGCGTTAATAGCAAATGCCTGAGCCTGGACACTGGATCCCGCATAGCATTCAAGCACGTCTTTTGAGGTCGTATCGGTAACTGTTACCTCAACGCGACCAGTGTTCTCGTCAGCTTCCTGAACCGAGAAATCCTCGGGGAACTGCGTAAATCCATTACCCCACTCGACACCGCCACGCAATGCAGATGCAACAGATCGCACCGTAACTGATTCAGTTAAATTTGCTGTGTTAGCTCGACGAATAACACCACAAGAAACCTGCATCAGAACAACGATTACCAAGAAAACCAAAACAAATAAGACTGCCGTCTTTGTAATGACCTTCTCGATATTTGAGCCTGAAGGATCAGATCCCGAAAGTGGATCAACGTCCACCGCCGCAGCTCCACCCTGCCTGCGAGCACGCTCTAGAGCTGCGCGTTCCTCGTTAGGATGACCCGTCTCGTCTACCTTGGTAAACAACTCTTCAGCTGCGTCAGCATCAAGCGCGCCCCTCTGGCGGCGCGCGAAGCGTGAACGTTCTGCATCATCTTTAGCCATGTAGCTCTCTCATTCAACCTGCATAAACACACTTAAAAGCGTGCGATGCGTTGACTTTTGCTCTTTTGTTCCACCCGTCGGTTTACAGGCCGCAAGTTGCAAACCACAAGTTGCAGCCGCAAATTGCAAACCGCAAACCTGCGGTTAAGCGCATCGCGAGAAGAACGATTGCTGCTGCAAATCGCGTTTCGCAAAGCACCTAATGCTCTATTTTACCGCCTTGCGAGATTTGGCGCACCACCAAACTGCATTTGATAGTAATGAGCGTAGATTCCGCCCTTTTCTAGCAGCTCATCGTGGGTTCCGCGCTCAACTGCACGACCGTGGTTGATGGTAATAATCTCATCAGCGCCCATAATTGTCGAAAGTCGATGAGCAATGACCAGCGTGGTTCTATTCTTTGCCAGCTCAGAAAGGGATTCCTGAACTGCACGCTCGGACTCGTTGTCCAGAGCAGAAGTAGCCTCGTCCAAAATAAGCAGCGGTGGGTTCTTGAGGAACACGCGCGCAATGGAAATGCGCTGCTTTTGTCCGCCAGAAAGCCTTGTTCCACGCTGTCCTACCTGCGTATCGTATCCATCAGGCAACGACTCGATAAACTCAGAGATGTTCGCGCGCTTTGCGGCAAGTGCAATATCAGCTGCGGATGCCTCAGGGCAACCGTATGCAATGTTCTCCGCAATGGTGCCGTCAAAGAGGTACACGTCCTGTTGGACCATACCAATTGCCGAGCGCAAACTGTGTTGCGTAACGGAGCGAATGTCCTGACCGTCAATGGTGATGCTACCACTTGTAACATCATAGAAGCGTGGCAACAAAGCGCAGGTAGTGGATTTGCCTCCACCTGAAGGTCCAACCAGCGCAACGGTTTTTCCGCTCTCAATATGAAGGTTCAAGCCGTTGATAACATCTTCGGCATTGTTGTAAGAAAAATGAACGTCCTGGTAGATGATATCGCCAGCGGTAATCTGAATGTCGTGAGCATCAGGCGCATCTTGAATATCTGGCTGAGTCTCAAGAATTTCCGAGAAACGCTTAAAGCCCGCAAGGCCCTTCTGGAACGTCTCGGTAAAATTTAGAATATTCATGATTGGCGTGGTAAACAGCGAGATGTAGAGCGCATACGTAGCCAGGTCAATGGCTTGCATCTGACCCTGAGCAATCATCCAACCGCCCAAAACCAACACAACAGTGTTCAAAACGCCCATCATGCCAGAAATAGCAGCCTGATACCTGCCCATTGCGTGGTACATGTTGGCTTTGGAATCCAAGTATGCGGAGTTGCTTGCCCTAAATTTCTTGCGCTCGTGATCTTCTGCCGCAAAACCCTTAACTACGCGAATACCAGAAAGCGAGTCTTCTAGCTGGGTATTTACGTCGGAAATGCGCATGCGATTCTCTTTAAAAATACCGCGCATGTGCATGTTGGCAAAGAAATTGAACACCACTAACGCAGCGGCAATTCCAGCAAGCACCAGCGTAAGAGGCACGTTAATAAAAGCCAGAATGACAAAAGAGCCAGCAATCTCAAGCAGGCCAATAATCAGGTACTCGGGGCCGTGGTGCGCCGTCTCAGAAATATCAAACAAGTCGGATACCAGGCGACTCATCAAATCGCCCGTCTTGTGGCGATCATAATACGAGAAACTCATGCGCTCGTACGCGTCAAACAGATCTTCTCGCATCTTGCTTTCCATGCGGGCACCCATGATGTGTCCCCAGCTAATAACAAAGTAGCGGCACAGAAAGTGGACAAAGTACATGACAACGAGGCCAACGGCAATGAATACCAAGCTACCGAGAATGACATCTTTACCCTGCGTAAACAGCCCCTTTGTGAGCGATCGCAGAATTTGAGGGAACGCCAGCTCGATGCAAGCCAAAATGATGGCGCAGATAGTGTCCAGAATGAACAGGTGCTTTTGCGGGGCGTAATAAGAAAGAAAACTGGCAAACAGCGATTTTCGATGTTTGCCAGGGGCGTTGTTACCAGGTACAGGGCGAGAAGAACGGTCAAGCATGCGTAATTACTCCATAGGCAATCGGTGTGAAATTGAATCGCAGATAAGAGCTCCAATGATAGTCTTTGCATCCTCGATTTTGCCGTCGAGAACAGCATCTACCAGCTCAGATAATGGAACAAGATCAACGTTAATGAATTCGTCAGCATCTGGGTCTGACCCCTCAAAGGTCAGCTCAGTTGCCATGTAAAGGTGGATAAGCTCGTCGGTAAAGCCATCGGAAGTAGCAGTGGTGGTGAGAAAAGCCATCTTCCCCGCCTTCATTCCTGTCTCTTCCAGCAGCTCACGATGGGCACAATCCAGAGGGTCCTCACCTGGGTCAAGCTTTCCCGCAGGTAGCTCAACTGTTACACGACCAAGCGCAGTTCGATACTGACGAACCAGGCAAATTCTTCCCTCATCAGTCAGCGCAACAATAGCCACAGCTCCTGGATGACGTACAACATCGCGAAGAGCAGTGCGTCCATCAGGGAGAGAAACACGGAGACGGTTCACGTCAAAAATGCGACCAACCCAAACGGTATCTTCGGAGAGAGGCTTTTCTTCCAGAGAAGCGTCGCGTGCATCTTCTGTACCTGCGACAAAGCTGCGTTTTTGTGGCTCACCTGAATGATGATAGGCGGCATCACCCACAGCAACACGCTCTCCATCATAAGTAAGCGAATTAACCGCTGAGTGCAAATCATTACGAGCAGAGTCAAATACCTCTGGAGTTACCTGCATGTCAGCGTCGAGAATCTCTGGCTCAGTAGACTGCATGTCATCAAACACGTCGTTAAACTGAGCGCTGGTCTGATTGCTGTTCCAAGCGCCGTCCTGCACGTTGGTTTTCTCGTCATTTTGATTTGCCATAGCCACTAACCTCAATTATTTTTCTGGACGACCTTGAAGAGCCTTGAGTCCAATATCGTGCCTGAGCTGTTTACCTTCAAAGTTGATCAGATCACAGGCCTCGTATGCACGAGCGCGCGCCTCCTCAAAAGTTGGAGCAAGCGCAGTAACGTTGAGCACGCGACCGCCAGCGGTAACAATCTTTCCGTCTGCAGTCTGGGCAGTTCCTGCGTGATAGACAGAGACGCCTTCGAGCTGCTGAGCAGCCTCGATGCCGGTAATCTCCTTGCCCTTCTCGTAAGAGCCTGGATATCCAGCGCTTGCCAGAACAACAGAAACAGCCACTGTATCAGACCAGGAAACCTGCTGATGACGGAGGGTACCGTTATCGCAAGCCATCAAAATTGAAACCAAATCGCCCTGGAGGCGAGGCAGTACAACCTGAGTTTCTGGATCGCCAAAGCGAGCGTTAAATTCAAGAACCTTAGGGCCGTCTTTGGTCAGCATAAATCCGCCGTAAAGGCAACCAGAATAGTTGATGCCCTCTTTTTTGAGCTGGTCAACAACGCGCTGCTCAATGGCAATCATCTGGGAAAGTTCTTCATTGGTCACAAAAGGAACAGGAGAATAGACGCCCATTCCACCAGTGTTAGGTCCCTTATCGTCATCGTAAGCGCGCTTGTGATCCTGGGCCGTTGCCAGCGGAACAACGTACGTTCCATCAGTCAACGCAAGCAGCGAGCACTCTGGCCCCTCAAGGAACTCCTCGACAACAACGGTTGCTCCTGCATCGCCAAAATGACCCGAGAAACACTCGCGAACACCTTCGAGGGCCTGCTCAAGCTCAGTTGCAACAATAACACCCTTACCTGCAGCAAGACCGTCTGCCTTAACAACAACAGGTGCGCCGATGTGGCGAACATACGCTTCGCAAGACGCCTGGTCTGTAAAAGACTTCCATGCAGCAGTTGGAACGTTTGCGCGCTCCATAACACCCTTGGCAAACGCCTTTGAGCCCTCCATCTGGGCTGCATTCTGATTAGGGCCAAAGCACGCAATACCAGCCTGGCGAACAGCGTCTGCAACGCCTACAACAAGAGGTGCCTCAGGGCCAATAACTACCAGATTGATGCCCTTTTCCTTGGCAAAAGCAACAACCTCGTCAGGGTTATTTTGATCAATGGAAGCAATCTCTGCCTGTGAAGCCATGCCGCCATTACCTGGAGCAACGTAAATTTTTCCTGCACGAGGAGATTCTTGCAGCTTAGTTAAGAGAGCGTGCTCACGACCACCTGCGCCAAGCAACAAAATATCAACGGTGTCATTCATAAGTACTCCAGCCTTTTGATACAACGCCTTTGGGATACAAGCAACGCCAACAGCGCCTTCTCCAAGATGTTTTTTAAACTCAGGGGAAGCAAGTCTTTCTGCAATACATTCTGCATCATATTCATTGGTTTTAAGCGGCTTTTTGAGATGCTTTTCTATGCGTTTCTCGCCACTTGAAATCACTACGTATTTGAGCTCGCCGCGCTTTACAAAACAGGCGCTCATAAGGCGAGAAATTCTTGCTGCTAGATCGGTAAAATCCGATGAACGAGCAACCTCTGTGCACCTTCCGCCAACCAAACGATACAAATACATATCGTTTGAGATGCGCCTATGCAAACGCTCAAGTCGAAGTCGCAACGAAAGTCTGGGGCGTTTGTCCTTGCTTTTATGAAGGACAACCTTGTTCATTGCAATGTACATTGTGGCAACTACCTCAGCAAGCTCTTGTGCATACGCACAAGCAGCTTCAAATGAAGCTCCAGACTTTCTTGCCACACTTAAGCGCTCAAGCATGATTCCCATAGCAGTGGGCATATTTCCGCTATCTACCAGGCAAATTGAGCTTGAAATATCAGGATTGTTCTGACAAGCCTTTTTTGCCGTAAGAAGCGAGTCAGAAAAATCTGAATACACATGAAGCGAGAGGATATTTTGAGCTCCTGACTCAAAAATGCCTCGGTAAAACTCGCCTACCTGATCAGCATCTGAACTCAGAGCTCCAGGTATTACAGAAACCCCCAGGGCTTCAAGCTGGGAAGCTTCAAGCCCACAGGGGTTATCGCAAACTATTGCAAAAGTTGAGCAGTCCGAAGACGCCACGGGTTACCTCCAGTAGCGGTCGATTGTCTGCTCACGATCTGGACCAACGGTGATGATAGAAACGCGTACACCAGCAAGTTGCTCCAGGAAATCAATGTAGTCCTTAGCCTCACGAGGCAGCTGATAGAAGTTGCGAACGTTAGAGATGTCACACTTCCAACCAGGAAGAGTCTCGTACACAGGCTTTGCGTGATAGAAAACGCTCTGGTGCTCTGGGACGGTCTTGTAAATCTTACCGTCGCACTCATAAGCAACGCATACCTTAATCTCATCCAGGCAGCCAAGAACGTCAAGCTTGGTAATTGCCAGGTCAGTGAGGCCATTGATGCGAGCCGCGTAGTTAACAACTACTGCGTCATACCAACCGCAGCGGCGCTTACGACCGGTAGTAACGCCATACTCATGGCCAACTTCGCCGAGAAGCTCGCCCGTCTCGTCAAAGAGCTCTGTTGGGAATGGACCAGAGCCAACGCGTGTGAGGTATGCCTTTGCAATACCCAGGACACGGTCGATGTTGGTTGGACCAACGCCGGAACCAGTAACCGCGCCACCAGCGGTGCAGTTAGAAGAGGTAACAAATGGATAGGTGCCGTGGTCAATATCAAGCATGGTTGCCTGAGCACCCTCAAAGAGAATGTTCTTTCCTGCCTCAAGTTCTTCATTAAGGAAGAGAGAAGACTCAACAATGTAAGGACGAATGCGATCTGCATAAGGCAGGTAGGTCTCGCAAATCTGGTCAACGGTATAGGTTGGAAGACCATACACAAGGCTCAAGATTGGATTGGTGTACTCAAGTGCAGCCTCAAGCTTCTTGCGGAAGATCTTCTCGTCAAGCATGTCCTGAATACGCAGGCCAGTGCGGTTCATCTTGTCCATATACGTTGGACCGACACCGCGCTTGGTGGTACCAATAAGGTTCTTACCCAGCTTTTTCTCGTGCACGCCATCAAGATCTTTGTGATAAGGCATAACAATGTGAGCGTTGCCGGAAATCTTAAGAAGATCGCAGGAAATACCCTTGCTCTCCAGCATGTCAATCTCGCCGAGAAGAACCTCTGGATCAACAATACAGCCATTGCCAATAACTGGATAGGTATTCTCATACATAACGCCAGATGGAACCTGGTGAAGTGCAAGCTTTGTGTCTCCAGCAATTACCGTGTGGCCTGCATTTGCACCACCTGCGTAACGGCAAACAACGTCAAAATCTCCGGAAATGAGGTCGGTAACTTTACCCTTACCCTCGTCTCCCCACTGAGCACCAACAAGTACGGAAGCTGGCATAAGTTCTCCCCCATCGCAGCTATCTACAAACACGACCATTACATGACGGTTGCAACCTCTTTAGGGGTTGCTTCATAAGTATATCTAATACCGCTCGCAAAAGCACAGAAGCGCAGAGGTTTTGTCACACATAAGAAACGATTAATGTGCGGGGTTTGCCATCGCAGCGTACTGAGCGGCTTCACTTTCTGAGTAATTATTTCCCTGGTAGATCTCAACAAACTTGGTAGATGTTGGCATAAACATGACAGGAACATCCCTCAAAGCACCTGCACGGTTCTTTGCAACAATGATGTTAGTAACATCTTTATCAGGACGATCTTCACGCGCGGCTTCTTCATCGCTCAGCGAACGGTCAAGCAGCAAAACAATATCTGCATCCTGCTCGATAGCGCCGGACTCACGCAGGTCAGAAAGCTGTGGGCGCTTGCCGTTTCTGTTCTCAAGCGTACGGTTGAGCTGAGAAAGTGCAATAACAGGCGCTTTAAGGTCTTTAGCCATGATCTTAATGCCACGAGACATCTCGGAAACCTCAGTTGCACGACTGTCTGCACGGCCCTTCTCGGCTGGTGGAGAAAGTAGCTGAAGGTAGTCAATGATAATGACGCCCTTCTCGGTCTTATTAAGCATTCTGCGGGCTTTTGCGCGGATTTCTGTGACCGTTGTGCCTGGAGTATCGTCAACGATGATTTTAAGGCGAGAAATGCGCTCTGCTGCCTCCAGAAGGGTAGGCCACTGCTCATTTCTGATGTTGGAAGAGCGGATAGTCTGCAAATCAACCTTTGACTCAGAAGCCAGAAGTCTTTGAGCAATCTCAATCTTGCTCATCTCAAGCGAGAAGAGCGCAACAGTTGCACCGGATACTGCGGCGTTATAAGCCATACTAAGCGCAAAAGAAGTCTTACCGACACCAGGACGAGCGCCAATAACAACCATCTGACCTGGACGAAGACCCTGGAAGAGGTTATCAAGGGTTGCAAATCCAGTTTGGACACCCAGCTCTGCCGCATCTTTTCCAGCGTTTTGCTGAAGCTCATCAAAGAGATCGGTCATGATGTCTTCAATGCCCTGCTCAGACTGCTGAACGTCTCTGTTAGTTACATCAAAAATAAGCTTTTCTGCCTGGTCAACAACTTGCTTTGTATCTTCTGGAGCATTATAAGCAAGCGCAGAAATCTTTGCAGAAGCGCTGATCATCTTTCTGAGCGTAGTATCACGATGCAGCATGTTGGCGTGGTTTTCCCAACCAACCATAGCCAGTGGATTGTTGCCAAGCTCTGCTAAACGGACAGCTCCTCCAGCGCGTTCAAACTTACCGTTACTCTTTAGGTGGTCAGCAAGGGAAATGACGTCTACCGGCTTATTGTTGTCAAACAGTGACTTAATAGCTTCGAAAATAATCTGATTAGAAGGAATATAAAAATCCTCGGAAGAAAGCCTAATGAGGCATTCTCCTCTAATCTCTTCTGAGAGAATCATTGCGGAAAGAATGGAAAACTCGGCATCAGAATCTTGTGGCATAGAGGCGTTCTCTAGGGCCGTTAATTGCGTAGGATTCATCTCAAACGAGTCTTGTGCCATCGTCTTTTCCAATCATATTTTTTGGGAATGAATCTGAATAGTAGTGTACTTTTCAAAAAAATAAAGAGTCATTTTGGCTTGCAAAATTCGAAAAGTTAAGTCTTCAACACGATTTTCCAAAACTCGCATACCCTGAGCGGGATTTCCTTGAGTTTTCAACGTTTTCAACATTTTTTAGACTTTTTTCGACACGTAGTATTTTCTACACAATTGCTTATCTGCAGTTATACAAATCAAATTACAATTCCGCAGGTTAAGTGAATATGTTTTACATAACATTTTGAATAACCGCAGGTAGAGTATAAGAAAATATACCGTTCTATCTACACATAAAAAGACCACCCCTTTGTTATGTTTCACAAAGGGGTGGTTCGAACAAACATTCCATTCTTTTAAGATGGCCTTGCTTTTTATAAAAGCTTACAAATCTGTAGAAAACTGCAGAAATTGTATAAACCACCAAAAAATGCAGGAGAACAGTGTTTTATGCATGCATAAAACTACTCTGCGGACTCAACCTCGACCTCGACGGTTGCCTCAGCGGCAACCTCCTCGGTTTCCTCCTCTGCAGGAGCAGCATCGTCCTCGCCAACAAGAACAACGACGGTTGCGGTAATGTCACGGTAAAGCTCAATGGTGACATTGTGGCGACCAGCGGTCTTGATAGCAGCGCTACGAGCAATGCGCTTACGATCAACGGTGACGTTGAGCTGTGCCTCGATTGCGTCAGCAATCTGAGCGGTGGTGACGGAGCCAAAGAGCTGGCCCTCCTCGCCAATGCGAGCGTCAACAGTTACGAGCTTGCCATCAAGAGCTGCCTTGGTAGCATTTGCGTCAGCAATACGCTGTTCTTCGCGCTTAGCGATATTGTGACGACGCTCCTCAAGCTGCTTGATGTTACCCGGTGTAGCAGGCTGGGCAATCTTGTTGGGGAACAGGAAGTTCTCCGCATAACCCTGTGCGACCTCTACGATGTCGCCTTCGCCGCCCTTACCGCGAAGCTCGCCCAAGAGAATAACTTTCATGGGAAACTCCTTTGATGAGTCGATGGTATCGACTAGTTGTTGTTTATCGTAGGCTCTGGGTCCTGGTTTCCTGAGCGATTAAGCTTTCGGAAGTTTGCCCAGGCGTCAATAAGTCCTACGAGAGCCATAACGCCTAACTGAACTTCTAGCATGCCTGCCAATACAAACAGTGACAGAGAAAGTGCTGGCGAGAAGTGCTTCTCGCGCACAAACCATGTGAGCACCGCAAGGCCCTGAAGAGCAAACACAACCCTAAGAGCCATAAACACATTCAACGTAATAAGCTGAAGTATGTCTTGTGCAGGCAAAATGGTGCTTGAAAGTGCATACACAAACAAGTTGGCCACGGTAAGAGCACACATCCAAAATGGAACGTCCATCAACTGGAACTGTGGCAATTTCTGTGGGTCTCTTGTCAGTGCTTTATACACTGTTCGAGCTCCAAAGCGCGCAATTACAAAATATAAAAGCGCCATGCCGGTATAGCTGGTTGGCCAAAAGAGCATAAAGAGTGCCTTTGCCGTTGAAAGACCTTCTTGGATCTCTGGAGAAGCACCTGAGACCTGCGAGGCGTATTGATTAAATACGTTCTGAGCAAGCTCGGGAAGAGTTGTTCCTGCCATTGCGGCAAAGAACGCGTCATATCCTAGAAGTGCCAAAGCCGTTGCTCCTACAAGAAGAGACCCAACACCAACGGTGAGTTTCTCTGTTGCAAAAGCGTAGCCAACTCCAAGAGCAAGTGCACAAGCGGTAACTGAAGTAGCCGCTTCCGTTGGTCCCGAGAGCAAATAAGCTGCTACACCCGTAACAAGTACTGAAGTAATAGCAGGACCAAACCATCCGTGCCTTTTTTTGCAATAGACAGCAATTACCATGCCATACGCAACCAAAGCTGCTCCAACAAAAGAAAGGAGCCCGGTAATTACTCCGCCAACAACGCAAAGAACAAAGCCTTGCTTGTAGGTTGGAGCTTCAAACGGACGCGGCTTGCCTCCGTTTTGGTTGCTTGGACCGGCAAAATTCTGTGGGCTACTCTCTGGGCGAGAATACCCTTCAGGTGCCTGAGGAATATTTGAATCCGGTCTATCCATTGCTAACCAACTCTACCTGAAGAACAGATAGGTTATCCGCGACTACGGCCACCGCGGCTGGAAACCACAGGGACAGTGTAGGGCAGAAGTGCCATCTCGCGTGCGCGCTTGATAGCAAGTGCAATGTCGTGCTGGTGCTGCGTGCAGGTGCCAGTGACGCGACGAGGCTTAATCTTGCCACGGTCGGTCATGTACTTACGAAGAAGCTGAGTATCTTTGTAATCGATGAACTCAGTCTCCTCCTTGCAGAACTGGCAATACTTGCGACGCGGCTGGCGCTGGAAATCTTGTTTCTGCTGAGCCATGTCTTTTACCTTTCAGATGACAGTAACGTCTGTGTTGCTGTCTGACGTTTAAAACGGAATATCAGCATCGTAGAACTCCTCGTCTGGCGGAGCCGGAACGGGAGCGGGTGCCTGTGGAGTTGGAGCTGCATAAGATGGTGCACCCTGTGACATAGGGGCTCCACCCTGCTGATTCCTAGAAAGAAACTCGACCTCATCAACAACAACTTCAAGCTTGCTGCGACGCTGTCCTTCCTTCGTCTCCCAGGAGCTGAAACGAAGTTTGCCTTCAATAGCAACCTTCGAACCCTTGGAGAGGAAGCGGGAAAGTGCTTCAGCACGCTGTCCAAATACTACGCAGTCAACGAAATTGGGAACATCTTCCCACTCACCGGTCTGCTGGTTCCTGCGACGATCGTTAACCGCAACGCCGAAGGATAGAATCTGGGTACCGCCTGCTGTGGAGCGAAGCTCCGGGTCACGGGTCAGGTTGCCCGAAATGTTAACCCTGTTAATACTCATAAATCTCACTACCTCTCATCGTGGAATAGTTCCACTTTTCCATTACAAGGACTTAGTCCTTATCGACTCGACGCACAATCATGTGACGCTTAACAGCATCATTGATTCGCAGGACTCGATCGAGCTCTGCAATCTGCGTTGGATCTGCATGGAAATTGATGAGGGTATAGTCACCCTCGGTAAGATCGTCGATCTCAAAAGCAAGCTTACGCTTACCCCAGTCCTCGACGCTGTCGACTACTCCGCCGTCAGTGGTGATAGCAACGTCAATACGCTTCATTACACCAGCGCGGACTTCCTCGGTGGAAGCTGGGTCAACAAAAAACAGCAGTTCATAGGCCTTCATATTGTCACCTCCTCTGGGCTAATGGCTTCGGGAAGTGAAGGTGCACCCGAAGCAGGAAAGTTCGACCAAGCATCATACCACATAAATGCTCAAATACGAAACTGGCCCACAAACTTTCTCACATGCAGTCCACATATATAGCTTAAATCGGCAATTTGTTTCTTATTTACCTCTAATCTTGCAAATATCTGACGCGAATCTTTCTAAGGCATGGTCACTCGTGCAATTTTAAAAACATGGGATCGAAAAAGAAAAACGGCCATCACACAATCTGCATGATGGCCGTCTCTTTTATATGTGCTCTACTTTACTGAGCTGCAGGTCCCTCAGGATTCTGAGTTGGTGCGTCTGCTGGAGCAGCTGGTGCCTCAGGAGCTTCTGGAGTTGTTGGGATAATTGGCTCAACAACAACAGTTGAAGCAGGTGCAGGCTCTGGAGCTGCGGGAGCGACAGGAACCTCTGGAGCTACAGGTGCTGCAGGTGCAGCAGGAGCCGCAGGAGCTACAGGTGCTGCAGGTGCAACAGGTGCTGCTGGTGCAGCTGGAGCAGCAGGAGCCACTGGTGCGGCAGGTGCTACTGGAGCAGCAGGAGCCACTGGTGCGGCAGGTGCTACTGGAGCAACAGGAGCCACTGGTGCAGCAGGTGCTACTGGAGCCGCAACAGGCTCAGCTGGAGCTGCGACAGGCGCTGCAGGTGCAACTGGAGTTGGAGCAGCAACTGGGGCAGCAGGTGCTGCAGGGGCTGCTGGTGCTGGGGTTGCTACTGGTGCTGCAACAGGAACAGCAACAGGTGCTGCTGCAGGAGCGGCAGTTGCTGCTGGAGCAGTTGGAGCAACTGGTGCTGGAGCTGCATAAGTAGCGGCTGCACCATCGCGAGGATCATTAATGAATGGTGGTAGTGGATCGTTGCTCTGTCCCCATGCGGCAACGTTGAACTGACGCATCCAAAGAGCAACTGCGTTCTCCATAAGAAGCATAACGATAAGACCAACAACGTGACCAATATAGCCAATAACCAGGAAAATTGGTCCCATCTGAATGAAGCCACGTGCAAGCAGAGCAAGCATGATAAGACCAAGCTGGCGCTGGTCGGCAACGTTCTGAGTTCTTGCAATGGTTAAAGCCTGAGTACCAATGTTAACAATCATGCTAATTGCAGCGCTGCCGCCAATGATACCCATAATGATTGAGGTAACAATGCCAAGCACAATGCCCATACCAAAGATACGGAACAGGCCACCCATGTCATGCTTAATCATCTCAAAGATATTCTTAAAAGCAAAACCAGCAGAGATGCGACCATAAACTGATGCGCGGACCTGAACAACATTGATGAACAGTGGATAAACAAATGCTGCAACAATAAAGACTGGGATAAGAATCAGATTGATAACTGGAATGAAGGAAAGAATTCCAGTAGCAATGCTGTATGCCAGACCAAATGCAAGTGCAATTACAGCTGCCTTGAAGCCAGTAACAATGTAGGTACCAAACTTAAGGTCTTTCTGCTTTGGACCAGCATTGATGCCCCATGCAGTTACGCGTGCAGTCTCAAGTGCATAACCAACAAGTGCAAGAATTCCGACAACTGGAATAAGACCAAACAGAGCCATAATAAGAACAGGCTTCCACCAACCCTTTTCCAAAGTCAGAAGTGCCCAGGAGCGTGCAAAGTAGCGATCGCGCCTGTAGCCATTCAACTCATCTGCTGAAACAGCCATTTAACTCTCCCCTCGTGTCAAAAAAGATGACATCGAATTACTAAGCCTAAACATTCTATATAAAATTGAAAAATAAATATATCTTTATTGGTAACAATTAATCAAATGAAAATGTTAAATGGCGGAGGAGGAGGGATTCGAACCCTCGTACCCCTAGAAGGGGTAAACGGTTTTCGAGACCGCCGCATTCAACCACTCTGCCACCCCTCCGAAGGGTGAAACGGCGCCCGTAGGCGCCGTGAAAATTCTGGCGGAGAGTCAGGGATTTGAACCCTGGAGACGCTTTAGACGCCTACACGATTTCCAATCGTGCTCCTTCGGCCACTCGGACAACTCTCCATATAAAACCGCACGGGACAGTATAGCGGATTTCTCACCAATATAGAACGAGAAGTTCTGTGTATTTTTAATACTTGTGTAGTATTGTCATACTAATAAAAACAAAAACACCAGTAGGAGGTATGGATGCCACCGTTTTTCTCGCCATACGGCACAGATGCAATTTCTGTGGGCATCCCCTACTGGCTAGACCTTCTGACCGCAATTATTGGTGCAATCTCGGGAATTTTGGTTGCACGAGATCGTCACTTAGACCTTGTGGGCTTTGTGGGTCTTGGCCTTTTAGGCGGCCTGGGTGGAGGGCTTATCAGGGACGTCATGATGCAAGAAGGCGGCGTCTACATGCTTAACTCGCCCTACGCCATTCCAGCTGCCGTTTTTACCGCCGTCTTGCTGTTTATGTTCCCCGAACCGCTTGATAGATTCCCTCGCATGCTTGAGTGGACCGACATTATCTCCGTTGGCCTCTTTGCTGTTGTTGGCACCGATAAAGCCCTGGTATATCACTTGCTTCCCTTCTCGGTTATTTTGATGGGAAGCATTACGGGCGTTGGTGGCGGCATGCTTCGCGACGTATTTCTTGGCGACATCCCTCGTATTTTCCAGCGAAGCAATCTCTACGCGTTTTGCGCAGTTGCTGGCGCCACCTCCTACTGGGCGCTTGTTTCCTACGCAGGGGTCACCAAAATCTGGGCAGCCGTTGTCTGCGTTGCTGTTACCGTTGGCCTCAGACGCTGGTCGCTTAAATACAACGTGCTTTCACCTGCAGATGTTGACCTTACTCCACACGTAATGCGCAGCGTCAACAAGTTTCGTCACAAAGCTCAGAAGCCAGGTAAGCAGTCTGAGCAGAACACCCCATCAAAGTAGCATTCGATCACAATCGGGTGGTTTTGGGTGGTTTTGGGTGGTTTTGGGCGGTTTTGGACGGTTTTGCATCGCTCTTACATACCGTTTAACAGCACTTTATTTAAAATCTCCCTAAAACAAAACTGGCGAGAAACCCTTGCAGCTGCAAGTTTTTCTCGCCAGATTAGTTATCTGTAAACGACGCTGTTACTTCTTGACCATACCGTTACGAACTGCCCACTTACGGCGCTCGGTCTCGGAAAGAATACGCTTGCGCATGCGAATGTTTTGTGGCGTAATCTCAACAAGCTCGTCGTCCATAATGTACTCCAGAGCCTCTTCCAGCGTAAACAGGCGTGGAGGAGTCAGCTGAACTGAAATATCTGCAGTTGAAGACCTCTGGTTGCCCAAAGACTTGGTGCGTGCAATGTTAACAACCATGTCGCCTGGCCTTGAACGCTCGCCAACCAGCATACCTTCGTAGCACTCAACACCTGGAGAAACAAAGAGCTGACCGCGCTCCTGGAGCGTACCAAGCGCATATGCAACAGCCTTCTCGGTGGACATGGAAATCATGGCACCGTTCTGGCGGCTACCAATATCACCAGCAAAAGGACCGTACTCAAGGAAGGTGTGGTAGAAGACGGCGTCGCCGTGGGTGACGTTCATGACGCGCGTCTTGAGGCCCATGATGCCGCGGGTTGGAATCTTGAACTCAAGGTGCGTCTGAGTCTCACCGGTGTCCATGATGGACATGGTGCCGCCAACGTTACCAAAGACCTCAATGACCTTGCCAGCATACTCTGGGTTGCACTCAACAACAGCCTGCTCAATAGGCTCAAGCGTGTGGCCCTGAGCATCCTTCTTGAACAGAACGCGAGGACGACCAACCTGGAATTCAAAGCCTTCGCGGCGCATGCTCTCCATAAGAACGGAGAGGTGCAAAATACCACGACCAGAAACCTCAATACCCGTCTTATCAGGAAGCTCCTCGATACGCATGGTGACGTTATTCTCGCGCTCTGTCATCAGGCGCTCTTTAAGCTGACGGCCACCAACAATGTCTCCCTCACGGCCAACAAGTGGCGAGGTAGAAGGCTCAAAAATAATGGAAAGAGTTGGTGGATCAATCTCAATTGGATCCAGCTCAACAGGGTTCTCTGGATCAGTGTAGACATCACCAATATCAGTGTTATCAACGCCAACGATTGCCGCAATATCACCTGCGTCAACCTCGCTGCACTCCTTGCGTCCCAGGTAGTCAAAGGTAAACAGCTGCTTGACCTGGCTCATAGCGCGGGAGCCATCATTTTTGACAACAAGAATCTTGTCGCCAGTATGAACAGTTCCGGAATACACGCGACCAATACCAATGCGGCCCAGGTAATCGGAGTGATCGATGGTGACGCACTGCATAGCAAGAGGTCCGTCGATATCAACATCTGGAGCTGGAAGGCCGTCGATAATCATGTCAAGAAGAGGGAACATATTGTCGTTGTCATCATTTGGATCAAGGCGAGCGTAACCATTAACGCCAGAAGCAAAGATGACGTGCTCCATGGTGAACTCAAGCTGCTCATCAGTTGCGCCGAGGTCCATCATCAGATCAAGAGAATCGTTAACAACAGCCTCTGGACGAGCGCCGTCACGGTCAATCTTGTTAACAACCATCATGATAGAAAGACCTGCGTCAATGGCGTGGCGCAGAACAAAGCGAGTCTGTGGCATAGGGCCCTCAGCTGCGTCAACCAGCAAAAGCGCACCGTCAGCCATCTTCAAAACACGCTCTACCTCGCCGCCGAAGTCAGCGTGGCCAGGGGTATCAATAACGTTGATCTTAACGCCCTTGTACTCAATAGAGATATTCTTTGCCAGAATGGTAATTCCACGCTCACGCTCCTGATCGTTGGAGTCCAAGATTCTCTCTTGAACCTGCTGGTTCTCGCGGAATGCATCGGTTGCCTTAAGCATCTGGTCAACCATGGTGGTTTTACCGTGGTCAACGTGGGCGATGATAGCAATATTTCTGATGTTGTCTTGACGCATAAGTCTCTATCTCTCGAAGGTATGTGTTTGGACTTGCTACTTCAGGTCCAATTTTTATCAGCTTTAGAACTTTAGTGCAATTACGTGCCTAGAGCGCCCAGAAATTTCAATGAACGCAGCTTTTTCATTACAGAAGTGGCTCAAGCTCCCCTGCTGGAGCGGGATCAGACCACACAAACTGGTCACCTTGGCCTTTTCCGTGAACTAAAGAATATGCCGAGAAACTCTTATAGCCCTTCTCACCAAACTCAAGAAGCACGGCATCTTCATAACCGCCCTCTTTGAGCAGTTGAATGGCTCCCTCATATACAAGCGCATAGCGAACAGGCTCTTCAAGTCCCGCTTCTTTATCGCCCTTCTGTTTTGCCAGGTCAAGCACGCGCTTATGAGCGCCCTCAAGCAGCTCCTCTGGGCCGTCATCGGAGAACTCATAGCTTGCAACCGTGCCTGCTGCATCCTCGACTACAAGCAAAACGTTGAGTGATTGGCCATCTGCAAGCAGGTCAAACGCATCTCCAAGCAGCTCAGTTGAGAGCATATCAAGCTGGGGAGAAACTCCATCTTTGCGCTCGTTGTTTTCGGCCATGCCGCTCCTTAGCGTCGTTTTTGTAACTATTGTTCTCTATGATACATCGCACAAGAAAAGAGGTCGAAAGCAAAAAGCCTTCGACCTCTTAGGTTTGTCAGATATCTGTCCAAAATCTGACAGCAAGGATGTTGCAACGGTAAAACGCCGCGCCTGAAAGCGCGTGTTTACTCTGCCAGTGCCTCACGGATGCGCGTAGTAACTCCCTCAAGCCTATAGCACTCAACATACTGACGAAGAGGACGTTTGATGTGGTCAACAACAAAACGCTGTCCATCAATATTGAACTGAGAAAGGTTCTTGTACAGGTGCTCGGTTGCGGCTTTGACCTCGTCGTTATTGAATGCATAATGACCAGAAATATCAAGAATATCCAGAGACAGTTTGTGATCAGCAAGAATCTGCTCAACAGTTAGATTGACCTGGTCACCCACCATCCACTTGCGCCAACGCTCAGTCTCAATTGCCTTGACCAACAGGGTGTTTCTCAAGCCGGAGACCTCGTCTGCCTTCAGGAGACCTTCTTTAACCAGAAGATCCTCTACATCGCAAAGCTTCAAATATGCGCGAGTCTCCTCTGTTCCGTACTGTGGAGCTACGTTTGAAGCGGTTACATTTGCAGGAGTATGCTCAAGCAGCGTCACGTCATCAAGGTAGTCTGCGTTGTGTTCCTTAAGACCAACACCGTAGCTCTTGGCCATCTCAGCAAGGCTAATAGCAGCCTCAAAATCATAATGGCCAACCTGCTCCGTAAGACGGGTAAGCGTTCCCGTCTGTCCAACAATAAAGGTTGGCATAGGCAGGTCCTTAGCAGTCAGCTCACTCTTAAGCTGCTCAATGAAGGTGTGGTACTTGTCGGTGGAGGTCAAACCACCGTTTGTCTCCTCGGTACCAACCTCATAGCCAATCTCAGGAAGACCGCGAGAAACACGTTCCTTCTCGCACCACTCAATCAAATCAACTGTACGGCGAAGAACCACATCAAGCGGAATAACCTTGCCAATCTCAAAAGGATCCTTAGTTGGGTCAATCATCAGCAGGTCAAAACCGTTAAGCATGTCGGCAAGATAGGACTTCTTGGCAAGCTCCATGGCCTCATCTTCTGGAAGGTGAGCATTGCGCTCTTCATCGCGCTGCCAAGGGCCGCCGTGGTCACGGCAGAGATAATACAGACCATCAAAACCAACCTTCTGAGCTGCTTCAGCAATATCTTCCGAGAAACGCTTCTGATCCCAAGAATTTACGTATCCTCCACCAAGTTCATCAAGATCTACCTGGTTTCGTGATGCAATAAACATCAGAGGAAAATCGCAGTCTCTACCAAGTTCAAAAGCTGCCTGCAACAGGTTGGGCGACATTGGTCCAATTCCTAAAAGCGTGGCGGACTTTCCTGTGTCCTGAAGCTTAAGCAACCCTTCAACAGCTTTTTTGATTGGTAGCTTTTCCATAATTACCCCTTCCCAAGAGTGTTTCTTGGTAATAAGAAGGGCGTGGGGGTTGAATCCCTACGCCCCTCTCCTTTTAACTTCAATTTTTAAGGCCTAAGACCAAAAGGTACATGCGTTTCTCGCCGTGTGTTACTTGTTGTCCTCAAGCTTTGGCTTAGTAAGAACAAGAATTGCAACACCTACTGCAACACCAATTGCCATATCAAGGGTGTAAAGTGCAATGTTGTTTGTAGCTGCAGCAACAATCATGCCGCCGTGAGGAACAAAGCACTCAATACCATGCCAAGCAGCAAGGCCAGCACCAACTGCAGAGCCAATCATGATTGCAGGCAGGGTGTGTGCAAGATCCTTAACAGCAAATGGAATTGCGCCCTCGGTAATACCGATGAGTCCCATGAAGACTGCGGAGATACCCATCTGCCTATCAGTGTCGTCAAACTTGCTGCGGGCAATAAGAGATGCAACACCGCAGACCAGTGGAGGAATAGCAACTGCAACACGGAATGCACCGTTAGGACCATAGATACCTGCGGTCATAAGTGCCATGGTGAAGGTAGAAGCAGTCTTGTTGACTGGGCCACCCATATCAAATGCGGTCATAAGGCCAATTACAATACCAAGTACAACTGCGGAACCGCCCTGAAGGCTTGAAAGCAGGCTGGTCAGCCAGTCCATGAATGCGCCAAGTGGAGCTGCCAAAACGTAGATGTAGAGCATGCCAAGAGCCAGGGAAGACAAACTTGGAATGATCAGAATTGGCATGATGGTGCGGATGGTGTTATTAACCTTCCAGCTCTTCATCCACTGGACAAGGTAGCCAGCAGCAACGCCAAGGACCATTGCACCAAGGAAGCCGGTTGAAACCTGTACCTCACCTACAGGAACAGGATTGCTTGCAAGGTAACCAAGGACAAAACCAGGTGCCAGAGCAGGCTTTCCGCCCAAAGAATAGGCAATGTAAGCAGCGAGGACAGGAATCATCATCTTGATGCCGGCCATACCAATAAGGTTAAGGCTCTGCATCAAAGGATTGGTGACTTCAATACCGTCTTTTCCTGCGGTTCCTGTAGCTAGCGAGAAAGCCAAGAAGACTCCGCCAACTACGACAATAGGAATAAAGTACGAAACACCAGTGTTAAACGCCTTTAGAAGGTCTTTTCCGACCTTGCCCAAAACTGAGGGACTCTTTTCCTCTGCCATGGGTTTCTCCTCTCTTCTTCCTTGCGTTATCACTTACGCGCTTGCTACTCAGCCAGCGCAACTACCTGATCAATAACCTTTGCTGGATCCGCAATAGCAAGCGATGGATCCAACGTAAGAACACGGCCCTCATCGCGTTTCTCGTCAAAACGCTCATCACCTTCGATACCAATTGCAATGGCGAGAAGAACAACGTCGGCAGCGTCAACTTCGTCCTGCTCAAGCTCGTTCTCAATACCGTAACCACCCTGAGCCTCTACCTTGAATTCATAGCCGCGACGCTCACATTCTTTCTCGATAGCCTCTTTTGCCATCCAGGTGTGAGCAATTCCAACCGTGCAAGCGCATACAGCAACGACGTTCATGGTTATGTCCTCTCGCAAAGTAAGTTGTGAGCCCCTAAGCGGGGCGCACGAGCACGTCTTTTGACGACGTACGTTTCCAACTCATACTTTGCATTGTTTCAATCTTTTTTGAAAGAAGATTTCGGTAAACGTCTAATCTACCTTGTGTTATGATGAATTTTGTTAAACGTTTAACCAACGTGGAATCCAGCAGAATCACTAACGTTGGTATTTTGCAAGTACATTGTAAGAATTTCGGTGAAATGAGTGCCAATGTCTAAGACCACTATCATTGACCTTGCAAAATTAGCAAATGTTTCCATTGCCACCGTTTCAAATTACCTTAATGGGCACTTTGAAAAGATGTCCGAAGCAACTAAGCAACGTATCAAAAAAGCAATTGAAAATACGGGATATATTCCAAGTGCCCAGGCTCAAGCAATGGTTAAAAAGAGCTCTGGAATTATTGCTGTTCTCATATTGGACAACACTAATGCCTGGGCTGCCCAAATGACCAACGGTATTGAAGACGCTGCTCTTGAAGCCGGATATCAGACAATTATTTGTAATTCTCGCTTTGACCCCACGCTTGAAGCCGACTGGGTTGAGAAAATGCTTTCAATAGGGGCAGATGGGCTGCTCATCCAGCCCACCAATCAGTTTAGAGCGGTAGATAGGCGCATTGCTAAAGTTGGAAAACCGGTTGTCTATTTTGACTGCGACCTCATCACCCTTAATACTTCCTGGATAAAAAGTAACCTCTACGACGGAGTTTATTCAGCAGCGTCGCGCTGCATTGAACGTGGATATGAGAACTTTTTAATTATTGGTGGAGAGCCAAAAGGTCGCACCAGGATTGAACGAGAATCTGGCTTCACCGATGCTCTAGAGGCCTCAAGTAAACCTTACGAGCGTCTCACCATAGAGCAAAGCACGTTGTCTATCCCTGAAATCGCGCAATGGCTTAACAACCACATTCTTCCGTCAAAGAAAACGCTGGTATTTGTACCAAATCAGTGGGCGCTCAAGAGTGTCTATAGCGCGCTGCATGCCTATGAAAAGGTAATTCCAGAGCAAGTTGGTCTGTTGGGATTCAATAACACTGATTGGACCGATTTACCTGCTAAAAGCATCTCAACTATTGTTGAACCCGTCTATGAAGAGGGCTATGCAGCTTGCAAGATGCTCCTTAAAAGAATCAAAGACCCCTCGCTTGAGCCCGACCACAAACTACTCACGTGCAAGCTTAATTGGCTCAAATCCACCGTCTAACAAAAATGGCGAGAAGACCAACGGATCTTCTCGCCATACGTTACTGCTTTAACCTAAACACTTACAGAACGTGGACCTCGTCTTTGGTAAAGTCAACAAAGGCGTGGTCACCGACGTTGTAAATCTTGTGGGTACGAGGGTTGAAGTCCGTGATCTTAATGAGCGTGTCTCCAACCATAACGTGGTAGTTCTGGTAGTGACCCATGAAGCGAGAAAGCACTACCTCGCAGGCAAGTGTTCCCTCATCAGCGAGGCGTGCAGACTCTGGGCGAAGAACGATGCAGCACTCTTTGCCCTTATCCAGGTGAGAGCATCCGCTGGCCTCAAACTCATGGCCCTCAAAGCGGCAAAGTGCCGTCTCAGGATCAAGCTTGTCTGCAATGGTTGCGTGCAGGAAGTTTGACTCGCCAATGAAGTCTGCAACAAACTCATCTGCTGGGTGATAGTAAACCGTCTGTGGATCGCCAACCTGATCCACAACACCCTTTTTCATAATGATGATGTTGTCAGAAAGCGCCATTGCCTCTGACTGGTCATGTGTAACGTAGATAGCAGTAATGCCAGCCTCCTGCTGAATGCGGCGAATCTCGTTACGCATGTCAACGCGCAGCTTAGCATCAAGGTTTGAAAGAGGCTCGTCAAAGAGAAGAACGCTTGGCTCAATAACAAGAGCACGTGCCAGAGCAACACGCTGCTGCTGACCGCCTGAAAGCTGGTTGGTCATACGCTCTTCCATACCCTCAAGTCCAACAAGACCAAGGATATGAAGGACCTTCTCGCGAATTACTGCCTTGTCCATTTTGCGGAGCTTGAGGCCATAGGCAACATTGTCAAAGATGTTGTAGTGAGGAAGCAGCGCATAACTCTGGAACACCATTGCCGTATCGCGCTTGTTTGGAGTGAGCTCATCAATCTGCTCGTCGCCGAGGAAGATCTTTCCCTCATCAGGGCTCTCAAAACCAGCAATCATGCGCAGGATGGTAGTCTTTCCGCAGCCAGAAGGGCCAAGCAGCGTTACAAACTCGCCAGGAGCAATCGTGATGTTAGCGTCTTGAACTGCGTAGAAGTCTTTGCCAGTCTTCTGATCCTGATAAATCTTGGAAATGTGCTCAAGGCGAACGCCTTTTTTCTCTGTAGCCATGTGTTACTCCTCCTTGAGTGCTCGGCTGGTGCCAAAGTGTTTGATGGCCCAATTCATAAGCAATACCGAGCCATAGGTAATAACAATCAGAATTGTTGCAAAGGCACAGGCCATACCATATGAACCCTTGCCCGCAAACTCATTGATCTGAACGGTAATGAGCAGGAACTCTGGTGTGACCAAGAGAATAACTGCAGAAATTGCAGTGATGGAACGAACAAACGCCGTTACCAGTCCCGACAAGAACGAGTCTTTAATCAGAGGCAGCGTGACGGTCATAAACACCGTAAAGCTGTCGGCGCCCATATCGTATGCGGACTCCTCGATTGATTTATCAATCTGACGAAGTGCCGAGATACCAGAGCGCGTTCCTGTAGGCAGCGAACGCACAACAAATACAATGATCAGGATAAGTCCCGTGCCATACAGGCCTTGCAAAAATCCTGTGTGCATAACACCACTTGAGAAACCGCGAATGTATCCAACGCCCAAAACCGTACCAGGAACTGCCATAGCCAGCATGGATACAGCCTCGATAAAGCCGCGACCACGGAAGCGACGTTTTACTACCAAGTAAGAAATAATCATCGAAAGCAGGGCGGTAATTGGCGCTGCAATGAGCGAGAGCATAAACGAATCGCTAAAGGCTTGCAGACCGTGGTACTTGGTAAATACCTGCTCAAACCATTTAGTAGTTAGTTCGTAGTTAGAGCCCCAGGAACGAACAAACGAACCATAAGGAACGCAGAGGTACATACCAATAACAAAGAGTGCAACCAGTGCGCAAAGAATGGTAAGTGGGATGCGAACAGAGTTGTCTGTAATAAGCATCCTGGCACGCGTTGCTTTGCCTGAGAGCGTGGACGTGCTCTTTGCTTCCAAGACAAACTTCTGAACAACAAACATAAGCAGCGTAATGGAAAGAAGGACAACAGCCATTGCAGCCGCACCCTGCTTGTCGTACGCGCCTGTAATTTGCAGGTAGATGGTTGTTGCCAGGGTATCGTACGAGCCACCAATAATCATTGGGTTAGCAAAGTCTGCGATTGACTCAATAAATGAGACGAGAAAAGCGTTGCCCAAGCCAGGCAAAATAAGAGGAAGCGTAACGCTGGTAAATACCTTCCAGCGGCTTGCGCCCATGTCACGGGCTGCTTCTTCTAGTGACGGGTCAATGTTTTTAAGCAGGCCCTTAAGCATCATGTAGCACACAGGGAAGAACGACATGGTCTGAACAATAAAGATGCCCCAGAAACCATAGATGTTGTTGTCAAAAATTCCAAGAAGACCTCGAGTAATCAGGCCTTTCTTACCAAACATCATAATCATGGAAAGCGAGAGAACAAATGGTGGAGAAACAACAGGAAGCATGGAAACCACGCGGAAAAGTCCTGTCATAAACTTTGTACGAAGCTTTACGTACACTTCAACATACGCAAAAAGAAGGCCAATAAGCGCTGATAAAATGCCTACCGCAAAACCAACTCTGAGCGTATTGGTGATTGCGCGATCAAACGAAGGCAAAGCTAAGATGCGCGTAAATACATCAAAACTAATCCCATTATCGGAGACTACAGAGTCAACCATAAGAATGGCAAGTGGATACAAAATAAATAGGGTTAAGAAGGCGATAAGAACGACAATGGTCGTTATTAAAATTGGATCGCCAAGGAGCTTTTTTCGCTCAAGTCGAGCGCTCTGGGATTTTGCCATACTGGTCCTAACTCTGAAACACTAAACCTATACGCAATGCTGTATGTGGAACTGGGTAGGCAGATCTCTGCCTACCCAGTATAATCTGCCACTCAAAGCTTGAGCAACAACATTGTTTGTTTGCTCGACGGCGCTGGTTTTACTCTGTCTTGAAGCGGCTGTCTCCGCCACCAAGAGCTTCCATAACGTCCTTGACATACTGCTCGGTGTGCTTCTTGGCATCCTCGAAGTTGTAGTCCATAACGTTGTTTGGATCAAGGCCGTACTCAGTAGCAATCTCAGGCTGCTTTGCGTCGTCAATTACCAGGAACTGGTAAGAGCCATTCTTCTGTGCAAGGTCAACGCATGCTGGTGAAAGTGCATACTCAATCCAGAGCTTAGCTGCGTTTGGATGTGCAGCACCCTTGAAGATTGCGGTTGCGCCAACCTCGTATGATGCGCCAGAGCTTGGAATCTGAAGACCAACATTTTCATGCTCTTGATCAACAATCTGATAAATGCCGTCATGGAGCATACCAATTCCGATGGTGCACTCGCCTGTTCCGATAGCCTTGGAAGGACCAGAACCGCTCTTGGTGTACTGAGCAATGTTCTTATCAAGGTCAACAAGATACTGAATACCCTGGTCATGACCGTACTTCTGAATAACAGTGTTGATGATCAGCTTTGCAGTACCTGCGGTGTTGTAGTTGGAAGACCAAATAAGGCCCTTATATTTAGGATCGATAAGGTCTTTGTAATCCTGAGGAACATCAAGCTTAAGGCGCTCAAGCTCTTCCTTATCGTACAGAAAGCCGAGAATACCCTTATAAATTCCGTACCAGTCTTTGTTGGTGCTCTTGAACTTATCAGAAATAAGGTGTGATGCATTCTTTGGCTCATACTGCTCAAGAAGACCCTTTGAGGAGCTGACATTGTAAGGATCGGTTGTTCCGCCAAACCAAACATCTGCTGAAGGATGACCGTTCTCTTCCTCAATCTTTGCAGCAACTTCTCCAGTTGAGAGACGCTGTGCCTGAACATCAATGCCGTACAGGCTCTTAAAATTGGCGCAAACTGCGTTTAGATACTCTTCCTCACAAGAGCCGTAAACAATAAGCTTACCTTCTTCTTTTGCAGCCTTTACTAGCTCTTCTGGAGCACCAACAGTGTCTGTAGAGTTGGTGTCAGATTCTTTCTTCTCACCAGCATCTGAATCAGACTTTTTGCAGGCAGTGATACCCAAACCTGCTACAACTGCACTTACACCAAAAAAGTTACGACGCGTAAGATTTGACATAAGAACTCTTTTCTCTCCTTGTGGTTTTCCACAGTGCCAATGAAAAGAACATACTCCTGTGTAAATCCTACTCATGTTTGTTGTAAAAACATGTAACTATTCGATAAGTGGGTAAAAATAACGGTCATCGGTATGTTTTATGGCGCAACCGTATCTTTTATGAGTGCTATTTTGAAAAATAACTAACGAAAAAAGGCCAGGGACAAAATCCCTGGCCTTGAACATTTGGTGGAGAATAGGGGGATCGAACCCCTGACCTCAGGCTTGCAAAGCCCGCGCTCTCCCAGCTGAGCTAATTCCCCGTACTGACTTCTGGTTGGGCCCAGAAGGTTTTAATAATCACCCCAACGGCGACTCGGCTAACGTTGGGGTGACTATTGTCACATAAAGTGGTGGGCCTGACAAGGTTTGAACTTGTGACCTCCCGGTTATCAGCCGGACGCTCTGACCAACTGAGCTACAGGCCCAACGCAGGGAAAAATAATACCTCCATACTTCTCGTAGGTCAACACTTTTTTTGTTTTGTTTTAAAGTTTCTTGAAATTGGGTATGAAAGCAAAACAGAGAGTCGTAGACTATCTGCCCAAAGATTGATAAATGGCGTGCTATTTGGAGTATTTGTGTCACTAAAACGTATGGACATACAGACAGTTGTTGTCGGAGGAGGTCCTATCTCTTCCGTTATTGTCCTGCGTCTTCATGACCCACGCGGCGTCTCTTCTTTAAGTCTTCCTATCAAGATTGGCAACATTGAGGCATCTGCTATCAGTCTTGGCATTGATCAAGAATCTACCGAGAGACCTCTAACGCATGACCTTCTCCGCTCCGTTCTTGATTCTCTAGATGCAGATATTAAAAGCGTACGCATTGTGGGCGTCCGCGGCACCACGTTTTTCTCGCAAATTGAGCTTATCTCCAAAGAGGGAGAGCATATTTACGTAGATGCTCGCCCATCCGACGCAATTGCGCTGGCAGTAAGAACAAACGCTCCCATCTTTGCAGACGAGAGCGTTCTAGAAATTGCTGCTGCTCCAGACTTTACTGATGTCGAGAAGGACGTTCAGGCCCAAGAGCTTGAGGAATTCCGCCAGTTTATTGAGGACGTCTCCCCTGAGGATTTCTCATAAATCCTGCTCTATGGCTTACTTTTATACAATTGACTCATCTTTTATATAAAAATCATTACCGTTAGCGTGCTGATTTTCTCGGTAAACGAAAAGAGCTCAAGGGAATTACCCCTTGAGCTCTTCAAATTACGTATAGCTGAAATGCTTATTCGTCATCATCCAGCAGTGAATCGTCCAGTACTTCCTCTTCATCTCCAAGGTCAACGGACTCTGCCTCATCAGCATCACGAGCGCCAGCGGCCATCAGATCAAGCATACCTTGGTTCTCTGCGTGCTTTGGAGCCTTCTTCTTATTGGCAACCATACGAGCAACAGCAGAAACAACATCGCTACCAGAGAGATTCATGACCTTGACACCCTGAGTGGAGCGGCCCAGCTTGGAGATGTCGCCAGCCTTGACACGGATTACAACACCCTCCTCGGACATGATCATAATCTCGTGCTGAGGACCAACAACACGGCAGGCAACCAGGTTACCCTTCTTCTCCGTCATTGTGATGGTAAAGACGCCCTGGCCACCACGCTTGTGGACTGGGTACTCAGAAATTGCGGTGCGCTTTCCGTAGCCCTTCTCGGTAATAACAAAGAGGTCGCCATTGCCGTTGGTAATCTCCATGCCAAGCATTGTTGCGTCGCCCTTGAGCGTAATACCACGGACGCCCGAGGTACCACGACCCATGCTTCTTGCCTCAGCCTCGTCAAACAGGATTGCTTTGCCGTCAGAGGAGCACAGAACAACTTTGTCACCTGGGTGGACACGGCGGACGTTAACCAGCTCGTCGCCGTCCTTGAGGTTGATTGCAATGAGGCCGTCCTTGCGTGTACGGTCGTACTCAGACATTGCAGTCTTCTTGACCATTCCCTGCTTAGTAGCAAACATCAGGTAGTTGTCTTCTGGGAAGTCGCGGGTAGTAATAACTGCCTTAACCTTCTCGCCTTCTGCAAGCGTCTCGATGACGTTGATAATGGCGCTACCCTTAGTAGTTCTGTTACCAACAGGAAGCTCGTGGACCTTGAGGCGGTACACCTTACCAAAGTTGGTAAAGAACAGCACGTAATCATGGGTAGAAGCAACAAAGAGGTTCTCGACAAAGTCGTTCTCTTTGAGAGAAACGCCCTGTACGCCCTTGCCGCCGCGCTTCTGGGAGCGATAAATCTCAACAGGAACGCGCTTTACGTAGCCTGCGTGAGTAACGGTGACAACCATATCCTCTTCAGCGATAAGATCCTCAACGTCCAGGTTCTGAATGTCCTGGTCAGAGATTTGCGTGCGGCGCTTATCGGCGTAGCGGTTGGAAATCTCTCGGAGCTCATCAGCAATAACAGCCAGAATCTTTTCCTCGTGAGCGAGAAGATCCTCGTAGTAGGCAATATCAAGTCTGAGCTGGGAAATCTCGTCAACAAGATCCTGGCGAGCAAGACCGGTGAGGCGGCGCAGACGCATCTGAAGGATTGCCTCGCCCTGAATCTCATCCAGGCCAAAACGCTCGTTCATACGCTTCTTTGCCTCAGCATCATCCTGTGAGCTGCGGATGATGTGGACAATCTCGTCGATGTTATCAACTGCGGTCAGAAGGCCTTCCAAAATGTGGACACGCTTCTGTGCCTTGTCCAGGTCAAACTCAGTACGACGGCGTACAACATCAATCTGGTGATCAATGTAGTGACGAAGAATCTCGCGAAGAGAAAGGGTACGAGGAACACCGTCAACCAAGGCCAGGTCAATGATGCCAAAGTTGGACTGAAGCTGAGTCTTCTTGTACAGGTTATTCAGAACAACCTGTGGCACAGCATCGCGCTTAAGGTCCAAAACAATGCGCATACCCTTACGGTTGGACTCGTCGCGCATGTCAGAGATGCCTTCGATTTTCTTCTCGTTGACTGCCTGAGCAATCTTCTCCTGAAGAAGACCTTTGTTAACCTGGTAAGGAATCTCGGTAACAACAAGGCGCTGACGACCACTCTTGACTTGCTCAACGTGAACCTTTGCGCGGACCGTAATAGAACCGCGACCAGTCTCATAGGCATCCTTGATGCCCTGAGTGCCCATGATGATGCCGCCTGTTGGGAAGTCAGGACCAGGTAGAACGGTCATGAGCTCCTCAGTGGTAACGTCAGGGTTCTCAATCATCATGCAGACAGCGTTAGTAACCTCACCAAGGTTGTGAGGAGGAATGTTGGTGGCCATACCAACTGCAATACCTGAAGAACCGTTAACCAAAAGATTTGGGAAACGAGCAGGAAGAACAGCTGGCTCTGTCAGAGACTCATCATAGTTTGACTGAAGATCAACGGTGTTCTTGTTAAGCTCTGCCAGCATCTCCATAGCACTTCTGGTTAGACGTGCCTCGGTATAACGCATTGCTGCTGGTGGATCGCCGTCGATAGAACCAAAGTTTCCGTGACCATCAATCAGAGGAAGTCTCATTGAGAAGTCCTGAGACATACGGACCATGGAGTCATAAATTGCGGAGTCACCGTGTGGGTGGTACTTACCCATGACTTCACCGACTGCCCATGCAGACTTCTTATGTGGACGGTTTGGCGTAATGCCAGCCTCGCTCATTGCGTACAAAATACGGCGGTGAACAGGCTTAAGACCGTCTCGAACATCTGGAAGTGCACGAGCAACAATAACGGACATGGAATACTCGAGGAAGGAAGTCTTCATCTCTGAGGACAAATCGGTTGGCTTAAGCGTGCCACCGTGGATGTCTGAGAGGTCAAGACGAGTACCAGCTTCATCAGAGATAATGTGTGAAGTTTCTCCCGTTATGAGATTTTCCCCAGTCTCTGGGTCAAACTCGTCAGAGTCTTCTTCTACCTCGTCATCTTCGTATTCTTCATCCATATCGTTTTGTGCATCAAGGCCTTGATCCTCGTCTGCACCAAAAAGATCATCATTCATATTTTTATCGTCTGCCACAAGTTACCCTTTCATTTTCTGTCTAATGATTTAGCGAGAAACCATTAAATGTCCAGGAAGCGGACGTCTTTTGCATGTGTTTGGATGAAGTCTTTACGCTTCTCAACCTGGTTGCCCATAAGGTCAGAGACCGCGCGATCAGCGGCAAGAGCATCATCGATGGTTACCTTAAGAAGAATGCGGTTCTTTGGCTCCATAGTGGTTGCCCAAAGCTGCTCTGGATCCATCTCACCAAGACCCTTATAACGCTGAATAGTGAACTTGGTGTTGTCTTCAAACTTCTTTGTCTCAAGAGCAAGTTCTTCATCGGTATAGATGTATTTACCGTTCTTTTTACCCTTTGGTTTAATCTGATACAGAGGAGGCTGAGCAACGTAGATATAACCTGCGTCAATCATTGGCTTCATATAACGATAGAAGAAGGTAAGCAGAAGAATTCTAATGTGAGAGCCGTCAACATCAGCATCGGTCATGATGACAATCTTATGATAACGAGCCTTCTCAATATTAAATTCATCTCCAACACCAGTACCAATAGCGGTAATCAGCGAAGTAATAGTGTCAGAAGAAAGTGCGCGGTGAGGCTGTACGCGCTCAACATTCAAAATCTTTCCTCGAAGTGGAAGAACTGCCTGGATAGAACGGTCACGTGCCATCTTTGCAGAACCACCTGCGGAGTCACCCTCGACGATGAAGAGCTCAGTCATCTCTGCATCGCGAACGGAGCAGTCTGCAAGCTTTCCAGGAAGAGCAGCTGACTCAAGAAGTCCCTTACGGCGTGTTGCTTCACGAGCTTTACGAGCAGCAAGACGGCCTTTTGCAGCCTGCGATGCTTTCTTGAGAATCTCTTTTGCCTGATTTGGGTGCTCTTCCAGGTACTCTGAGAGACCCTGAGTAACAATCTTGTTGGTGAGAGTTCTCATGTAAGAACTACCAAGCTTTGCCTTTGTCTGTCCTTCAAACTGAGGATCTGGCAGCTTGACTGAAATAACAGCAGTTAAGCCCTCGCGAATATCGCCGCCCTCAAGTTTAGGGTCTTTCTCTTTAAGAATTCCCTGCCTGGTGCCGTAATCATTTATTACTTTAGTAAGAGCAGTACGGAAGCCCTCGAGGTGCATTCCGCCTTCCTCAGTGAAAATGTCGTTTGCAAAAGAAAGAGTTCTGTCACTGAAGTCAGTATTCCACTGAATAGCAACCTCTACCTCACCCATCTGAGACATTGGAGCGTCAGGGTCTGACTTACCTTCAATATAGATAGGGCGAGAAAGTCCTGGTAAAACGGTTTTCTCGTCATTAAGGTACTTAACAAAATCGATGATGCCGCCAGCATACTGGAAATCAACCTGACGAGGAGTGAGCTCACGCTCATCAACAAGAGTAATTTTAAGGTTCTTGTTAAGGAATGCGGTTTCCTGGAGACGGTCACGAAGTGTGTCAAAGTTATACGTAGTGGTCTCAAAGATCATGTCGTCTGGCCAGAAAGTAATGGTAGTACCGTTAGATTTTGAAGTACCAATTTCCTTCATCTTCTGAACGGTTTTACCGCGCTCAAAGACCATCTCGTAGATTTTGCCATCACGCTTAACCTGCGCAACAAGTTTCTTTGAAAGAGCGTTTACAACAGAAACGCCAACGCCGTGAAGGCCACCGGAGACTTTATAAGCGTTGTTATCAAACTTACCACCTGCGTGAAGGATAGTAAGAACAACCTCAAGAGTTGGGATCTTTTTCTGTGGATGAAGGTCTACAGGAATACCACGACCATTATCTTCAACAGAAATAGAGTTATCTGGATGAACGGTTACCTTAATTTTGGAGCAATAACCAGCCATTGCCTCATCGACTGAGTTATCTACAATCTCCCAAACAAGGTGATGCAGACCAGAAGCTGAAGTTGTACCAATATACATACCTGGACGCTTACGAACAGCCTCAAGGCCTTCAAGGATCTTAATCTCTGTACCGTCATACTTATTTTCTTTTGCCACGTAAGTCCTCTCTTCAATTGTGAGCGGAATGATATAGGTATTTTACTATGAAATCGCCAAAATCAACTCGGCACAGAGAAATTTCATTGTTTAAACAGTAATATTTGGTATCTGAGAGGCTCTGTAAAGAGATTTAAGGACAGATTAGTGACAGATTTGACTAAAGACTCTTTTTTTGTCTAAAACTTGCTTCAATCGCTTTATAAGCCGTTGACTTAAGTGGCTCAGAAAGTCCAGAAACTAACTCAGAAATTTGTAATTTCTCTTCTGGTGTGAGTTCTGGAAGATCATTTTTCACTTCTTTTTGGCCCTGTGCTTGCTTTTCTGAAGAGGTAACTTCTTTCTCAGCATGTCTATTGTATTTGTCCAGCTTAAATTCAAGGTCTGAGAACTCCAGACCTTGCTCTGAGAGCCTGGCTCTATAAATTTCTCTCTGTGCAAGAAAATCAATCATACACATACGATTATCTACATAGACTGTAAGTACAGGGTACTCTCTACCAGCTACTTCTCTGACAAATACGCCGGTTGTATGTTCTGTCTCTCTTTCACCATTTGCTTCAACCCACGCAAGATAGGCACGACGATTTTTTGACATGCTTTTAGAATCTCTGAAGGTTCCAAGCAGAGAACTCATTAAAGCTTTTGCATTTTCATTGCCACCGCGCGCAGGTGTTTCTTGTTGATTATTCATCGCTAAACCTAACTATCTGCGCTTTTTCTAAAACCTCTTCAGAAAAATACCCAAGGTTTGTAGTGGTAATTACCGTTTGAATGTCATGGAATGCAAATTCCATGATGGCTTTTCTACGGTCTTCATCAAGCTCACTCATAACATCATCTAAAAGCAGCAAGGGTTTCTCGCCAAGTATTTCTTCTGAAAGAAGAACTTCTGCCATCTTAAGTGCTAAAACGACAGTTCTAATCTGACCTTGAGAACCAAAATTTCTAGCGTCTTTACCCTCAATTAAAAACTCAACGTCGTCTCGATGAGGTCCTTTTGTACTTTGCTGACGACGAATATCTTCCGTGCGAGCTTTACTTAAAGCCTTCAAGAATTGATCAGTAATTTCTTCTCGAGAAGCTTCAAGAGATACCTCTCCAATTGAAGAAATATAGTTCATTTCTAGGTGTTCTCCACCAGAGAGTTCCTGGTAGATCTCACATGTCTTCTTTGCCAAGCGATCAAACAAATGAATTCGTGCATGAAGAAGCGTAGCCCCTCCTCTTGCAAGTGAAAGATCCCACGCATCAAGCAAGTTTTCATCTGGCCAATCAGATTTAAGCAGCTTATTTCTTTGCTCAACTGTCTTGGTATATGCCGAGAAAACCTTGAAGTAGCTTTTATTTGCCTGGCGGCCAAAGTCATCAAATTCTTCTCGGCGATACGATGCACCACCTTTAATCATTGAAAGGTCATCGGGATTAAAAAGTACCGACATCAGTGTTCCAGAAATATCTGCAGCCTGACATTTCTTGCCATTCTTTAAAAATTGACGACGGCGCTCTGTAATGGTGCAGGTATTTTCTAGCTTTCTTCCATCTCCTGTAAGAGAAATTTCTATCTTTGCCTCAGAAGTACCTGTAAGGAGGAGTTGTAAAGGTGTGGGCTTTCTAAATGAATATCCAGCAGTAAGGAGTTGTAGTGCCTCAACAGTATTTGTCTTACCTGCAGCGTTCTTTCCTACAAAAATAGTAGTTTGTGCAGATAAATCTATCTCTTTCGAAGAAAAACAACGAAAGTTATACAGTGAAACATGTTCAACTTTAAGTCCCACACAACCCCTATCAAATTAGAGGCGAACAGGCATCAGAAGATACAAGTAGTTAACCCTGCCGTTTGATTTGAAAATAGCTGGCTGAGAAGGACCTTGAAGCTCAAGACGCAGAAGATCCTTAGAAGGAGCAGCATTTACACAATCAAAGACATAGTGATAATTCAAAGCAATTGAAAGAGAATCTCCATCAATCTGAGCTTCAATGTGCTCGGAAGACTCACCCTGATCTGGTGAGGATGCAGAGAGCTTAACTTCTTTACCATCGGCGTCAACATCAAAACGAACTGAAGGATTTGCTAGTGCAATAACAGAGACGCGCTTCAGAGCTGCAGAGAAATCTTCAACGTTGATATCAACTGACGCAGTGCAAGACGTAGGAAGTAGCTGCTTATAGTCAGGGAAATGACCTTCAATCTTACGAGAGATGTGAGTGGTGTTTCCAAACTGGAAGACTACCTGATTATCCGTAGTACCAATCAAAACCTTCTCAGTCATACTGCGCATGGAAAGAACGTCATGGAACACTTCACCAGAGATAATTGCAGTAAAAGACTCACCTGCTGGAGTATCCGTGTTGGAATCACAAACGGCAAGGCGAAATGAGTCAGTAGCAACAAGACGAATAGTGTTGTCTTCAACAGTAAGAGAAATTCCCTGAAGAATAGGACGAGAAGCTTCCTTAGAAGTTACTCGATACACCTTATCAACCATAGTTGATAGAAGCTGACTTGGAAGCTCACAGGTTTTCTCAAGATCAAACTCTGGGAATTGAGCCCAGTCATGAGCAGAAAGAGTATTAAGTCTAAAAGAAGAACGCTGACATGTTACAGAAAGTGTGCGCTCTCCACCTTCAAAAATAATTGCAGCATCAGGAAGATTTTTAACAATGTTCTGGATAACTTTTCCGGAAACAACTGTTTCTCCTTCTTCTTCTACGTTTGCTGCAATTTGATGCTTAATAGAAATAGTTAAGTCGCTGGATTGTAGCTCAAGCATGCCATTAAATGCTTTGAGGTAAATACCAGAGAGAATAGGAAGTGTTGTATTAGAACCAATGCCTTTAGAAACAATATCAAGTGCCGTCTGGAGAGCGGATTGACTTACGGTAAATTTCATGACGACCCTTTCTATTATTTCTTAGATAAGAATAAAAATATCGTAGTAATAATAAGCTATGTTGAAAAGAAGAAAGCTTTACATTTCTAGAGGTAGAAATATGTTTCTAGAGGTCAGATTTGTTTGTTTATTTTTGACATTCATAAACAAAGTAAAACTCCCCCTCCTAAACTCTCAACAACAAACCATTACTTCTCTTCACCAATTAACATCTTACTAACAGGTTTTAAACACTAACTTTGTTCAAGGATAGTCTTCTTAAGTTGAGAAATTTGATCATAGAAACTTTTGTCTTCTTTGACTCTCTCTTCTATTACCTCAATGCTGTGCAAAATGGTTGCGTGTTTTCTTCCACCAAAATGCTTACCAATATTTACCAGCGTGTATTGGCAAAGATCGTGCGCAAGATAAATTGCAACGTGACGAGGTTCTGCAATCTCTTTATTTCTCTTGTTGCCAACAATATCACGATGACTAATGCCATAGATATTTTCTACGACTTCTTGGACCTTCTCGATATTTACGGTCTTTGAAACGCGACGCCAGAGCGTGTCTGCAATCTTATCGATTTCTTCTTGTTTGATATTTGTGCCAGCTTCTTTCGCTTTAATCTGACCAGTTACACAGCGATTACAGAAGCCCTCAAGCGTTCTAATACTTTGGCCAGCCTTGTCAGCCATGTAACGACGGATGTCCTCTGGCAAATCGTCTGCAGAAAGAGAAGAATTTCTTTCTTTAAAAGCGCGGTCGCAGAAGACATGAATTAGATTGAGTTTCATCTCGTAGCTTGGAGACTCAATACCAATAACAATGCCACCACTCATACGAGAAGTAATACGATCATCAAAGCCGTCAGATCCCATACCAAGCTGAGCAGGTGTTCTATCTGCGGCAAGAATAATCTGCTTACCTCTATCAATAAGAGAGTTAAAAATATTGAAGAAGAAGTTAATAGTACCTGCTTTACCAGCAAGTTTTTGGACATCATCGATGATAAGAACATCAATGTTTTGGTAGTTATTACTAAGCTCTGTTGCGGCGTTTCCTGACGCATTTTTACGAACTGCATTTACGTAGTCATCAACAAAGGCATCTGCATCTTTGTAAACACAAACACGTTCGATATCTTCAGAGTTGATATAGTTTTGAACCGCACGTAGAAGGTGAGTTTTTCCAAGGCCGCTTGCACCGTAAATAAACAGTGGGTTTGCCTTACCTTTTGCGTCATTTGCAACATTTAATGCATGCTGATGTGCAAGCTCATTCTCATCACCAACAACAAAGCGATCAAACGTGAGGTTTGAATTGAAAGATGTCTCTTCATAAAGAGGATTACTCTTACGACGCTTTAAGGTCTGCTGTTTTAATTCTTCAAGGCTTTGTTCCTGGGATTCAAAATCTTGAATCTGCTCTGGAACAACTGCTTTTATAGGCGCAGTTTTTTGCTTCCAAGCATTGAACTCTTGAGGAGTCATTGTGGAAGTAGTGGTAACAGGAGTAGAAGACTTTGTAAGAGTAAGACTCAAAATAATGTCTTCAAAAGCTGCTGCCGAAAGACATCTCTCAACAATCGGAAGATTTTTAAGGATACGGTTATATGCCAAGCGCATTGATGTTTCAGCACACAGTGCGTTATCTTCAACTTTAATTGGAGTGCAGGTTCTCAACATAGCGATAAAAGCCTCTGGCTGATTCTCTTCAACCAAGAGGTCAATTGCGTCTTGCCACAGAGCTACTGCGTCTGAATCAATTGATGCATCCATACGTGTCCAATCAAAATGTTGAAAATTGGGACACCTAGTATAGAGGAATGTTGATAACTTTCAGCGAATAATGTTGAGAAACTCTATGAAAGGAGAGTTTCTCCAATAGTAGTGAGCTTATATTTCTGCCCAACTTTTCCAATTATTCCTATGTTTACCAGCGATTTTAATTCTCTTGACCACGTTGGTGTTGAAAGTCCATAGGTACTTGTTAACTCTGTTGCTCCAACCCATTCATGTTCAGAGAGATATTGAAGAACTTGTTTTGCTCGATCTGTAAGTAACAGATTAGGAAGCTGTGTAGCTGGCTGTGCAGCTATCTGATGAGATACTGCTTGTGGAGCATGTGAAACTGTTTGTTGGTTCTGATTTACAGGTAATTCTTCAGCTTCTTCTTGAGTTGGAAGTGTCTGAATATGAGCATCTTTAGAGCGGCGTGTTGACAAGGTAACAATGGTTCCGCCAGAGATATTGTCTTCGAGGGTAAGACTTCCACCCTTTTCAACCATGTATTGTTGAGCATAAGGAAGCCCAAAACCAACGCCTCTAATAAACGATTTCATCTCTTCTGTTGCAGAAGAAGTACCAAACTCAAGAGCTCGATTTTTCTCTTTAATACCAGGTCCCTGGTCTGAAAACCTAATGGTATTTCCGTTATCCATGATTGAAATTGTAGGTGCTACAAATCGAGCGTGAATGAAATTTTCCACAATCTCACGCATAACCATAAAAGGAATATTTCCTCCCTGCTCGTGAGCAAGCTGGTTAACGGTAGCTGCAATTTCATCAAGATAAGATCGAACGTCTTTTGGTTCTACGAGAACAACGCGAGGTGCTGCGGCTTTATCGTCATACACTGCAATACGTGCAGCATAACGGACGGTGAGAGAATTATCAGAACCAGCGTCTTTTTCATTCTGGTTTGTGTTTTCCTCAACAAAAGGAAAGAAATCTCTTGCCATGACACCCCCTTTTCAACAATTGTTAAACAAATGAAGAAAACTTTTCGTTTTCTTTCGCGATGAATGAAAGTTTTCAACAAGTGTTAAACATCTGTAGATAACTTTATATCTTTGTGAAAGACGTACTGAATGATAGTAGCATTTAACGGACATATTTCAGCTTGCAGAAATATTCCTTTCAACAAATTTCTTCACTTATCTCAAGTGAAATTTTCAAAATGAAAGGTTTTCTCGCTAGGTTTTTGAATAAAAAAGAGAAAAAGTTGAGGTATTTGCGTAGAAAATTTGACAGGTACCCATAAACGCGAGTACAATCTGTAGGCTTTTTAATCGATACTGTACCCGTTCGGGAGGAAATAGCTATGAAGCGTACCTACCAGCCAAATAAGCGCAAGCGCGCAACTACTCACGGTTTCCGTGCACGTATGGCAACTAAGAATGGTCGTGCCGTTCTCGCTCGTCGTCGCCTTAAGGGCCGTAAGCGCCTCACCGTCTAAGGAATGTTTCTGTGAAGACCATTAAATCTCGTTCAGAGTTTGAAAGGGTCTTCTCTGCGGGGAAGAGGGCTCAAAGTTCTGTTCTTCGTATACGAGTAGCACCATCCACTGAGGCACATCCTTCCGAGGTAGCCTTTGTAGCTCCAAAAAGACTAGGTAACGCCGTATTTAGAAACAGGTGTAAACGCGTTTTACGCGAAGCAGCTCGAAAGAGCGGTTTACCTGTTGAGGGATACGGCATTATTCTCTTTGCGACTAAAGATACACACAGCACTAATCCTGCTGATATAAGCGTTTCTTTGGATGCTCTGTTAAGAAAGACAGGGGTCAAATGAGCGAGAAAAGACAAGGTTCTTTTCTCGCAAACTTGTTCCTAGGTGCTATTCGTTTCTATCAAAGAAACATCTCTCCCCTTTTTAAGCCGCACTGTATTTACCGGCCTACTTGCTCTGAATATGCAGTTCAAGCTATACAAAAGTACGGTGTTAAAAAGGGAAGTTGGCTTGCTCTTAAGCGTATTGCTCGCTGTCACCCTTTTCATAAGGGAGGATACGATCCCGTTCCGTAAAGGAACGCACCGGAGGAAATATGTGGGATTGGATTGTTAACTTTCTATACACAGTCTTAGCGGGACTTCAATCATTCTCGGGAGACTGGGGTATGGCAGTTATCCTGCTTACCATCATCATTCGTATTATCCTGGTTCCAATGACCAACAAGCAGACAGCCTCTATGGCTCGCATGAGTGTTGTTCAGCCAAAGCTCAAAGAAATCCAGGAGCGCTATGCCGATGATCCTGTAAGGCAGAATGAAGAGATGCGTAAACTTTACGCAGAAATCAACTTCAATCCTCTTGGTGGTTGTCTACCACTGCTTTTACAGTCCCCTATCTTTATTGCACTCTTTACCGTTGCAAAGATGGTTCCAGTAGACTCTCGTTTCTACAATATTCTTCCTTCTATCGCACGAGCAACGTCTGACATTTTTGCTGTTGATGGCCTTGTAGCTGCAATTCCTTACATTATCTTTGTTATTTTGTTTGGTCTGACCACCTTCCTTTCCATGGCAGTAAATGCTCGTACAAGCTCTGGTGAGCAGCGTACTCAGCAGTACATGATGGGCGGCATAATGACCCTCATGATGCTCTGGTTTGGTTGGACTGTTCCAGCAGCTGTTCTTCTCTACTACGTTACTTCTGGTATTTGGCAGCTTGCTCAGCAGCAGCTTATTACCAAGCGCATTATGGAAAAAGAGAAGCTTAAGGCTGAGGCTCAGATGGCTAATAAGCCAATCGAGGTAGATGTGGTTAGAAAAGAGAAGAAGCCACGCCCTCACAAAAAGGCTTAGTAGCTGGGCTTGAACAAAATAACTTTTGTTTACAGAATTTGTTACGGTAGATTAATAGTTAAACTTTTTATATTGACTGGAGGACGACATGGAGGATGAGACTTTCGTTTCTGAGCCAAACGCTCTTAATGAGTCTCCTGTCGTTGATTCACAAGACGAGTTTGCTTCAATTCGAGAGCATTTTGAAGCTGGAATTCAGCTTACTGATGCTGAGATGAATAAGATCGCTGATACTGCTGTCTTTTATCTAAGAGAGCTCCTCTCCTTCTTTGGTGAGAATAGCTGTGCAATTGATGAGTATGACGGTGAAGATGGAGAACTTATTCTTGACGTAACCGGCGGCGATCTTGCAATTCTCATTGGTCGTCATGGTAATACGCTTGAGGCTCTTCAGATGGTTCTCTCTTCTCTTATGAGCGCTAAGCTTCACTTCCACTATCCAGTATCTGTTGATGTTGAAAGCTACAAGAGCCGCCGCCGTAATAAGCTTCAGGAGATGGCACTCTCTGCTGCTGCTCGTGCAAAGAAGATTGGTAAGGTCTCTCTTGCTCCAATGAGTGGCTATGAGCGTCGCATCATTCATATCGCACTGAGGGACAACCTTGAGGTTACTACACACTCTGAGGGCGATGATCCATATCGTCGTGTTGTGGTAACCGCTATCAATAGCTAAGAACCTCTAACAAGCTTTAGTAATTTGATGAGGAAGGTTTACGCCTTCCTCTTTTTTTGTGACAATTCTTCTTGTTACAAGAAGTTTTGTCACAGGAGAAGCAATGTTTGAATCAAATAAGTCCTTATATAATTCAAAAGAGAATGTACTGAAGGAACTTCTCCTTAACTATGAAATCGATTCAACAGAGCACCAAAGAAGACAGCTTCTGAAACATATTGAACTACTAATTGAGATAAATAAGAATCTGAACCTCACAAGAATCACTTCAATTGATGAGGCGCTAGTACTTCATATTCTTGATTCTTTGTTACCACTCAAAGTGTGTAATGAGTTTTTATCTGGTACTCACAACTATATTGATATTGGTACCGGTGGAGGCTTTCCTGGACTGCCTCTTGCAATTATGAGCGATAACAAAACGGTAATGGTTGACTCAATTGGAAAAAAGATCAATGCAGTCCAGTCAATGATTGCTGAGATTGGTCTAAATGAGAGAGTTAGGGCTGAGAAGCTTCGTGCAGAAGAAATTCCAAATGCTTATAAACAGAAGTTTGATTTTGTGACTTTTAGAGCTGTTGCGAAGACAAATATTCTTTTGGAGTACGCAGAGCCTTTCTTAGCCCCTCAAGGCACTCTTATAGTAATGAAGGCCAATGTTGATGAGATAGAGCTCCAGGACGCCTCTCAGGCAGCCAAAATTTTTGGATACGAAAATGTTTCACGTGAAACATTTGAGTTACCAAACAATCTTGGCCATCGAGAAATTCTTTTATACAAAAAAGTTACAAAGAGCAAAATCAAATTACCAAGAAAAACTGGAATGGCTAAATCAAATCCGTTTGTTGCAAGAAGAGGGTAATTGTGGAATGTTTCACGTGAAACATTCTGTATTATTAAATAAACTTGGTCAAACGGAGGATAAATGAGCTACAAAGACCTTTCGAGGGGATTTCAGGACAGAGATCCTAAAGTTCTGGCAGTAATTAATCAAAAAGGTGGAGTTGGAAAATCAACTACCGTAATTAATCTTGCTGCTGCATTAGGTGAAACAAAGAAGAAAGTTCTTATTATCGATTTTGATCCACAAGGAAATTCGACAAGCGGTTTTGGAATTGATAAAGAGGAACTTGAAGCTGATATTTATGACGTAATTCTCAATGAAACACCGCTTGAAGAGGTATTGCAGCAAACAGTTCAGAAATACGTAACTATTGCACCAGCAACCATTCAACTTGCCGGTGCTGAAATTGAACTTGTTTCCGTTGACTCAAGAGAAAATATATTAAAGCAGGCGATTGAACAGGTTAAAGACTATTTTGACTATATTTTGATTGATTGCCCACCATCATTAGGACTTCTAACAATTAACGCCTTAGTTGCTGCAAACAGCATTCTTATTCCAATTCAGTGCGAGTATTATGCACTAGAAGGCGTTACTAAGATTGTTGAATCAATGAAGATGGTGCAAAAACAGCTTAATCCAGATCTTGAAATCTTTGGTGTAGTAATGACCATGTTTGATAGCAGAACTTCCCTATCTAAGCAGGTAGTTAATGAAGTTTCTAACTACTTTGGTAACAAGGTATTCAAGACACTTATTCCAAGAAACGTCAAAATTGCCGAGGCACCAAGTCATGGTTTACCAGTAACCATGTATGCACGAATAAGTATGGGCGCACTTGCATATAACAAACTTGCAAAGGAAGTGAATCGTCGTGGTTAAAAAATCAGGACTTGGTAAAGGCCTTAATTCGCTCTTTAGTGAGGTAGATGCAGAGGTTGGTAATAAAAAAGAAACTACCACGCTGCCTTTGAAGAAGATTAAGCCAAATAAAGACCAGCCTCGCAAGCGTTTTGACGAAGCTGAGCTTACTGAACTCAGTGATTCTATTAAGCAAAACGGTATCCTTCAGCCACTTCTTGTTCGCGAGAAGGGCGACCACTACGAAATTGTTGCTGGTGAGAGACGTTTCCAGGCTGCAAAACTTGCAAAATTAGAGGAAGTACCTGTTGTAATCAAAGCAATTTCTGACGAGGAAGTATTCAAGCTTGCTCTTATTGAGAATTTGCAGAGATCTGACTTAAGCCCAATCGAAGAAGCACAAGGTTATAAGCAGCTCATTAAACAGGAGAACTTAACCCAAGACGATTTGGCCAAGGTCCTCTCAAAATCAAGATCTGCAATCACAAATACCCTACGCCTTCTTGACCTTCCAACAGAGGTACAGACTTTGATGGTAGAAGGACGTATTAGTGCAGGACACGCTCGTGCAATTCTTTCCGTTAGTGGTAAAGAAGGAAGAATTAAACTTGCTCAGAAAGTAATTGAAGAAAACTTGTCTGTCCGCCAGACAGAAAACCTTGCTCCACTATTTTCTGTCACTAATGTAGAGAAACCAAAAAGACAACCAACTCCACAGGCATATAAGCGTGCGGCAAGGCAATTAAGAATTGCTTTGGATACTCCAGTCAAAGTGCGAAATATTCGTGGCAAGAATAAAATTGAAATCGAATTCAATGATGAAGACGAGCTTGCTGCTTTAGTTGAAAAACTATCAAACGGTAAAGAAGCATAATGAAGATAAAATTTGCAATTATATCCACAGTTTCATTGATTGGAATAGCTTTTCTCGCTAAGCACACCTTGTTGACCAAAGAAGCACAAAGAAGTTTTCTCCACGCAATGAGAAGGTCGAGAAGGGCACTTGATGCAATTCTCGACGATTATTCAGGTGGCGTTGATAGAAAAACTTCAAAAAACATTCTCTCTCATCAAGCGAGAGTAGAAAAAGAATGGCTCAAAGCAATTAATTAGAACAAATGTTCTACAGATGAACTAAAAAAGAAGGGACTCGAGAGGGTCCCTTCTTTACCTGTAATGTGTAGGGTATGTCGCGTTTAACGTGCATTTCTCTTTTGGAAGAGTTGTCCACAAGCTGCATCAATGTCAGATCCACGAGAAAGACGGATGGTTGCTTCAACGCCAACAGAGTTGAGACTATTTACAAACTCCTGTGCGCGGGCAGGGGATGTTGGATGGAACTTAGAGCCCTCAATCTCGTTAAGCTGGATAATGTTAACGTGGCAAAGCGTTCCTCGACAGAAGTCTCTCAAGGCTCCAAGCTCATTGTCGGAATCGTTAACGCCTTTGATCAGCGCATATTCATATGTTGGACGACGACCGGTCTTATCGACATACTCACCCATAATGTCGTACAGGTGAATCAGCGTGTATTTACGAACCCCTGGCATGAGGGCGTCTCGCGTCTTTTGCACCGCAGAGTGAAGCGAAACAGCAAGCGTGAATTGCTCTGGTTCAGAGGCAAATCGCTTAATCATAGGTATAACACCGCAGGTAGAAACCGTAATATGGCGTGCACCAATGCCGGCTCCGTCAGGGGAGTTGAGACGTCTCATAGCCGCGAGAGTAGCGTCGTAGTTCATGAAGGGCTCGCCCTGTCCCATAAGAACAACGCTGGTAACGCGCGCGTCAAAATCGTCGCGGACGTGCATAACCTGCTCGTAAATCTCGCTCGCAGAAAGAGAACGTGTGAGACCAGCAGCGCCTGTTGCACAGAAAGCACAGCCCATGGCGCAGCCAGCCTGTGTAGAAGCGCAGACCGAGAGCTTATTGCCGGTTGGCATGCCAACGCACTCAACAGAAGTACCATCAGGGTAGCGAAGCAGGTATTTACGGCTTCCGTCTTCAGAAACCTGGCGAACAATCTGTTCAGCACCAGCAAGCGTTACCTGCTTAGATAGTTCTTCTCGCAGTGTTTTTGGAAGATTACTCATCTGATCAAAAGAGGTAGCGCCCTTAGACCAAATCCACTCCTCAATCTGCTTTGCACGGAATTTTGGCTGGCCAAGGGAAGTCACAAGCTCAAGGATTTGCTCTGATGAAAGGCTTCTGAGGTCAGATTTGGCGGCAGCCTTTTGTGGGCGAGAATCAAGCGCGGAAATGTCTGCGCCGTCAGCCGTGGTGTTTGTGCCGGCAAGAGTATTATTTGATTGCATTTTTGTCCTTCTCCAACTCTTCTAAGCTATCTGCGGTATCTTAGAAGAAATACGTTTACTAGAGTTTACCCTATGGGAGACTTATCTGAAGGAGCGGAAATGACACGTGAAGAGCTAAAAAAGCTTCATGTAGCAGTTGTTTCAGGTGGCTGGTCAGACGAGCATGAGATTGCAATGGAGTCTGGCAAGCAGTGTGCAGCAGCACTTAAAGAAGCTGGCTTTACCAGTGTTGACCTGCTTGATGTTGCAGAAAAAGACTTTGTAGTTACCCTTGCTCAGGGCGGTTATGATGTCGTGTACGTTGCTATGCACGGCCGTTTTGGTGAGGATGGCTGCATCCAGGGTCTTCTCGAGATTCTGCACATTCCTTACACGTTTTCTGGCGTCCTTGCGTCTGCTATGGGAACTGAAAAAGAGCTGTCGAAGCTCATGTATAGGCAGGCAGGCGTTCCAACTCCTAAGGGAATTGACGTTGCTGCAGGTACCGTCTTTACAGATGAACAGGTAGACAAGCTTATTGAGGACCTCGGACTCCCTATGTTTGTAAAGCCTTCTGGCAATGGCTCCAGCTACGGCGTTACGCGCGTTACTTCGCGAGAAGAACTTCCCGCTGCACTTGAACTTGCAGGCGAGCAGGGTGAGCGCATCCTAATCGAGGAGAGCATTGAGGGAACGGAGATTACCGTTCCTGTTATTGGCAACGAGGACCCAACAGCTCTGCCAATCGTTGAGATTGTTACGGGCGATGAGTTCTACAGCATTAAGACAAAATATGAGCCAGCATCCCTGCACCATGTGATTCCAGCTCGTCTTGAGCCTGCAGTATATGCACGTGCTCAGGAGCTAGCTATCAAGGCTCACAATGCACTTGGTTGCCGCGGCGTTTCTCGTAGCGACTTTATTGTTACGAAGGACGGCGTCCCAGTGGTACTGGAGACAAATACCATTCCTGGTATGACTGCTCGTTCTTTGCTGCCTGATTCTGCACGTACCGGCGGCATTGATTTCCCTGAGCTCTGCACTCGCTTTATTGAGTTTGCACTTGAGGATTGCCAGTAGATTTGTAGGTTATGACCAGCACTAAAAGCGCTACGCAAAAACTAGAAGAACTCATTCTTCCAGGTACCCCCTCTGCGGTTTGCAAGAAGTATTTAGAACTTGCAGAGAGGGCGGAGCATGAGTCATTTGATGTCTTAGAGGACGACATTGTTGTTTTGGATACCGAGACAACAGGTCTGTCCTTTAAGAAATGCTCCCTTATTGAGATTTCTGCTGCTAAATTGAGTGGCAGAGAGATTGTGGAGCGCTTTCAGACTTTTGTTGATCCAGGGTGTCCAATTCCAGAAGAAATTACGGCCCTCACTTCAATCACCGATGAAGACGTTAAGGGCGCGCCAAGCGCAAAGGAAGCCGTTGCTGCTCTTGCAGAATTTGTTGGCGGTCTTCCGGTTTTGGCACACAACGCCACTTTTGACCGTACGTTTATTGAACGGGTGCCCGGTGGAACTTCTGTCTCCGATACTTGGATTGACACGCTGGCGCTCTCACGCATAGCGCTACCTCGACTTTCTTCGCACAAGCTTTCTAGCATGGCTGAAGCGTTTGGCACCATGAAGGTTACGCACCGCGCAAGTGACGACGTAGATGCTCTTTGTGGCATGTGGCGCATCTTGCTTTTGGGGCTTATGAATCTGCCCCGCGGTCTTCTCGCCAAATTGGCGTCAATGCACGACGGCGTGGAGTGGACGTTTAGGCCAATCTTCTCGTATTTGTCGCAAATGAAGGAAGAAGAAGCAGTTCAGCGCGGTGTCGCAAAGAAAGATGCAACAGGTGCCGAACTTGCAGATGCAGAGATCTCGGGCACGTTTTTCTCGCTCAAGGACATTCGCAGCCAGCTTGTCGCTGACATAAAAGCAAAGGCGAGAAGAGACGCGGATGACCCAGAGACGCCTGCTATGCTGCCTATTTCCAAAGACGAGATTCACAGAGCGTTTGCTAAACCGGGCATTGTCTCGCAGATGTACGACAAGTTTGAGACTCGCAGCGAGCAAGTCAGTATGTCCGTTGAGGTCAGAAACGCGCTGGTAACTTCTTCGCATAGAGAGCTTGAGGCGGGGACTGGTATTGGCAAGTCGATTGCATACCTGTTGCCTGAGGTGCTTTTTGCGCAGAAAAATGACGTTACCGTAGGCATTGCTACAAAGACAAACGCCTTGACTGACCAGCTAGTTGCTCATGACCTTCCGGCTCTTGCACGAGCGTTGCCAAACGGATTGAGTTTCTGCAGCTTAAAAGGATACGAGCACTATCCGTGCCTGCATCGCGTTGATAGGGCTGCTCTTGAGGAACTTCCACTGACGCTGCTTGATCAGGAAGGGCGCTCGAGCAACAGCGTTGCGTCTGACATGCTGACCGCAATTGCGGTGATTTATGCCTACGCGTGCCAGTCGGCTGATGGCGATTTGGATGCGTTGGGGATTCGATGGCGCTCGGTTCCACGAGAGATGGTAACTATCAAAGCAGCGGAGTGCCTGCGCTCTAAGTGTCCGTATTACCCTCATGAGTGCTTTGTTCATGGAGCTCGTAAACGTGCGGGGTCTTCGGATGTTGTGGTAACCAATCATTCTCTGTTGCTTAGAAACGTTGCTGCTGACGGTAAAATTCTGCCTCCTATCAGGCATTGGGTAATTGACGAGGCCCACGGTTTTGAAGCTGAAGCTCGCCGTCAGTGGGCAGTGGAAATCTCTGCCAAAGAAATGCGAAACGGCTTTGAACTGCTTGGAGGTATCAAGTCTGGTGCCATTCACGCCGCTATGGTGGGTGCTGCTAACCTTGAGGACTCTACGCTGCTCACCGGGCTTCTCACGCGATCTGCTGCCGCAGTTCAGCGAGCCATGGCAGCAATGGGCAACCTTATGGCCACTGTGCATGAGCTGGCTCCGTTGGCTAAAAGTGATGGTGGTTATAACTCCCTTCAGCTTTGGATTAATGACGAGGTAAGAGAAACAGAGGAATGGAAAGAGGTCCTGGAAACCGCTTCTGTTGCTCTTTCTGCTCTTGAAGAAGCTGCTCTTCGAATAGGAAAAACCACCGAGGCGCTCATTGCATCAGCTCCAAACCTTGCAAGCAACTTGAGCGAGGCTGGGGTGTTCTTGAGTACCCTTCTGGATTCACTGAAGCTCATCTGTGAGGGAACGGACAAGAGTTACGTCTATTCAGCCAAGTTAACCCGACTAAAACGCGACATTGGCTCTGAGGCCCTCATGGCCGAGAAGCTTGATATTGGAGCAGAGTTAGCAGAGAAGTGGCTACCGGAGACGCACTCTGTTGTGTTTACCTCAGCAACCATTGCTGTTGGAGATGATTTCTCGCATTTTGAGCACGCTGTTGGCCTAGATAGAGGCTCCTTTGAGCACAAGAGCCTGCACTTAGAGTCAAGCTTTGACTACGAGAATCATATGGGCGTCTTTGTGGCTGAGGATATGCCTGCGCCAACTGATCCAGGTTACCTAGATGCTCTGGAAAAGCTGCTATACGACGTTCATGTTCAGATGGGCGGCTCGGTGCTGACGCTCTTCACTAACAGACGCGATATGGAGCGCCTCTTTGAAGCGTTGGAGCCACGCTTGAGTGAGCAGGGTCTTAATCTTGCCTGCCAGGAGCGCTCTTCTTCTGCTCGACGTGTTCGTGAAAAGTTCCTAGCCGAAAAGAACCTCTCGCTGTTTGCTCTTAAATCGTTCTGGGAAGGCTTTGATGCTGCGGGAGACACGCTTAGGTGCGTAGTAATTCCTAAGCTTCCGTTTGCAAGCCCTAATGAACCGCTGGTCAAAGAGCGCGAAGCGCGAGAAGATCGTGCGTGGTGGCGTTATTCTCTGCCAGAGGCGGTAATTGCAACAAAGCAGGCTGCTGGTCGCCTTATTAGAAGTGCTGATGATAAGGGCGTTTTGGTCCTTGCCGATTCCAGACTAGTATCCAAGCGATATGGCAGCTCATTCTTAAAATCGCTGCCCAACAAGGACTACCAGCGCGTCTTGACAAAGGACATCTCCGAGCAAATTGCCAAGTGGCGAGAAGAACACGACGCGTAGCAGGGCTGCAATCACCTGATTGGCTTAGAGCTGCTCTTCTGCAGCAAGCAAAGACGCAGCGTAAGTGCGCATTGCGTGTATCACGGCCTTGTCTTTGGTTGTTACTTTTCCCTTAAGGGCAAGCAACCGCTGTAGCAGCCATGTTCCGCCGTAGTAGGGGATAGTTGCTTTAATTTCTACAGCATTGCGCTGGCTTCCAACTGTTTTAAGTCCCGGCCACGAATAGTGCGTAAGAGCGTTTTTATCAAAGAAGGTAAGCTCTACCAGCTGAGACTTTTCTTGCATAGCAGAATCTTGCACGCGTTCCGCAAGCTTTCTGTGCTCAAATGAAGCAAACTGCGTTTCAATGTGGCTCATTCGATTGACCCTAAAGACCCTTTGCTGCTCTAGGTTTAAATCAACCCCCTCAACAAGCCACCCATTTTCTCCGTATGACAGCTTATAAGGAAGAACCTCTCTCTGGCTAATTACAGCATCTCTATCATCGCGAGCTTCTGCAATAGACGCCTCAGAGCGATAGTCGAATGAAATGACTTGAGATTCTACAATTGCATTTGAGCAGGTGAGGAACGCATCTACTTCTTTAAAGTGACTTTTGGATACAAGAGAGACCGAAGACCCGTCCGGTGAAAAGCTTTTTGTATATGGAGGCTTCAAGAGGCTCCAAAATACACTTTCTTGGGGCAAAGCAAGTGCGGTAAAAGCCTCTTTAAGTGCCAAGGTTTCTTCATCCGTTAAGACAAGCCTGCGAGCAGTAAAGGGAGACTCTCCAACAAGTGTCAGAGTATCTTGGTCTCCCGTGAGTGGGAGGGGAAGATAGCCATTCTCGTCCGTGAGCTGCAAAAGCTCCATCAGAATAGCAGCCTCTTCAGAGGAGATGCCAAATCGCGACTGAACCGCGCTGAGCTCAACTGCGTCAAAAGACTCCCTCAATGCAGAAGCAAGCAGTATGAGCTTATAGACAGCTGACGATATGTTTTTTCTTCCAAAAGAGGTGTTTTTAACAGCCATTGGCAACCTCGCTTAAAGACTCTTTCCACTTTGCGAGAAGAGGCTCCGGAGACCTTGGAATTAATCCATGAGCAAGAATCCAAGACAAAGCGGTGTCTTCATGAGCGTAAGCAACGGTCCACAAAGCGCCATTAGAGAGGAGCTCAACATCCCCTTGCCCCTGAGAGAAATGCTCAAATGCAGCAAGTGTGTTTTTGGGGATAAATGCAGTAAGAATGCCAGTCTGCAATCCGAGCTGGAAATCGAGGAGGTCATAGTCTTTTGAATCAAACTCTTCTGGTATGGAGAAGGACTCATTTTTAAGAATCGCGGCATCTAAAACACGGTCAACGCGAAAAGTTTTGATGGAAGCGCTCTCAGTACCGGATGAAAAATCTTGCCCCACAAAGTATAGAAGTCCCTGTGAAACAAAGAAGTCCAGCACGCCCAGATGCTTTTGTTTAATCTGGTCCTGTGAATTTGTATAGGTGACGTTTACCAGTTGTTTAGAGCTGAGTGATTCGTATAGAACAGGAAAGACTTTGCTTTGGGAAGAAGCGCTGAGTTTTTTGCTGTCTGGTTTGCCTGAGTCCGAGGAATAAAAGTTACCCACAATTTTAGAGAGCGCGTTTCTCAATTTCTCTTGGTACACAAAAGTTGTATCAGTGAGAATTGCACTGCAGATTACAAGGAGCTGATTGGCATCTTCAGGGCTTGAGTCGTACGAGGAATCAAAGAAATTCGAGTCCGAAAGATAGAATGACTTTTCTTTTCCCGTTTTTACCTCTGTAATTGTAAATCCAAGCTGTTTCAAAACAGTGCGATCTCTTGAAAAAGTTCTTAAAGCAGAATCGGTAGATAAATCTGAGTAAATTGCCGTATATATTTCTGCCGAGGGTAGAGGTCCCTTTTGAAGTAGCAGCATAAATAGCGAGAAAATCCTCCAGGCACCTAGTTCATTATTGCCCAGAGTTTGATCGTTTGGAGCCATATCCACCTCCCGCTTTTTGCTAGTTGAACTCAAATCTCTCTAAACATATACGAAAGTTTTTGATATTTAGTGCAGAATTTCTAAATTTGGACGTAAAAATACACTTTAACCGCTATATTTCGATATAAGACGTATACTAATGACGTATGTATGAAACCTGTCAGAAGACATGCCAACGAAGGACGTAGTATGGCCATTACACATGACTATGTTGACTATTTAGACGAGCAGATTGATATTGCTCCTGCCGGTAGCCAAGAGGAGCTTCAGGCCGCTCAAACCATTGCTGAAGAAATGAAACTTCACGGGCTTGAGGCAACCATTGAAGAATTTGATGCTAAGTCTATTAAGAGTCTTGGTTATTCAATTTATCTAATCCTCCTCTTCATTGGTGTTATTTTTGCAGGCACTGGTAATGCAGCACTCATTGCTTTTGGTGTTTTGCTTGTTGCTGGCTTTGGCGCACTTACTTGCCTCAAGTACTTTGGTAATGACATTCTTGGTTCATTTGGATCTTCCATCAGAAGCCAGAACGTTGTTGCTAAGCACGAGGCCACTGGTGAGCTTGTCGCAAAGGGTAACCGTCCAATCGTCATCGTTGCTCACTATGACTCCCCGCATACAAACTTCCTTGTTGAGTCTCCTGTAGCAAAGTATGTACCACTTGTACAGAGATATGCGCGTTGGTGTGTAGTTGCCGTGTTTGTTGCTACGTTTGTTCAGATTCTTCGTTTCCTTCCTGATCCAGTTCGTGTCCTTTTCTGGATTGTTGGTATTCTTGCAGCTCTTCCACTTGTTGCTCTTTCTGTCGCAACTATTGCAGAGCGTTTTGCACCTTGCACTATTGGCGCAAACAACAACAAGTCTTCAGTTGCAGCGCTTCTTGGTATTCTCGAGAATGTCCGTCCTACTGGTCATCGCCCCGAGGTTGTCCATCATTTTGCAGGAGATGCAGCTGCACTTATCCCAGAGCCTGATGAGGTGGAAGGTGTCCGCCACGGCGAGGAAGTTCTTAATTCACTGGGCATTCTTCCTGAGGATTGCGAAGTAAGCTACGTTGCTTATGACACTACTGGTGCAAGCCAGACTGCATCTCTTGAGGATGTTGCAGAGGCTGTAAATGCAACAACAGAAGATAATCAGGCTGAGGACGCTGCTGCTGACAACACCGTTGCTTATGATTCTGTTGACGATGAGCTTAATGCAACCATGAAGCAGGTTCATGAGTCCGCTGATGCAGATGCAACGCAGGTACAGCCTGAAGCAACACATGAGCTCCATGCTAAGAACGATTTTGCTCGTCGTGCGTCCCTCTTTGATCTTCCTGATCCTTCTGGCGATGCCGTCGATCCACTGGCTCCATCTTCTGAGCCAGCTCCTCACTATGTCCCAACTCAGGCACCTGCGCCAACTCCAGAGGCAGAAGATGCAGAGAGCCCATTCGATACCATTTCAGCCGATGAGGGTTTAACAGAGGCACAAGACGCAAAGACTCCTGAGGCAAAGCGTCGCTCCTTTAGACTCTTCGGTCGCAACGACGGTCCATCGGATGACTGGAAGGGTGGTGCAGCACCATCTGCTGAGAATCGTGAAGAGACCGACTCTGAAGATGCAGCCGCTATTTCTGAGGATGATCTTCGTAATGCCGTTCTGTCTCTCTCCGATGACGAACTCATTGCACATGACATTTGGTTTGTTGCGCTTGGAGCATCTGACTTTGATCACGCAGGCATGAGGGAGTTCCTCGCAAAGCATAGAACTGATATTCGCGGTGCTTTCCTGATTAACCTTGATTGCGTTGGTGCTGGTTCACTCTCCATTCTTAAGAATGAGGGAATTGGCAACGTCCGCCGCGCTGACCGTAGAATGACTCGACTCCTTTCTACTATTGCAACTGATCTTCATATTGACGTTGAGCAGAGCGCATTTGATTGGGAAACCACTGACGCAACTCCTGCAATGCAGAATTCAGTTCGTTCCGTTACCTTAATGGGATTAAACGAGGATGGACTGCCTGCGCTTAGCCGCACCGCTGCTGATGTTCGCGAGAACGTTAACGCTGGTCAGTGTGCCGATGCTGCAGCTCTTGTTACTGAGCTTATTAGACGCTCATAAACGAACAAGAAACTAGCTAGAGTAAGTTTTTAAGAAAGGGCAGAGATTTCTGCCCTTTCTTTTTTAGCGCTAAGGCAAGGTTGCTCAACTAAAAGGAGCGTCTTATTTTTGCTGCAAATAAGTGGACACATCCAATAAGTACTGATCCTGCCAAGGCGAGTAAAAGGGGAACTGCGTAGGCATTATCTGCTGTTCCAGGAAGATGGGGCTTAGGCGTCACGCGAATAGTTTGTGCTTTAGAGTGACTGTCGGTGTGCGAAGCAACTTTCTCACCATCTTTTGAGATGGTTTCGTAGGCGGTAACTTCTTTACCTTCAAGTGAGGCAGTCCTTACAGAAAAAGGAACCGCAGCTTCTCCCGATGAGGTAGGAGCTTTGAAGTGGACAGTTCCGCGAGCGATGGGCTCCGCTGTACCTTCTTGGAGCTGCTTTGTTTCATAGAGCTCTCCGGTAATTTCGTACTCTTCTCCTGGGGTAAGACCCTCGTATTTAATGTGATCAACAAGATTGAGTTTCTCGGCATATTCAGGATCTTTTGATCCCGCAGCATCTACAAGCATTGTTTGTAAAGAAATTCTTTCATCAATGAGTTTAGGTGCTTCTACAGTCTCTTCAGAAGTAAGGGTAACCGTAGGGTTCCATTCTTTGTTGAGAGAGTAACCTGCTGGGGCCGCAACCTCCTTAAGTGAATAGGAGCCAAAAGGAAGACCTTCGACGGTAGCCTCTCCAAGCTCGTTTGTATCTACTGTGGTGACAACTCCGTGCGGAGCAATCCAGTTACCTTGGAAGAAAATGGACTGAGTGGAGTTATTAGTTAGCTCAATTTTGGCGCCTTTTAGACTTGGCATTTCATCTACTTCAGAATAACCATTAGGTGAACTTAGAGAAGTATGCCCGATTTTCTTAACTTTAAGATTTCCTCTTATTACCTCGTCTTTGAAGGTAAAGGAGTGCTCAGACGAGGAATTATCTTTTCCGCTAGAGATATTTGTCCAGAATAGATTTCCGTCTTGGCTTGATAGCTTCCAGGTTTGAAGTGAATGTTCTGGAAGTTTATAGCCTTCAGGTGCTTGAATTTCTTCGATTTGGTAATACCCCAAAGGTAACCAGGGTTTCTCGCCAAGAGTAAAGAGGTCATCTCCAGAAACCTTATGGTCTGCATCAAAAGAAACTAAACCGTGAGCATCTGTCGAGAAAACCCATGTTCTTGGTGTTGTTTCAGCAGAGCCGCTATAGGTCACTTTAAAAAGCGCACCCTGTAGCGTTGCGTTTCCTTGGGGAGAAGCGCTTTGCTGCTCAGAACGAGCGTCTTCGTCGAGGCTAGTGCTGTGGTCAAAGTCTTGTTTTGAAATGCGTAGATTAAACTCTCCGATAGGAGTATCGGTAACTGTGAAAGTGCTCTCTTTCTGGTTTGTTATTTCTACAGCATAAACCGACGGGTCAAGAAGAAAACCTTTTGGAGCAGAGGTTTCCTTTACATACACCGTTCCAACTGGAAGCTCATTGAGTGTTGCAGAACCATATTTATCAAGAGTGAGACTGCAAAGAAGATTGGTACAACTCTCGTCGGAATATACTCCGTAGACAGCGCCTTCTAGGGAGTAGTACTCGTTATTGGAGGTGACATCAGGCAATAAGGAGCTTTTGGTAATTTTGAGTGAGCCAGCTTGCTGCCCAAAGAAAAACAGAACTTGCTTGTCTCCTGTAGGTACAAAGAGCTTTGCAACTCCGCTTTCTGGACCGCCACCATTGTTTTGAGCATAGTTCATAGCATCGGAATAGAACTGCTCAATAGGTTGATGAAGCTCTGTCTGAGGAACACTTACCGCAAGTGCATGGGCTTCACCACGCATAACGGCCCATAGTGCAAACTGTGTAATAGCGCGAGCTCTCCAGCCCGTATATCCATACACATCCTTTTCTTGGGACGCAGTAGCTCCGTGATAGATGATGTAATCAATAGCTCGAAGCTGTTCATTTGTATACGTTCCACCGCGAACGCCATTGGTTGAGGTGAGCTTTGTATAAGATTGCGGGTCAACCACACTTCCCGTTGCTCCTGGCCATGCACCATAGTGGTTAAATTCATCTCCACAGTAAAGATAGGTACCATCGCTAGCAGTCCACATGGGAATTTGCTGTCCACCAGGAAAATCTTCTCTTTGTGCAACGGTAAATGAGGGTTCTTGTGCAAAAGCAAGCCTATGAGCAGGCTTTAGGAAAAAATGGCTGAGGAGAAGGGCTCCAAGTAACAGAGGGATAAACCAGAAGTGAAAGACAGAAGAAGGAGTTTGTCTTCGTGTAGCTGTTTCCTTCTTAGGTTTTGAGGATTTTGTGATAAACATGCGTGCCTCCAAACTGAAAAATCAGAGGTAGATTGCGTATATAGAGATAATTGGTAATGCATAAACGTGAGCTTTTGTTGCAACATATAGACAATTAGTGTTAACGTATTCAGTAATCAGTAACACTTACTAATTAATGAGGTTATCGTGCGTTACAGCAAGCAACGTGAGGCAATTCGTACTTATATGGAAGGTCGCCATGACCATCCAACAGCAGATAGTGTGTATGCAGCAGTAAGAGAGGAGTTACCAAACATCTCTCTTGGAACTGTTTACCGTAACCTTATGCAGCTTGTTGACGCAGGCGAGCTCCAGGTTGTTAATACCGGCGATAATATCTCTCGTTTTGATCCAACAACAACCGAGCATGCACACTTCCAGTGTCATGAGTGTGGCCGTGTCTTTGATGTTGATGGACCAGTTCTGAGGGACCTTACCAGCCTCACCAAGGATTCTTGCGGCGAGATTGACTCTTACGCTCTGTGCTTTACGGGTATTTGTAACGAGTGCCTAGCTAAGAACCCAGCGCTCCATCACAGCGTTAACTAATATGTTGCAACAAAACAGCTTTCTTTAGGGCCGGTGCTTCACCGGTCTTTTTCTTTATGGAGGGGCCTCAGGCTTGCGAGAAAACCTGTCTGCTAAACGCGACCGCAGACCTGCATGTCCTACAGAAGGAAAGCTGCTTGGCATGACGGGATCTCCGCCAAGTAGCTTTGCCCGAGGAAGGCGGAGTTGTCGGGTGGAGAGCAGGCGCCTATAAGAGGCGGGATAGTGGTGTGCGGGGGTTTCTCGCCAGAAGTACTTTTGCATAGCGCTCCTTTCGTTGGAGAGCATGCTAAAGAGTGACTTTGCGCCTATTCTGACCAGCGCCTGTCCAGTTTCTGACGGAGAAAATTTGTGTAGGCGCATATTTGTTGTATATGCGCAGCTAGGTAGAAAACAACTCATCAAACTTTTATCTAGTTGCCAAGCAAGCGATTAAAAGGCAAAAAATACTGTGATAAAATCTACACAATTGCGGGTATCGCCAAGTGGTAAGGCAATGGCTTCCCAAGCCATCATCCGCGGGTTCGAATCCCGTTGCCCGCTCCAAAGACATACAAGAGCCCTTCGGGGCTCTTTTTATGGACAAGATTGAAATTTGGCGTTGTGAAGAAGGTTGTTCGGGTAGAAGTTGAGCGGAAATATTTTGGATATATCTTTGATAGAGCGTGCTTAAGTACTCGAATTACGCGGATTGATGGTTGAAGGGAACAACATGGCACAAATTCCTATGACAGATCAAGAGGTAAAGATTGCTCTTGATGCGCTGTCTGATCAGATTGATAAATACGCAGAGCTTCTTGTTAAGAAGGGATGCGCAATTTCTGAGGGAAGTCAGCTGGTAATTAACGCTTCAATTGAGATTGCTGATTTTGCCCGTAGGGTTCAGCGAGCAGCTTATGCGGCTGGCGCAGAATTTGTCACAGTTATTTGGGGCGATCAAGAGTCCTCAAGAATTATGTACGAAAACGTTGACCTAGCGCGTCTCTCTAAGACACCAAGCTGGAAGATTGAGCAGCTTAACTCCCTTGCAGAGCAGGGTGCAGCATTTTTGTTCCTCTCGTCTGATGATCCAAATGGTCTAAAGGGAATTGATCCAGAAAAGCCAGCTGCTGTTTCTCGCGCAAGAAACTTAGAGTGCGACGTCTTTAGAAACGGTATGGACTTTGGTAAAAACGTTTGGTGTATTGCTGGTGTTCCTGCAGCTGAATGGGCAAAGGTAATTTTCCCAGAGCTTTCTGAGGCTGAGGCAATCTACAGGCTTTGGATTGCAATTTTGGACGTTGCTCATGCAAGTGGAGAAGATCCTCAGAGTGCTTGGGAGACCCACAATGCAACATTTGAGAAGACCAAGCGCTTCATGAATTCTCATCAGTTTGAAGAGCTACGTTATGAGTCTTCAAACGGAACTAATCTGACTATTGGCATGAATCCAGGACATCTTTGGGAGGGTGGCGCTGGAAAGACGCAGGATGGAACGTTGTTCTTCCCTAACATTCCTACCGAGGAAGTCTTTACAACGCCAAACTATCGCAAGGTAAACGGCACTGTTCACTCTGCGTTGCCTCTGATTCATGCCGGCCAGATTGTTAAAAACTTCTGGTTTACCTTCAAAGACGGCGAGGTTGTTGACTACGGCGCTGAGCAGGGCAAAGACGTTCTGACTTCTATTGTTTCTCAGAAGGGCGGTAAATACCTGGGAGAATGTGCTCTTATCTCTAAGAACACACCTATTCGCCAGAGCGGCATTCTGTTCTACGACACCTTGTATGACGAGAATGCTAGTTGCCATTTAGCACTTGGAATGGGTTTTCCAGAGTGCCTGAAGGGCGGCCTTGAAATGAGCCCAGAAGAGCTTTTGGCCCACGGTGTTAATCAGAGCACCACACACGTTGATTTTATGATTGGTGCAGACGATTTGAACATTTGGGGAATTTCTGCCGATGGAAAAGAAACACCAATTTTCGTAAATGGCCAATGGGCATGGGAGTAAACTGCTACACTATCCTAGTTGCGTGGTAAAATTGCCACGCCCGATAATGGGCCGTTAGCTCAGTTGGTAGAGCAGGGGACTTTTAATCCCAAGGTCTAGGGTTCGAACCCCTAACGGCCCACCAGGTAATTCAAAGGTCGGGTACCATAGTGGTACTCGACCTTTTCTTTACGAGCAGAAGGAGTCTCATCGTGGTAGATCGCTACACCGGCAAAGAAATGGGCCATATCTTTTCTTTGGAGAACAAGTACGCCGTTTGGCAGGAGATTGAAGTCCTTGCGTGCGAAGCACAGGCTGAGCTTGGTGTTATTGGCATTTCTCGCGAAGAGGCAGCTTGGATTCGTGAGCACGCCGCGTTTAATCGCGCTGAGGTAGACGAGATTGAGGCCGTTACCAACCACGATGTCATTGCCTTCCTGACCAACATGGGCTCCTACATTGACGCTAAGGTTCCAGAAGGTGAGCTCAAGCCAAGCCGCTGGGTTCACTATGGCATGACCTCAACAGACTTGGGCGATACCGCTCTTTGCTACCAACTGACTCAGGCATGTGACCTGCTCATTGCTGCGGTTCGTCGCTGCGCTGCTATCTGCAAGCGTCGTGCTTTTGAGGAGCGCGACACTCTGTGCGTCGGCCGCACTCACGGCATTCACGCCGAGCCTATGACCTTTGGCATGAAGTTTGGTAGCTGGGCCTGGGAGTTTAAGCGCGATCTTGACCGCCTTAAGGACGCTCGCAAAAACGTTGCCTACGGTGCAATTTCTGGTGCCGTTGGAACGTACTCTTCCATTGATCCTTTTGTTGAGGAGTACGTTTGCGAGAAACTCGGTCTTGTTCACGACCCACTTTCAACTCAGGTAATTTCTCGCGACCACCACGCGTACCTTGCTGGTGTTCTGGCAACCGTTGCCGCTACCTGCGAGCGCGTTGCAACTGAGATGCGAGCACTGCAGAAGACCGATACCCTCGAGGCTGAAGAGCCATTCCGCAAGGGCCAGAAGGGCTCTTCCGCTATGCCTCACAAGCGCAATCCTATTACTGCCGAGAAAATCTGTGGTTTGTCCCGCGTAGTTAAGGCAAACGCACAGGTTGCTTTTGATAACGTTGCGCTCTGGCACGAGCGTGACATTAGTCACTCTTCTGCTGAGCGTGTTGCTCAGGCAGATAGCTTCATTGCTCTTGATCACATGCTGTCAAAGCTTGAGTTCTTGCTTGATGGCATGGTTCTGTATCCAGAGCAGATGATGGCAAACCTCAATAAGACCCGCGGCATGCTCTTCTCGTCAAAGGTTCTTCTTGCCCTGGTAAACACTGGTATTACTCGCGAAGAGGCATACAAGATTGTCCAGTCTAACGCCATGAAGGTGTGGGGCGACATTCAGCAGTGCAAGGAAGGACCATCCTACCAGGAGCTTCTTGAGGCAGATCCAGCTTGTACACTGAGCCACGAGGAGCTTGAGAAAATCTTTGATCCTCGCGCGTTCCTTACCCGCTCAAACGTTCTGTTTGACCGTCTTGAGCACCTTGAATTGGACTAAATCGTGGCTTTGATTGGGAACATTTCTCGTCGAAACTTCTTCAAGACGGGAGCAGCTGGCGTAGTAGTTGCTGGCGCAATTAGCATCGCAGCAGGCTGCTCCCATCAAGAGGGCTCGGGTGACGCAGGAAAGCCGCTGGTACTTGATGAGTCTTCCGGCACAAACGTGCTGGACTCCTATAGTTCAACGGAATATGCTGCTCAGCCAAGCCAGACATGGACGCTTCCTTTAGGAAGCGTGCTGCACCCAGCTGATGGAAATTGGATTCCCGTTACCACGGCCGGCGCATCTGCTACGCCTATGGTAAAGGGCTCTGCTCTCTCGCTGACGTCTGGCCAGGTAGTTGACGTTGTTCCTACAGCTCAGATGAACAATACTACCGCCGTTATTTACGACGTCCGCTGCTCTGACTCTGTGTACGCATGGGTCGAGGTGGATACCACAACCTTTGACTGGGAGCTTCTTGCCGCACCATTTTCTGACGGCAAGCTTACTGGAGATGCAAAGGTCCTCTACAAGGCCGATAAAAACTGGGATCCGGCTCCGTTTGCCTGCGGAGACGATAAGGTGGTTTGGCTCGTCCAACCAGCTTCTTCTGGCGAGAAAACCCGTGAGTCTTCTCACTGCTACGTGTGGCGTGTGGGCGATTCAGAAGGAACGGATGCCGTTGAATCTCCAGGTAGATTTGCTACTGCGCCATCTATCTCTAAGGGCGTAGTTACCCTTACTCCTCGAGTTCGTGCCTCCGAAGGCACCTTCTATGGCGTTACAGCATATCTGCTGGGAGACAACCTTAAAACCAAGGTTGACCAGCTTGTTATGCCTCAATCTGTCAAACCTTTTGCAGCAAGTCGCGTAGACGATAAGTTTATTGTGTCGGTTGAAGCAAGTTATGACTCGGGCGGTCTGTTGGGCAAGATGGGAACATATATCCTGCCTGCTTCAGGCGAAAACCCTTACGTCATAGAGCGTGAACCTTATGCAATATCGGCAGGTAAAGGTAGCCTATACATAGTTAAGAGCCGCGCCTCTTATGTGCTTGTTGATACGCAAAATCAAACGGCAAACTGGCTCTATTCAATGGATAGAAGCGTTGATTACGGAGAGTTTCCTGCTCGAGAAGGCAACTGTGATTCTTTTGTAACCTACTCAACTGTTAAAGATCCTACCAGCGGATATCCGGCTTCCGTGACAGTTCGTGTTTTTTCTTTGTAGATTATTTGTAGGTATAGAGATAGAATGAATACAAATAATTAATGAATAATCGTAATGTGCCATACGCACATACATGCAGGGCAAAAGAAAAGGGGAGACAATGGCTTCCGACGAGAAGAAAATTCTGATTGTCGAAGATGAGAAAGTCATCCGTGACGCCGTCTCAGCATATCTTGAGCGCGAAAATTACGTTGTTAAGGGCGTTGGCGACGGTCAAAGTGCAGTTGAAGAGTTTGAAAAGCACGCATTTGACCTGGTGATTCTCGATCTTATGCTCCCAAAGCTTTCTGGAGAGCGCGTTTGCCGTGCAATTAGAGATACCTCTAACGTGCCTATCATCATGCTTACCGCAAAAGGTGAGGTAGAAGACAGGATTATTGGTCTTGAGCTTGGTGCTGATGACTACCTTGTTAAGCCTTTCTCGCCACGTGAGCTGGTGGCACGTGTTCGTGCGCTGTTCCGCCGTACCTACTCAGAGCCAGACACTGCTGTTGACGTGCTTGATTACGGTACCCTTACTATTGATATTTCTGGTCATAAGATTCTCATCAACAACGAGGAAGTTGACCTGACCGCTTCAGAGTTTAAGCTGCTCACCACCCTTGCTCGTTATCCTGGTCGCGTGTACACACGTATGGAGCTTGTCGAGAAGGTCCTGGGTTATGATTTTGAGGGCTATGAGCGCACTATTGATTCGCATGTCAAGAACTTGCGCGCAAAGCTCGGCGATGATCCTCGTAATCCTCGCTGGCTGTTCACCGTTCACGGTGTTGGCTATCGCTTTGAGGCTGGCAACGCTAGCCATGAGTCCTAAGCTTTAGAGCTTTGGCGCTCTTCAAGAAACATCACTCAAATTCTCTTAAGAACCCTCCGGAAACTGAGGGTTCTTATAAAACTATTAAGCCTGATCCCGTTGGCACTCAAAGCTTTACCACCCGTATGGCAGCGTTCTTTGCGCTAACTGCCGTCATGACGGTATTGGTGCTCATCTCTGTTTTGGGCATCGTGTGGGAAAGTCGTTTTACCGCTTATACCAGGGAGAACCTACAAAACACCGTTGATACTACCGCGCTCAATATGTCTCAGGCGTACGCGCGCGCAGAAGGCTGGAATGCCGACGTTCTCTCTATTGCACGCCAGGCCTCTGCAACCAATTCCGATATTGGTATCCAGGTCTTAGATGTTTCTGGCGTGGTGCTGTATGACGACTCGGCGCCAAATGCTCGCCGACCTGGCGGAAATAGTGCATTATCTGGCCCTCAGACGGGTGACGCCGTGGTTTATGCAGTTGTCCAAAACCTACAAGGTGAGCCTGTGGGCAGCATTAGAATTTGGACGTTTGGTTCTGAGCCGTTCCTGACCCAGCGAGACATTGCGTTCCGTAATGGCTCTTACCAGGCAATTAGTCTTGCTGCAGCCATTGCAATTTCGCTTTCTGGACTGATTGGTATTTTGGCTTCACGCTCGCTTACCAAGCCCGTACGTCGTATTACCGAGACGGCTGTTCAGATCAGAAGCGGCAATCTTGCGGCTCGTTCAGGTATCCGTGGCGAGAATGAACTGGGGCGTCTGGGAGAAACCTTCGACGACATGGCATCTTCACTCGAAAGAGACATTAAGCTTGAACGCCGTCTGACCAGTGATGTTGCACATGAGCTCAGAACTCCACTTATGGCTATCATGGCCACCGTTGAAGCAATCCAAGACGGTATCTTGCCCGCAGATGAAGAGCGCTTGGAAAACATTGTGTCTGAGAGTAGACGTCTTTCTCGCCTGGTAGACGCCATGCTCCACCTCTCAAGGCTTGAGAACGGAAAGACAAAGTTCAACCCAGAAAGCGTCAATGTGGTTGCTATGGTGGCGAGTCTCGTTGCGGTACAAGAAACGCTCTTCAAGGAGAATAACCGCACGTTGACCTTTGTGGATAAGACACCAGAGGGCAATTGTTTTGTTGATATTGATTCGGACATGATCCGAGAAGCCCTGACCAATTTGTTGAGCAACGCTATCCGCTATACCGACGACGGGGGTCATGTTGTTATAACCGTATCAATCGACGATAACGATGCGGTTATCTCCGTGACTGATGACGGTATGGGAATTGCTCCTGAGGACATTCCACAGACCTTCTCGCGATTCTGGCGCGCCGAAGAAAGCCGCGAGCGCGCTTCGGGCGGTCTTGGCGTTGGATTGGCAATTACAAAAGAGATTATGGACCGTCATAACGGCACTATCTCGGTAGAATCCGAGCTTGGAAAGGGCACGACCTTCTCGCTGCACCTTCCTCTGCTTGCTCAAAATAATATCTCTGTAACAGATACTTTGTTGTAGGTCGATTTTTGGGCATTTTGCCGTACAATCGAAAGTCCTGCAATACAACGCGCTTTGCGCAGAAGTGAGGTCATTGTGGCTGGAGCTGAGCTTCGTCCCGATTCGCACGGTAAGGTTCGCGATATCTACGATTGTGGCGACAAACTTTTGATGGTTGCGAGCGATCGCATTAGTGCTTTTGACTTTATTCTTCCTGACGAGATTCCTTTTAAGGGAGAAATTCTGACACGTATCAGCGCTTTCTGGTTTAATCGCTTCAAGGACCTTCTGCCTAACCACATGATTTCTGTTTTGCCAGATCAGACTCCTGAGCAGTTTGCAGATTACACTGAGTATCTTGCTGGTCGCGCAATGCTGGTAAAGAAAGCACAGACCGTGCCAATCGAGTGCATTGTTCGTGGTTACCTTACTGGTTCTGGCAAAAAGACCTATGACCAGGACGGTACCGTCTGCGGCATTAAGCTGCCAGATGGCCTGACTGAGGCATCTAAGCTTCCTGAGCCAATCTTCACCCCTTCCACTAAGGCTGAGCTTGGCGATCATGACGAGAATATCTCTTTTGAGCGTTGCTGCGAGATTGTTGGTGAGGATGTTGCTACTCAGCTGAAGGAAGCCTCGCTTGCAATTTATAAGGCTGCTGCAGAATATGCTGCAACTCGTGGAATTATTATTGCGGATACCAAATTTGAGTTCGGTTTTATCGACGGAAAACTTACACTTATTGATGAGTGCCTTACACCCGATTCAAGCCGTTTCTGGCCTGCTGAGGGTTATTCTGAGGGACACGTTCAGCCAAGCTACGACAAACAGTATGTACGCGATTGGCTGAAAGCCCATTGGGACATGCAAGGAGAGCCACCTCATCTTCCAGAAGAGGTTATTGAGGGCACGTCCGAGCGTTATCGTACGGCATTCCAGATTATTACGGGAACTGAGTTTGTACCACTGAAGGAGACCAATGTCACTGCGTGACACCATTACAGGCGCAACCAAAGAAGCGCGTGAGGCTACCGCAAGCCTTTCAAAGAAAGAAACCTCTGAGGAGACTGAGCGTCCTACGTATTCCGCTTTTGGTCGCAAATCTGCTGCTACTGCTAAACCAGTACGAGAGGCAGCTGCGTCTGTACGCGTGAGTGGCTCTGGCTCTGGCTCCAGCGCTCCAAAGAGCAAAGAGGAAAAGCGTGCTGCACGCGCTCGTCAGCGCGAGCGCGAGGATATTCGCAGCCGTGGATTTGAGGCTATGCTGCGCGCGGATCCAGACTATCATCGTGCCGAGCGCGTTTGGTGGGTTTTCCTAGGTCTTGGCTTTGTTGCAACCATCATTACACTGGTGCTTTCGTATATGGTTCCTGAGTCAAGGGACCTGAACACCGGCGTTGGTATGATTTCTGCCATCATGCTGGTCTTTGCTTACTTCTGCATCTTTGGTTCGGTTGTCTACAGCTTCTTTAAGATGCGTCCTCTTCGCAAGAAGATCGAGGCTAAGGTTGCTGGCATGACCGACAAGAAGCTCAACGATTTCTACCTCGAACGTCAGGCTGAGTACGACAGAAAGAGAGCCGAGCGCAAGGCTCGTCGCAAGTAGCAGTATCGCGCTGCTGCCGGCGCCGCAAGCGTTGGCGAGATTTGCGTACGCGAGCCTACGTGAGTAGAATATCCCACATGCCTTCGTAGCTCAGGGGATAGAGCACCGCTCTCCTAAAGCGGGTGTCGGCCGTTCGAATCGGCCCGGGGGCACCATTGATTTTAAACCGGCAGCTTCGTGCTGCCGGTTTTTCTCTGTTGTGGCGTGTCAGCGTCGGTTTTTAGGCTTGGCGTACAAAATGGTGCATCTTAGCCGCGCCTCGCTGAGAAATTGTCTAGTTCTTAATCAAGATAACCGGACAACTGGGGCTCAATGTCTGACGACCGAGTGGTCTCCCTGATTGATATACATCTTTATGCATAAACTTCATCTAATATGCTGGAAAATGAATAGAGAAATATAAAAAATCTAACTATAGGTAAATTTCACTTCTAAGCAACACACCTATGTCGGATAATCTGCTTAATTGCGGGCATATTACACACCTAATGACGATAATCTGCACGCCTTAGCTATTTTCGGCGTCATGTATACGTCTTTTTGACAGATTATCCGACTTAGGTGTGTTCGGCTATCAGCAAAAACAGGTCGTGTCAGTTACATCAGTTGTCTATGACCCGAAAAGCGCTGAAGTGCTTGCGTCGCCGGTTCCGGCGACGACACGTGCCGCCGTCGAACGATTTCTGCGACAGCAAAAAGCCCTGCAACCAAACACGGTTGCAGGGCTTGAACGTACTGGTTGAGCACATTGCACGCTTCAGCGATTACGCTGATGGGCGAGGTCCGCTGGAAACGCGGATGGTGATAGTAGCGCCAGCTGCAGCACTTGAAGGTGTTTGGCCAACTACGTTTCCGGTTGCAACGTTGTCATCGTAGACCCAAACCGTGTTGACCTGGAAGCCCGCGTTTTCCAGCGTGGACTGAGCGGTTTCAAAGTCCTTGCCAACAACGTTTGGAACAGAGCCGCTCTGAGCACCGGAAGAAACAACGATGGTTACCGTGGAACCCTTATCTGCCTTGCCGTTAGCTGGAGACTGGGAGATGACACGACCTTCAGGAACGCTAGAAGATGGCTGTTTCTGAGTATCTACCTTGAAGCCTGCATCTTTCAAAACATCGGAAGCACGCTCGGCAGTCATCTCGGTGACATCTGGAACATCTGCCTTACCCTTGCCAGTAGACAGGTGATAGGTGATGGTGTCGCCAGCTTTAGCATCGCTACCTGCGGCTGGTTCCTGTGTTGCAACATAACCAACGGTTACGTCGTCCGACTCAACCGAGTCACCATTTCTTGCTTTGAGGCCAACGGCAGCAAGAGCAGACTCAGCCTCTGATGGACTCTTGTTGGTAAGATCAGGCACCTTAACTGCAGCAGCAGGTTTAGCGCCCTTAGAAATGACAAGGTTAACCGCGGTTCCTTCAGGAGCCTGTTTGTTAGCGCTTGGTGTCTGATCAATGACCTGGCCTTCAGGAGCAGAATCACTGTAGCTTTCTGTAACAGTTCCCAGCTTAAAGTGGCTATCAGAAGCATTTAGTGCCTGAGTAGCCTGGTCTTTTGTCTGACCAACAAACTGTGGAACCAGATACTGCTGGGCGGAGTTGCCGAGCATCTGTGCAATAGCAAAGCCGGCAAGAGCCAGGACAACCAAAGCGCCCAGAACGCCGAGAATAACGTTGCGCTTGTGACGTTTATTCTCGCGCCTGTCAAGCTCATCAGCCTCTTCGCGAGAATGGACGCGGTTCAAGCGACCAGTGTCGCCACCGCGCGTGATGTAGGTGTTGGAGCCGTCAATGCCGCGACGATCCAACCTGGAAGTTGGCTGAGGTGGTGTCACAATGCGGGGGCTCACGGTGGTGTTGCTTGGAATAGTGGCGCGGCCAGCAATGAAATCGCGCAGCGCACGAGCAAGCTCATCAGCACTCTGATAACGGTCAGCCGGGTTTTTCTCCATGCAACGAAGAATGATTGCCTCGAGTGCGGGGTCAACGTTGGGGTTGATCAGCGATGGTGGCTGAGGAGCTTCGTTGACCTGCTTCATAGCAACGCTGATAGCGTCGTCACCAACAAAGGGAACGCGGCCAGTTGCAGCCTCGTACATGACAATGCCTAGGGAATAGATATCGGTGGTTGGTCCCAAAGGCTTGCCCGTACTCTGCTCTGGAGAAACGTAATGGGCGGTGCCAAGAACAGAGTTATCGGTGGTTAGACTGCTGTTCTTTGCACGAGCAATGCCAAAGTCCATGACCTTGATGTTGCCATCTGGCTGGACCATGATGTTCTGTGGCTTGATGTCACGGTGAATGATGTCGTGACGGTGTGCTACAGACAACGCCTGAGCAATCTGAGAGCCAATCTGAGCCACCTTACGGGAATCAAGGGCTCCATGTTTGCGGATGCCACTCTTAAGGTCTGTACCACGCAGATACTCCATGACAATGTAGTAGGACTCGCCATCCTTACCCCAGTCGTATATCGAGACAATATAAGGACTGGAGAGCGCCGCTGCAGCCTGAGCCTCCTGCTTAAAACGGGCAGCAAAGGAAGGATCGTTTGCGTACTGCGGCAGCATCATCTTGATGGCAACAGTACGACCAAGAACCTGGTCCTGTCCGCGGTAAACGGTGGCCATTCCACCGGTACCAATTTTGTCTTGAACCTGGTAACGCCCACTGAGCATTCTACCTGGCATAACTCAACTCCTATCAAGCGTGCGATTTTCTCGCCACGTCACTTACTATCTTAGAACACACCCAACTACTTGGGGAGAAGACCGTGCGGTGTTTTAGGCGCTACGAAGCAGCTCCCAAAGCCTGGATGTTCAGGCACTGCGCAAGAACACGTCCGCCAACTTGAGCACCGTAACCTAAAACGTTCTCGCCGTTGCCTTCGATGACAACAGAAACAACAAGAGTTGGGTGGTCGTAAGGCGCAAAACCGATGAAGAACGAGTTAAAGTTACCGTTCTCGACGTCTGCCGTACCTGTTTTACCTGCAATCTTGACGCCCGGAACGCGAGCTCCCATACCAGTGCCGGATTCAACAACGCCCAGCATTGCCTCTCGGACCTGCGCGGCAGTATCCGCAGACACTGCCTGTCCAAGCGATTTTGGTGACGTTGTAGAAACAACAGCTCCCTCTGGCGAGAGAACGCGATCAACAATGTAAGGGTTCATGACCACGCCGCCGTTAGCAATTGCAGCCGCAACAACAGCGTTTTGCATGACGGTGGTCTGAGGACCTGCAGGACTTGCATGCTCTCCAACAGGAAGACCGCAGGATGCCCAGCCAAGCTCCCAGGTGGTCATCTCGGCAGGATTTGGCATCAACGATGGTGTAGTGGAGAAGTCCTGACCAAGTGCGGTGCCATAACCAAAGGCGCGTGCATAGCTGACCAGGTTGTCTGCGCCAAGTGCTACTCCAAGCTGCGCCAACGCCGTGTTAGAAGAGCGAGCAAATGCCTCACGCAGAGGAATAGTGCCCATGTCCTCGTTGGCGTAGTTGTGGATGGTTCCACCGCCAAGCTCCATAGTTCCTGGAGCTGAATAGGTGGTGTCCAGCGTGGTGGTATGTGTGTCAATTCCAGCAGAAAGCGTAATGGTCTTAAACGACGAACCAGGGGAGTAGAGCGCCTGGGTAGTTCTGTCAACCAGTTGACTGCCGGTACCGGACTCGATAACAGTGCCCAGATCAGCGTGGGTGTATGAAGGGCTTGAAGCCTTTGCAAGCACGGCTCCGGTTGCTGGATCCATAACAACAATGGAGCCGGAATATCCCTGGAGTGCAGCTTCTGCTACAGCCTGCATCTGGGAATTGATGGTTAAAACAACGCTTGAACCAGCGGTATTAACACCTGCCATCGAGTACAGAGCGCTTCTCCAGTCGGAATGATCTGCGTGTCCGGTGAGCGTCTCGTTCATGGAGGACTCGATACCTGCAGTTCCATACTGGGTAGAGATGTAGCCAACGGTGTGAGAAGCCATACCGTCGTGTGGATAGTTACGCACGTAGGTGCCGTCGTCTTGCTTGACACTCTCTGCCAGGGTGACGCCGTCAGAAGTCATGATGGCGCCGCGCTGAACATATGCGCTCTTAGCAATAGTGTGGTTGTTGGTAGGGAGCGCCTGAAGTCTAGGTGCGTCAATGACCATCAAGAAGGTCAAGTTGCCGAGAAGAACGGTGAAGAAGAGGGTAAATACGGTAACCAAATTGGTCAGACGTTTTCCGAGAGCAACACGTCCCAGAACACCAGATTCCTCAGACTGCAGACCAAAGCCTCCACGGATGTGGCTGCCATGCAAAACGGAAGAGGCGTGAGCTCCACCAGAAGAAATTTCGAGCCTCTGGGAGTCAAGCGTTTTCTTGCTTGGCTCAAGCTCTGTTTCGCGACCAGTTCCCTCGTCACCTGCCCTGAGCAGCAGGGCAACAATGATAAAGCTGGAAAGAAGAGAGCTACCGCCCTGACTCATAAAGGGCAGGGTAACGCCGGTTAGAGGCATGAGCTTAGTAACGCCTGCAACAATGAGGAAGGTTTGGAACGCCAAAACACTGGTAAGACCAGCAGCTGCAAAAGCAGATGAATCGGACTTTGCACGAGCAGCTGTTGCAAGACCGCGCACGGTAAGCAGCAGGAACAGGGTAATAATTGCCGCTCCGCCAAAGAGTCCCAGCTCCTCAGCAATGGCCGAGAAAATAAAGTCAGACTCAACAATAGGGATAAGCGTAGGCATTCCCTTATCAATTCCGGTGCCAGCAAGGCCTCCATCTGCGATGGAATAGAGGGACTGGACAATTTGGTAGCCGTCTCCAGCGGGATCTTTGAAGGGGTTAAGCCAAATGTTGACACGAGTCTGAACGTGACCAAAGAAGTGATAAAGCACCACGCCGCCAATGGCCAAGAGCGCAATACTGACAAAAACGTAGCTTGCGCGACCTGTTGCTACATAGAGCATGATGACAAAGAACACGAAGAAGAGCAGAGCGCTACCAAGGTCGCGTTCAAAAATAACAACAATCAGGCTGATGCCCCACATGACAAACAGAGGAAGCAGCATTTTAAAGCGAGGAATGCGGAAAGGTCCAAAAGAACGCATGGAGACCGATAGGGCTTCTCGATTCAGTGCTAGATAAAACGCCAGGAAGAGCGTAATGGCAATCTTTGCAATTTCGCCAGGCTGGAAGGTGAATGCGCCAAAAGAAATCCAGAGCTTTGCGCCATAGCGGTCCTGGCCAATAACAATTGGCAAAAGAAGCAGTATGACGCCGAGAATACCAATGGAGTATTTGTAGCGTGCTAACGCGTCAAGATTTCTAATGACCGCTAGTACCACAATCATGACAACAACAGAGATAAAGAGCCAAATCGTTTGGTTGACTGCAAGATTTGGCGCAAGTCTGGTGACCATGGTGATGCCAATTCCCGAGAGCACAAACACAATGGGGAGAATGGCGGGGTCTGCTGCGGGAGCAAGGAACCTAATAGCAATGTGAGCCACGGTAAATGCTGCAAAGAGACCAATAGGAACGGCCATTGTCTCAAGGCTGAGCGTTGAGCGAGCAGTAATCATGTACATGGCGTACAGCAGAAATACAGGGATTGCTCCTACAAATAGTAAGAAGAGCTCTGTATTACGCCTTAGTCCACCTGCTTTTTCCATTCCTACTCACCTCCCGAACTTGTTGTTGACGTTGTTGTTTCTGTTGTGGGTGTTCCGCCAGACTGAACGTCTTCTTTCTTTTTGACTGCTTTGTTGTTGGCGTCGTCAATTTGTTTGCGGTAATTCTCGACGGTGCTATGTGCTTCATCCTCGTTCTTAACGCGAATTCCGTCTGCAAGAGAGTCTTGAACTGCGTCAGGCAAATCTTTTATTTCAATCGACGTAGTTTCAACAAGCGAAGACATGTTTATGCCGGCAATTGTTGTAGGAATACCTCGATAAACGCCAACGGTAGTTCCGTTAATTCCTAAGTACCACTCGCTGCTTACAAACAGGAAGAACACGGCAACAGTGGCTGCAAAGAGCGCAAGGAACGAGACAAACGTGGCAATAACGCCACGAGTAAGGTGTTTCCTGGTTTGATCGGCTATGCCGTCGTCCAAGACGTCAATGACAATAACGGTAATGTTGTCTGAGCCGCCATAGGTAAGAGCTGCGGAAACAAGGTTATCGGCAGCCTTTTGTGGCGTGACGTTAGAGACAGCAATGGACTCAATCTCATCGTCGGGCACCATGCCAGAGAGACCATCGGAGCACAAGATGATGCGGTCACCATCAGATACTTCAAGCGAGAAATGATCTGCATACATGTCTGGATCAGAGCCAAGAGCTCGCGTAACTACCGAGCGAGAAGGGTGCGTGCGAGCCTCATCAGCGGTAATCTGACCAGAATCAATGAGCTCCTCAACATAGCTGTGGTCATGAGTAATGCGGACCAGCGTGCCATGATGGAGCAGGTAAATGCGAGAGTCACCAACATGAGCAACGGCCATCTGATTGCCCTCAATGAGGACAGCAGAGGCAGTGGAGCCCATGCCAGGTTTGCCAATACCCTTTGCAGGAGCATCAATAACTTCCTGGTTAGCAGCCTCAATTGCAGCGCCAAGACGGACATCGTCTGCGGTACTTGGTGCCTGTTCGGCAATAACCTTAACAGCAATGGAGCTTGCTACCTCACCGGCGGCGTGACCTCCCATACCATCGCAGATGGCAAAAAGGGGAGTGCGCAAAAGGAACGAGTCCTCGTTATGCTCGCGAACTAATCCCACGTCAGAGCGGGCGCCCCAAGAAATAAAGGTGTTAGAGCCAGAAACTGCCTCTGCGTCACAGCGACCATCAAGTGGCAGCTCACAACGACCAGGAGCACTCACGGGCTCTTGTGTAGGTGTATCAGAAATATGTGTTGTATCAGAAGAAACCATGAGCCTCTTATCGACGTCCAACACGCATAATCACATCGCCGACCTGGACTTCGTCTGTGTCGCGAAGGGTAACAGGCTGCTCGATGATGTGACCATTAACCATGGTTCCGTTTGTGGATCCAAGGTCTTCAAGTACCAAAGCAGGGCCCTGGATAGTAAAGCGGGCGTGTGAAGCAGAAACGTAAGGTTCGTCAATCACAATGTCAGACGAAGGAGAACGTCCAATAACAACAGGACCCAAGATGTCTACGTGAAGACCACGTAAGGACTTGACGCCCTTCTCGACATCAACGGACCAAATAGCTCCGTCTTTGCGCTGACCGCGGACAAGACCAATGCCCGTGCGCATGACTGAGAACAGGAAGATGTACAGCAGGACAACAAGCAAAACACGTCCTGCAAAGAGAATCAAATCAATCATTAGTTCTCCCGGAACTGAAGGTCCATAAGACCAATGGTAATGAGGTCTCCGTCGCGCAGAATTACCTCATCTACGTCGATATCGTTGACAAGCGTTCCGTTAGTGGAGTGCAAATCAGCAATGTGCCAATCGTGACCGTCATAAGTCATTTCGGCGTGACGTCTTGAAACGTTAGGATCGCGCAAAACAACGTCTGCCTGAGAGCGCTCGCGACCAATAATGGCACGAGGAGCCTCAACGCGATACGAACGACCGCTCTGGCGATCAATCAAAATGCAGGTAGCGTCCATGTTTGCGCGTGGCGTGCCCTGCAGATTGCGAGAAGAGCGACCGCCCGCGCCGTTTAATTGGGCATCAAGGGAAGGCGTGATACGACGCTGAGTCATAGGAACAGGAGCTGCTGTTGGGATAGCTCCGTTTACGGGCAGGTCTGGAAGCCCGTTTGAGCTAGGAAGAACAGGCATAGGAGTGGACTCAGCTGCGGAAACAACAGGAATTGCGCCTTGAGCCTCAACAAAGTCTGGTGGCATTACCGCAAGACCGGCGTCTGTACCAGCAAGATCTCCCAAAACCTCTGGCGTTGCATTATCTGCAGAAACGGGGCGAACTACAGACAGAGGATCTGGCTCTGTCTGTGGTTCTGGCTGAACAGCAGCGCGGGAATTGTGCTGTTGAGGCATTTGAGCTGCAGCTCCTCCAACACTGGAGTTTCCACCCAAGAAAGCGCGCTCTTCATTGCGTAGCTGGTCAAGCGTATTGCCGTCAACGTTTTCTGCAAAGACAGCAAATTTTCCAGGCTTCAGAGATGGGTCAACCATAAAACGAACAAGTGGCTGACCAACAAATACATAATCTTTTTGCTGAGCCTGAGCAGCCACGAAGTCAGAAACCTCTGCAGTTAGATCAGCATAAAGAGGACGCATCAGTGAATCATCTTGAGGAGCAACTAAAACGGTATACAGGGCAGGCGCAGTGTCTACGCCATCAATCTCATACGTCTCACGTTCCATCTCTTTAGCTGCGCGTTTGGCAAGCTTCTTAAAAGAGAAAGGCTCTGCGTATCCCTGAGGTGCGGCACCAAAGACCGAACCAATACGGTTTTCAAAGTCACTAAGAAAGCTCATCTAATTCCTCGCCTTCCTGATCCGCGTCAAGTGGACCTATCAGGACAATTGCAATACATACAAGTACACATAAGAATACCGTAATTAGTACTGAAACTATACTTTCAACTACCCAAAAATTGGGATTCTCCATCCAAGCTGCCCATATAAAGCCACTTGAAAGCAATGCAGCACAAATAATTTGTCCAAAAACCATCCACCCACGGCGTCTTTTCTGGCTCATAAGCGAGCCTAAAAGAGCAGATAGGGAGCATGCCCCAAAGCGAATCCAGAAAGGAAGTCCTGAGGCCAGTGAGGTGTAGTCATAAGCAAGAGGAGTTGCCGCAAAGCCTAAAGATATGCCTCTTGCAAACAGTGTCCCAAAAAGATAGCTAAAGGCTCCTGTTAAAACTGCAGGTAGTGGATGCATGGTGGCGGAGATAAGCGCTGGTGCTGAAACAGGAGCAGGTAATAAAGCTCCTAATAAGCAGTTGATGCTGCTAAATTTTGAGACCCTTCCCGCAAACGCCCACCAGATAACGCTCACTAAGGTTACAAGTGTTGCAAACGGGAATGAAGTGCTGGTAGGGCTAATGCTTGCCAGAGCATATACCGCGCATGCAATGACAAGCGCAGAACCCAATGGAGTCCAAAGAGCAGCTGCCGCAGCTCCTACAAGAGAGCCCACCACAATAAACGTGAGCGATTCTGGAGCAATAAGCTGGAACAACTGGGCGAGAAGAACACCGGTGACCAGGGCTGATACGCCTCGCACGGCAACCGAGGGCAGCCAGGGGAAGCGGATTGAGAGCGGAAGATGCTTGACGTCCCAGGTCTCGGTTTCCTCTTCTTCCGACTGTTCCACCAGGGATTTGAGGCTTTTCTCGCCCTGCTTTTCGCCGCCAAGAGGAGTCACAATTTCTTGTGCAAACTCCAAGACGCTTCCTTGTCTCATCGACGGTTCAGGGGAAAGTGCCTGCGTCAAGGCGGCATCTACAGCAAAGGGGACCTCGGGATCTTCTTTGAGCAGAGGAATCTTTGGGCCCTTGTAGATGTGATCAAGGGATTCTTTAGCCGTTCTGCCCGCAAATACATTGACGCCCGTTAGCGCCTGCCTCAGAACAACAGCAAGCGAGAAAATATCAGCGCGCTCGTCAACAAGCATGCCTTCAACCTGTTCAGGAGGCATGTAGCCTACCGTACCTCCGCGAGCACCACCATAACCAGCAGCTGAGGCAAGTGTTGCCATACCAAAGTCGGCAAGTTTTACCGTACCTTGGCGGTCAATCATGATATTTGTTGGCTTGATGTCCAGATGGAGCACGCCGTTTTCATGGGCATAGTGAAGCGCCTTTGCAAGTGAAGACACCATGTGAGCTGCTTCGGCATAGGTGAGGTAGCCACCCTCAACGCGAGCTAAGAGCTCCGATAAATTAAGGCCATCAACAAACTCCATGACCAGATAGGCGTAATCACCTTCAATCTCAAAGTCATGAACAGTCACAATGTTGGGATGCGCCAGCAAACAAGCGGTTCTTGCCTCAGAAAGAGCCTCGTCAACAGTTGAAGCAAGCACGCCGGGAGTCTCGGAAGCCCCTAACAATGGCATGCGTTTAATGGCTACGCGTCTCTGCAAACGAGTATCCCAGCAGGTACAAACGGTGCCAAAGCCTCCGTTACCTCTGCGAGCAAGAACGCGATATCGGTCCAGCAAAATTTCTGGCTCAGCTGCAGGTGATGCCTGCTGAGCAGAAGGTGAATGTAGATATGCAGTCTGCGTGGTCTGTGACCGCGAGTCACTCACGGCAACCTCCTGTGTTTAAAGTGTGTTTGTCGGCCGTGACTGTCTATATTCTACCGCTGAAAAGAATTTTCTTATATATCTATTGTTTTTCCATTAGAAGAAAACAAAATGTTGTAGTATTATTCCCTAGCACGCGGGTGTGGCGGAATTGGCAGACGCGTACGGTTCAGGTCCGTATGAACGCAAGTTCATGGGGGTTCAAGTCCCTTCGCCCGCACCATTTGCATTTAAAAAGCCCCTTTACGGGGCTTTTTTTGTTACCTATTTGTTGTCTTCCTCAAAGTCAGACCAGCCTTCTTGGTCTTCTCCAAAGAGATCCCAGTCATCCTCAGTCTTTTTATGGTTGAAATACATCTTTTTAGTTTTGCGCTCCAGCACAAAAGAAATGACCAAAAAGAGCAGAATTCCACCAAGTACGAGGAACAACACACCGGTCTTATCGCCAAAAAGCCAGCCGAAAAATGAGTTAATTGCGTCCATAATCGAGCTCCAGAACATGTGAAGGGTTAAGAATCTGAATACAAGTATATACTTGGTAAGCTATAAGAAAAAATGCACTGCCAAAAAAGTGTTGATTCAAGGAGAAGCTGCATGCTTGATATCAAATTTGTGCGCGAGAATCCTGACCTCGTAGATAAGTCTTGCGAGTCCAGGCAAAACGCCCATTGGGATCGCGAGAAATTCTTTGAGCTTGACGAGGAGCGCAGAAGCGTAATTGCCGAGGTTGAGTCTCTTCAGGCAGAGCGTAATGCTGTTTCTAAGCAGATTGGCCTTCTTATGCGTGAGGGCAAGAAGGAAGAGGCTGAGGCAGCTAAAGAGCAGGTAGCAGCTAACAAAGACCGCATCGCAGAGCTTGATCAGCGCCGCGGAGAGGTTGAGGAAGAGCTCACCGCCCTTGTTGCAGCTATTCCAAACATTCCTGACGCATCCGTTCCTTATGGCAAGGATGACTCCGATAACCCTGAGGTTCGCAAGTGGGGAGAGCCAACTCAGTTTGATTTTGAGCCAAAAGCACACTGGGATCTTGGCCCTGAGCTTGGCATGATTGATTTTGATCGTGGCGTAAAACTTGCAGGAACTCGCTTCTATCTTCTTGGCGGCATGGGCGCTCGCATGGAGCGTGCGCTTATCAACTTCATGATTGATACACATAACCAGGCAGGCTTCAAAGAGTGGTGGCCACCAGTTATCACAAATCAGGACTCTCTGTTTGGCACTGGTCAGCTCCCTAAGTTTGAAGAAGATCTCTATCACGTACAGCCTGACCTCTACCTCATTCCAACTGCTGAGGTCCAACTCACAAACATCCATCGTGACGAGATTCTGGACGCATCTCAGCTCCCTCTGCTCTATACCGCATTCACTCCATGCTTCCGCGAGGAGGCAGGTTCAGCTGGTCGAGACACCCGTGGCATCATCCGCGTTCACCAGTTTGACAAGGTAGAGATGGTCAAGTTTGCAAAGCCTGAGGATTCCATGAATCAGCTTGAGTCCATGGTTCAGGAAGCCGAGAAGATCCTTCAGCTTCTGGGTCTTCCTTATCACGTGGTTACTCTCTGCACTGGTGACATTGGCTTCTCTGCATGCAAGTGCTATGACATTGAAGTTTGGCTCCCAAGCTATAACGCATACAAGGAGATTTCTTCTTGCTCTAACTGCTGGGATTTTCAGGCTCGTCGTGCAAATATCCGCTATAAGGATCCAGCAGAGTTCAAGGGCACCCGTCTAGTTCACACGCTTAATGGCTCCGGTCTGGCAGTTGGCCGTACCATGGCTGCAATTATGGAGAATTATCAGAACGCAGATGGTTCCGTTACCGTGCCCGAGGCGCTCCGTCCTTACATGGGTGGCATCGAGGTTATTCGACCAGAATAGTTTCTCTTTTTAATCAAAATTGATTCAATCTCTGAAATGGTCTTCTAGTGAATTGTGAAGACCATTTCTTTTACTGATTTATAGAACATATGTTCTATAAATTTGCTATACTGAGATCAGTAAAGGAAGAAAGAGGTGGCTATGAAAGGTCTGATAGAGGTACAGAAAGAAATTGTATTAAGGCAGTTTGTTCAGGATAGTGCAGCAAAAATTGGATTTGGTCACAAGGAGTTTTATTCAGAGATCCATATTGCATCAGAGCAATTTGCAACATTAAGAAAGTGGATTTCAGACCAAGGTAGAGTGGGTTTAAAAGATTTAAGTCCACAAGAGTATCTGGAGGTCATCATGGCGGAAACATGCATGGCTGAGGTAATGGATGAGCTTGATGAAGCCGGTATTTCTTATCAGTATTTGTATGCAAACTCTTCCGGCGAAGTAGCTTTAAGACCAGATAGATAATAAAAAAGAGCTCCCGAAGGAGCTCCTAAGTTCAAGTGGTGCGGCGTATAGGATTCGAACCTATGACGCCCTGATTCGTAGTCAGGTCCTCTATCCAGCTGAGGTAACGCCGCGTGCAAGTAGATAGAATGCCATTTTCCAGTTGAAAATGCAAGACTAATCTTAGAAAAAGTTCTTCTTGGTAAGAAAAAAGCTCGTTGCAGAGATGCAACGAGCAGAAAAATTCTGGCGGAGAGCTGGGGATTCGAACCCCAGATGGGCTTGGGGCCCATACTCGCTTAGCAGGCGAGCACCTTCGGCCTCTCGGTCAGCTCTCCAAAATGGGTGCTTGAGAATAATACCCCGAACTGGCGTCACTCACAATAAGACATTTTACAAAACATGTGAAAAATGCTCAACAACCACGTTTTTTCGGTGAGCGCGAAGTACATCCCATGAAAAGCGATTGGCAACTTGTGCTGCAGAAAGAGGTTCTTCTTTTTCTGCAAGACCTATGCAATACGCTAGAAAGCCAAGAATCTCTTCTGGTGTTTTTCCTTGGTCTCTCAGAACGCCAAGATCTAGATCGTGATTGCGTTTAGAAAGTCTCCTGCCATCTGGCGCAACAAGTAGCGGGAGGTGAGCATAGATGGGATGAGAAAAACTAAGCACGTCTTGCAAATAAAGCTGTCTGGGAGTAGATGAAAGAAGATCTGATCCTCTAACTACCTCAGTTACGCCCATGTCAGCATCGTCAACTACTACAGCAAGCTGATATGCAAAGACTTCGTCTGCACGCTGGACGATAAAGTCTCCACATAATTTAGAAAGATTTTGAGATGTTTGACCATAGACTTTGTCTTCAAACGCGTAGGTCTTATTAGGAACTCGTATGCGAGTTGCTGGAATTTTATGTTTGGAAAGCTCTTCACGCTCGGATTTGCTCAGGTCGCGGCAGGTTCCCGCATAGACATATGCACCATCGCTGACATGAGGGGCTTGTGCAGCGTGTAAGTCTGCTCGGGAACAAAAGCAAGGATACAAAAGTCCCTGTTGTTTCAATTTCAATAGAGCGTCCTGATAGAGCTCCGTACGCTTGCTTTGGAAAAACGGCCCTCTGTCCCAAGTTAGTCCCAGCCACTGTAAATCATCCAGGAGAAGAGAGGTGTATTGAGGATTATGAGCACGAATATCTAAGTCTTCAATGCGAAGAATGAAGCTGCCATTTTGGGAGCGAACGCTGGCCCAAGCCATAAGAGCTGAGAAAACGTTGCCTAGGTGCATCCTTCCAGAAGGAGTTGGCGCAAATCTTCCAATGCAAGAACTCATTCTTAGAGATCTCCCGCATAGATATAGGCAAATCCATAGTCTTTTGTTGATGACCTAATAGCTGCCTTATCTTTACAGGTGAGGCCTTTGTGCTGATAGAAACCAAAGTCGCAATCGTCATCAGTTGCAAGGAAGTAATGCTTAGCTCCTTGCTCTTTCATAAAGTCCAGAACGTAGGAGAAGAGCATGCCTCCAATACCTTGGCTCTTTATAGCGGGGTTAACGCAGAACAGAGTAATTTCCCATTTGGCATCGTTAGTGTTTGTGTTCCAATAATCATGAACAAGATGAGATTCGACATCACCAAAGATCTCGTAGTCCTTAAAGCGAGCTTCACTCAATAGTTTCTTAGCTTTTGCTGTTGTTTCGTTTTCTAACTTCTGCCATTTTTCAAAATCTGCTGGAGTTTCTCCGTTTGAGCAGAAAATAAGACCAAGTATTTGACCATCTTGCTTTGCTAGAAAGCGATGAGTAGAAACGCCAAGAAAATAGGCGATATCAATAGTTGCAAGTGAGCGACTTTCATCTTTTGATTCATCGCCATCCAAGTACCAGACGCGTTCAACGATTGAGATAAGTTCTGGTAAGTCAGTATCTTCGAAGGGGACTATGATTGGAGTATCGGCAGACATATGAAATAGTTCCTTTCAGGTGTTTTACAGCGGAAGATTATAGAATAGTTTCAAGTTTGTTTACATCTAGTACGTAGTGTTTCGCAGCTGATAGGCTGTAAGTGTTTCTGATAGCAAGTGTCAAACACAAAGGAGCGGCAATGGCTGAGGCCCCTATCAAACGTGCGCTAATTTCGGTAACAGACAAAACAGGTATTGTTGAATTTGCACAAACGCTTACTAAAGAGTTTGGCGTTGAGGTAATTTCAACAGGCGGAACCGCAAAAATCCTCGAAGAGGCTGGTGTGCCTGTAGTTCCTATTGAGTCTTATACCGGATTTTCAGAGATGATGGACGGCCGCGTTAAGACGCTGCATCCTCGTGTTCATGGTGGTCTTTTATGCCGTAGAGATAATCCCGGTCATGTCGCAGATGCAGAGAATAATGGCATTGGCATGATTGACCTGGTCTGCGTTAATCTCTATGAGTTTGAGAAGACTGTAGCTGATCCATCAGTAACTCTTGAAAACGCAATTGAGCATATCGATATCGGTGGACCTTCAATGCTCCGCTCTGCTGCAAAGAATAATGATTTTGTTACGGTTGTTGTTGATCCGGCAGATTATGGTCGTGTTCTTGATGAGATGCGTGTCCATGACGGTGCAACTACAAGGGCTTCTCGCCAGCAGCTGGCTTTGAAGGTATTTAAGACAACGGCTGCATACGATGGCGCTATTGCCGCATACCTTTCTGATGTTGTTGAAGCAGAGCAGAGTAAATTCCCAGAGACTTTGCTGGTAAAGGCAACAAAAGAACAAGATCTTCGTTACGGAGAAAATCCTCAGCAGTCCGCAGCGTTTTATAAGATGCCTGGAGCTCCTGCACACTCTCTGGCAAACGCTCAGCAGCTTCAGGGTAAGCCCTTGTCTTACAACAATTTGCTTGATACTGATGCAGCCTGGGCTGCTGTTCGCGAGTTTGATGGGCCATCGGTCATTATTTTGAAGCACCAGAATCCTTGTGGATCTGCTACGGCAGAAAATGTTGTTGAGGCATATGATCGAGCATTTGCTTGCGATCCACTTTCTGCATTTGGTGGAATTATTGCAGTAAACAGAGAAGTTCCGCTGGAGCTTGTTGAGCACTTTGCAGACATCAATAAGCAGTTTGTTGAGGTTCTTATTGCACCAAGCTTTACAGAAGAAGCTCTTGAGCGCCTGTCAAAGAGAACAAACCTTCGTGTATTGGCTACGGGTGGAATTGATAGAAGCCGCGAGCTTGAGATGAGAACTGTTGACGGAGGTCTTTTGGTACAAGACCTTGACCACGCAGACGAGGCTGCAGATAGCTTTGAGGTTGTTACTAAGCGCCAACCAACTCCAGAAGAGCTGAGCGATTTGGTATTTGCTTGGAAAGTTTGCAAGACCGTTAAGTCAAATGCAATTTTGGTTGCAAAAGATCAGGCTGGAATTGGTATGGGACCAGGTCAGCCTAATCGTGTTGACGCCGCTCTTCTTGCGTGTGAGCGTGCAGAGGCAGCTTGTGAGCGCATGGGAATTGATTCAAAGAATCTTGTGGCAGCATCTGATGCCTTCTTCCCATTCCGAGATAACGTTGACACACTAGCAGCTCATGGCGTAACGGCTATCATTCAGCCTGGTGGATCAGTCAGAGATGATGAATCTATTGCTGCTTGTGATGAATATGGCATTGCAATGGTGTTTACAGGCAAGCGTCACTTTAGGCACTGATCTGCTAATTCGGGAGTAGCAGTTCATTTAAAAAAGTTGGGGGAGGACACTGTGGACCAGGAAGAGCTAGAAGCAGCTCAGAAGTTTGAGCTTGATAATCCAGAACTTGTTTGTCGTTGGAGACTGGCTGGAGGTGTCCTCCCTCTTGATAACAGGCACTTACGTGCACTGAGCAAGAGAGCTGTTGCGCAAAAAAAGGTTTCTCCGCACTTGATTGCCTGGGCTAAGCAGCACATCGAAGGAACGCTTAAAGAAGGGTCACAAGAGTTTCCAGATGGTGTTCTTATGATTTTGCTCGAGAGCAATGGTCAAGCTGCTATGACTGTCGGACCTTACCAGTCTTTGGAAGAGCGTTCTGTTCTGTCTCTTGCGGGACGCGCAAGGATTTCACAGCGAGAAGAGCAGCAAACTCATTGTTCACCAGAGGTGCTTTGGCTGGTAAAAGACGGAAAACTTATTGCGGGTGTCTCGGAAGAAAGCGTTCAATCGGGAGTCACAAGTTTAGTGTTAGACCTGGCACAGACTCTTCATGAGCCAACAGAGTTTAATCCAGACGTTATTGCCCAGGTATTTGATGGAACCGCCGAATTTGATGAAGCTTTCCTTACTTCAGATGAACATGGAATCGTATGTGCTTCTGATGCTCAAGGCGAGATAGGAGAGCGTTTCTTATTTGGTTACAAGAAACTTTGTGAAATCAAAGCTGCTAAGTAATCAGATAAGTACGATATTTAAGGCTCGTCCAGCAAAGGGTACGCAATGCACGATAAAGTTGTCGCACGTTGAGCGCCTACGTAAAAATCTGTCTGTTTTTCAGACAGATGGCTGCTTGTGTACTTGAATATTTTGTCGATTTACAAAAAACTTGCACTTTAGTGTTATGTTTATTTTGTAATTCCGCAGGTAGAAATTCCTACTTAAAAATAGGTATTTGTCAGCTTGTATTTCTGATTTGTTTCATTGTTTTTTTGCGCAATAATAAAAGCATTATGCGACCGCTGCCGGCCGAACTATGAAACATGTTTCCGTAGTCACCCAGGGTCTACAGCTTTATTTTGGATCGCACAGACGCATACTGTGAGAAATCACAGATTAGGCAAGGAGAGGAAATGGCAAGAAAGTTTAAGTCCATGGACGGTAACAACGCCGCGGCTTACGTGTCGTATGCGTTTACCGAGGTAGCGGGCATTTACCCAATTACCCCATCAAGTCCAATGGCAGACTATGTTGACCAGTGGTCAGCCCAGGGTGTAAAGAACATCTTTGGTACAACCGTCAAGGTTGTCGAGATGCAGTCCGAGGCTGGCGCAGCTGGTGCTGTTCACGGTTCTCTTGGTTCAGGTGCTCTGACCACTACTTACACCGCTTCTCAGGGCCTCTTGCTCATGCTTCCAAACATGTACAAGATTGCCGGCGAGCAGCTTCCTGGTGTTTTCCACGTCAGCGCACGTACCGTTGCAACCCATGCACTGAACATCTTTGGCGATCACTCTGACGTTATGTCCGCTCGCCAGACTGGCTTTGCACTTCTCGCAGAAGGCAACGTCCAGGAGGTTATGGATCTGGCTCCTGTTGCTCACCTTGCAGCAATCAAGGGCAAGGTTCCATTTGTTAACTTCTTCGACGGCTTCCGTACTTCTCACGAGATTCAGAAGGTTGCTGTTTGGGATTATGCTGACCTGGCTGAGATGTGTGATATGGACGCTGTCCAGGCATTCCGCGATCATGCACTGAACCCAGAGCACCCATCAAGCCGTGGTTCTCACGAGAACGGCGATATCTTCTTCCAGCACCGCGAGGCATGCAACGAGGTTTATAACCAGCTGCCAGCAGTTGTTGAAGACTACATGAACCAGATCAACGCTAAGCTTGGTACTGACTACGGTCTGTTCAACTACTACGGTGCAGAAGACGCTGACCGCGTTGTTATCTGCATGGGTTCCTTCTGCGATACCCTCGAAGAGGTTATCGATTACCTGAACGCTCATGGCGAGAAGGTCGGTCTGGTTAAGGTCCGCCTCTATCGTCCATTCTCTGTAAAGCACTTTGTTGACGTTCTTCCTGAGTCCGTCAAGAAGATTGCTGTTCTCGACCGCACCAAGGAGCCAGGTTCCGTTGGTGAGCCTCTCTATGAAGACGTTGTTTCTTCCCTCTATGAGGCTGGTCGTACAGGCATTAAGGTTGTTGGTGGTCGTTACGGCCTTGGTTCTAAGGACACCCCACCATCATCTGCATTTGCAATCTTCGAGGAGCTCAAGAAGGATGCTCCTCAGCGTGAGTTCACTGTTGGTATTGTCGATGACGTTACCAACCTGTCTCTCCCAGAGGATTCTGAGGCACCTAACACTGCAGCTGAGGGCACCATTGAGTGCAAGTTCTGGGGTATCGGCGGCGACGGTACCGTTGGTGCTAACAAGAACTCCATCAAGATTATTGGTGACCACACCGATAAATATGTTCAGGCATACTTCCAGTATGACTCCAAGAAGACCGGCGGTATCACCATCAGCCACCTGCGCTTCGGTGATCACAAGATCCGTTCTCCTTACTATGTCACCAAGGCAGACTTTGTTGCATGCCACGTTCCTGCATACATCATCAAGGGCTACAAGATGGTCCGCGACGTCAAGCCTGGCGGTACCTTCCTGGTCAACTGCCAGTGGGATGCAGAAGAGTTTGCACACCACCTGCCAGCAGAGGCAAAGCGCTACATTGCTAAGAACAACATCAACGTTTATCTGATCAACGCAATTGACCTTGCCAAGGAAATTGGTATGGGCAAGCGCACCAACACCATTCTTCAGTCTGCATTCTTTGCTCTTGCAAAGGTTCTCCCAGAGGCAGACGCACTTCAGTACATGAAGGACGCTGCAACTCATTCTTACCTGAAGAAGGGCCAGAACGTCGTCGATATGAACCACAAGGCAATCGACGCTGGCGCTACTGCATTTACTAAGATTGAGATTCCTGCTGATTGGGCTACTGCAGAGGATGCTCCAAGCACAATCACCCTTGAGGGCCGCGAGGCTCTGCTCAAGCAGGTTCGCGACATCATGACTCCAGTCTCTCGTATGGAGGGTGACGCACTTCCTGTTTCCGCATTTAAGAACCACGTTGATGGACAGTTCGAGCTTGGTGCTGCTGCTTATGAGAAGCGTGGCATTGCTGTTGTTGTTCCTGAGTGGAACGTCGAGAAGTGCATCCAGTGTAACCAGTGCGCTTATGTCTGCCCACACGCAGTCATCCGTCCATTCGTCCTTACCGACGAAGAGGTTGCTGCTGCACCAGCACAGTCTCAGTTCAAGGATGCCGTTGGTCCTAAGGCTAAGGGCTACAAGTTTGAGATTGCTATTTCTCAGCTCGACTGCACCGGTTGCTCCAACTGCGTCTACATCTGCCCTGCAGATGCTCTGACCATGAAGCCAATCGAGGAGCAGGAGTCCAAGCAGGAGATCTTTGACTACGCAGTCAACCACGTCTCCGAGAAGACCGAGCTTGTCGCTAACAACGTCAAGGCATCTCAGTTCAAGAAGCCTCTTCTTGAGTTCTCCGGTTCCTGCGCAGGCTGCGCTGAGACCAGCTACGGCCGCCTGGTCACTCAGCTCTTTGGCGATCGTATGTTCATCTCCAACGCAACTGGTTGCTCCTCCATTTGGGGTAACCCAGCTTCCTGCTCACCATTTACTACTGATGCAAATGGTCACGGTCCAGCATGGAACAACTCCCTCTTCGAGGACAACGCAGAGCACGGTATGGGTCTGATGCTTGGTCACCAGGCACAGCAGAAGCGTCTCCTGGAGCTTGCTCAGCAGCTTGTCGACGAGGATGGCGCATCTCAGGACCTCAAGGATGCTGCTAAGGCATGGATTGAGTCCGTCAACGACGCAGCTCTCTCCAAGGAAGCTTCTAAGACTTTTGTAGTTGAGCTTGAGAAGTCTGATCTTGCAACAGCTAAGGAAATCCTTGCTAACAAGAGCTTCCTCACCAAGAAGTCCTTCTGGATCTTCGGTGGCGACGGTTGGGCATACGACATCGGCTTCGGTGGCCTTGACCACGTTCTTGCTTCCGGTGAGGATATCAACGTCTTTGTCTTCGATACTGAGGTTTACTCCAACACTGGTGGTCAGTCTTCTAAGGCTTCCCGTCTTGGCCAGGTTGCACAGTTTGCTGCAGCTGGTAAGGACATCAAGCAGAAGAACCTTGCTGAGATTGCTATGACCTACGGTTACGTCTATGTTGCTCAGGTCTCCATGGGCGCAAACCTCCAGCAGACTCTCAAGGCAATTGCTGAGGCAGAGGCTTATCCAGGACCATCCCTCATCATCGGTTACTCCCCATGCGAGATGCACTCCATCAAGGGCGGCATGGCTCACGCACAGGAGGAGATGAAGAAGGCAGTCGAGACCGGCTACTGGAACCTCTATCGCTTCAACCCAGCTGCACCTGCAGGTAAGAAGTTCACGCTTGACTCCAAGGCACCTAAGGGTGGCTACCAGGAGTTCCTGATGAACGAGGCTCGTTACAGCCGACTCACCCGCGAGTTCCCAGAGCACGCAGAGAAGCTCTTCAAGGAGAACGAGGAAGCCGCAATGGCTCGCTACGATCACCTTGTACGCCTCTCCGAGCTCTATGCCGCAGAGAAGAAGGAGCAGCCTGAGGAGTAAGGCAACTTACTTTCACGTAGCTTCAGCCGAGCCAGGATATCCTGGCTCGGCTTTTTTATGCAGCATTTTTGGCGAGAAGCCCTGTGTTCTTCAAGCCCTTCTCGCGAGGTGATAAACTAGAGAGACTTTGCTCACGATGGGAGTTACTGTGGCACAAAAAAAGAGCAGACTATTTCCTGTAGCTTTTCTCGCTGCTAAAGCAACACTTGCAGCACTTAAATTGACCAACCATGAAGGCGGAACGCTGCCAGGCTTTATCGCTGAAGGCATTGATCCTGCATTTTTGGGCGACATTGCTAAGCCAGAGCAGATTGTCTTTATTACCGGTACAAACGGTAAGACAACTACCAATAACCTGCTCAACGACCTTCTCGCCGATAATGGCTACCAGACCGTTACCAACCGCGTTGGCGGCAATATTTCCAGCGGCTTTGCAAGCTCGTTTGCAAAGAACGCTACGTGGAAGGGCACGTCAAAGACTAAGCTAGCGGTTATGGAGTTTGACGAGCTCTCGGGACCTCGCATTTTTCCGTATCTGCAGCCTGATATTTTGTCTGTTACCAATTTGTTCCGCGATACGTTCTCTCGCAGTGCAACGCCAGACTACGTGTTTGACGTTATGGATAAGGGCATTCCTGCTTCAACTCATCTGATTTTGAACGCAGATGACATGATTAGCTGCAGGCTTGCTCCTCAGTGCACGCATCGTACGTATTACTCCATTGCAAGGCTGGCAGAAGACACCGCAGAGCCAGTAGGCATTGTTTCAGATCTTACTGCCTGCCCCAAATGCGGTGGCAAGCTCAAGTGGGATTATGCACACCTTAGGCATCTTGGCCACGCAACTTGCGAGGAGTGCGGCTATACCAACCCAACTCCTGATTACGAGGTTATCTCAGTAGAGCCAGGGACTGGCAAGTTTGTGGTCAAGGAGCACTGCCACGAGGGTGCACCAACATACGAGTACAAGCTCAACAGCTACTCTATCGTCAACCTCTACAACTTGTTTGTGGCCATCGTAACCGCGCGTGAGATGGGTCTTGCGCCTGCAACTATCGCTGCATCTTTGCAACGCGTTAACATTGCTTCTTCCAGGTATAACGAGATTGACTACAACGGTCGTCGTCTTATTAGCATGGCTTCTAAGGGCGAGAATGACACGGCAACCTCAGTCACCATCGATATCCTTCGCAAACAGCCAGGTGACAAAGCAATTATCATCATGATTGCTGATGCGTACATGGCAAAAGCAAAAGACCAGACAGAGTATATTGGCTGGTACTACCAGACTGACTTTGAGTTCCTGCAAGATCCAAGCGTTAAGCAGGTCATTATTTACGGCGACACTTCACTTGATCTGCAGCTTAGACTCAGACTTGCCGGTATTGATCCAGCTAAAACTTTTGTGGCAAGCTCTCCTGAAGAGACCGCTGACCTGGTTGACCTTAACGCTTGTCAGCACGTTTTCTATGCACACGGCCTCTATAACGGTGGCATTGCTGACATCAGCAGAAACCGTATCATTGAGCGCTTGAAACAGATGGAGGCCTCCCATGAGTAATCCAGCAACTAAGATTGAGATTCTTTACCCAGAGTACGGTAATCAGGGTGGAGACAACGGAAATGCTCTCTACCTGGAGGCCTGCCTTCCAAAAGAGAACTTTGTGTACACCTCTCACGCCGCAACACCTTACTTTGTGGAGCATACGCCATCGGCAATCATCATGGGTGGCATGACAGAAGCCCAGCAAGAGCTTATTATTTCTCGCCTTATGCCTTACAAGGACAGGCTTGCAGAGCTGGCTGATCAGGGCGTTCCTATGCTGTTTGCGGGCAACGCTTCAGAGCTTTTTGGCGAGAAAATCGTTAATCCTGACGGCTCTGAAATTGAGGCTCTGGGCCTCTTCAAGTTTACGACCACTCGCTATATGCCCCAGCGCTTCCACGATGTCCAGGTGGGAGAGTTTGATCCTGGCAATGGCAAAGAGCCTTTTGTTGTCGTTGGCTTTAAGATGCAGTTCACGCTCACCGAGGGAGATAATTCTAACTGCTACTTCCTTAAAAATAAGGTAGGTTTTGGCATCAATAAAGAAAGCAAGCTGGAAGGTTTCCGTCGCAAGAACGCTATTGCCACCTGGCTGATTGGTCCTCTCCTTCCTTTGAATCCTTATCTCACACGCTGGATTTTGGATATGGCAGGCGAGGAAGACACTCCTCTTGCTTTTGAGGAAGAGGCTGTTGCCGCATATCAAAAGCATGCTCGTGAGATGGTCTATCCAGGAATGCACCTGCATTACTAAATGTATGTCTGCGCTGCTCATTTGCTCATATATACATTTCGTCGTATCATGAACTAAATTTTTAGAGTTAACAAGGGGATTGTTTTGCCACAGGTTTCTTCAGCTTATGCAACAAAACAGCGCGCTCAGCGCCTTGCACGTATTGGTATTATTGCTGCCCTTTATGCAGCGCTTACACTTGCAGCTCTTCTTTTCTTGGGCGGTCTTGCTTGGGGTCCTGTGCAGTTCCGCATTTCTGAGGCGGTTGTGGTTATTGCACTCTTTACCGCTGACGCAATTCCAGGACTGACGCTTGGCTGCGTTATTGCCAACCTTGCAAATATGGTCATTTCTGGCACAGGAGCTTTGGGATTGTTAGACGTAGTCTTTGGTTCTCTGGCAACTGCTCTTGGTGCATGGTTTACCTGGAAGAACAGGAAGAACGTACCGCTTGCGCTTCTGGGGCCAGTGCTTGCAAATGCCGTTATTGTGTCTGCATATCTTCCCATTTTGCTTCAGGGATTGGGATTCTACACAATTCCATTTACCACCATTGAACTTGATGGATCGTATCCTCTTATGTTCTTGTTTGGTTTTATCACCACAGGACTCGGAGAGGCTGTTGTTCTCTATGTGCTAGGAGCTCCTTTGGCTCGTGCGCTTAAGCATTCGCCTTTGCCGCAGCAGCTTGCTTCTGAGGATTCTGCTGCAGAACCAGTCGAGAACTAGACAGCCATGCAAAGACTTGCTCAGTACATACATAGATCAACCAGGATAGTCCTGATTATTCTTGCCTGTGTATTGCTGGGCTTGCTTTCCTGGAGCGTCATGGCAGACAACCTGTTTGCCGCTCTTGTTGCGGGCGGAGGACTTGCCACGGTCATTGTTCTTGGTGGCACTACCCAGCCTGGTAATGAGCACGCCAGGTCTCAAGCAACAGAGCGAACACTTGAGGTTGCCTCTAAGACGCTCAAGACCTTACGCGGTGGATTGTCACAAGAAACAGCGCCAACCATCTGCACGTTATTGCTTTCAGAAACCTCTGCTGCTGCTATCTCTATTACTGATACAGAGTATGTATTGGGTTTTGAAGGAGACATTGCAACCACCCATATGCCTGGTTCAAAGGTAGTTGGCCCTGCAACTGAGGTTCTGGAAAGTGGCCGCATGGAGACGTTTGTCTCGGTAGATAGTCGCCAACAAGTACTGCAAAGACGAGGTGGCTTTGGCAATGGCGGCAGCTCCTTTGGCATCATTGTTCCGTTGATTGTTCAGGACCGCACAGTGGGCACTATCAAGCTCTACTATCGTCGTGGCATTGAAATTGATCGTACGCAGTTGGCAATTGCTGAGGGACTGGGCGAGCTTCTCTCCACGCAGCTTTCCTCATATGAGCTTGATCGCCAAGCAGAGTTAACCGCTCGAGCTGAGGTCAAAGCCTTGCAGGCACAGATTAATCCGCATTTCTTGTTCAACACGCTCAACACCATTGCATCTCTTACGCGTACAAACCCCAATAAGGCGCGAGATCTGCTTCGCGAGTTCTCTGTGTTTTATCGCCGTACGCTTGAGAGCTCTCAAGGCGCGCTCATTCCGCTTTCTCAGGAATTGACACAAACGCGCAGGTATTTGACAATTGAGAAGGCGCGTTTTGGAGAAGAACGTATTCAAGAGTCTGAGCATGTCGATGAGGGATGCGAAGATATTCAGGTACCGTCTTTTTTGATTCAGCCTATTGTCGAGAATGCCGTGAGGCACGCTATGAAAGATGAAGGCGCCCTCCATATTGACATCCACGTCACACGCGATGATGATGATATTCTTATATCTGTTGCTGATGATGGTCTTGGAATGGATGAAGAGACTGTTTCTCGCTTACTTAATGGTCAAGGTCCTACCCCGCAGGATTCTTCGGGGAGAAATAGGGGCACGGGTATTGCCATTAAGAACGTAGCTGAGCGAGTTGAGCGCTTCTACGCCGTTGGCTCTGGCATGGAAATCATGTCTAAACCAGGGCAGGGTACGTGCGTGACACTCAAGCTTGCAGGTGCGGCACTGCAGGCAACAGCATAGTAGTATCGGTTTTTGCTTAACGCTGCGTTAGGCCGTTGGGAGATGAATGACATGCGTGCCATGATTGTTGATGACGAGGCTCCAGCCCGTTCTGAACTCAAGTTCTTGCTTGAGGAGACCGGACGTCTCGAGGAAATTATTGAGGCCACAAGTGCAAGGGATGCTGTCGAGAAACTCATGGAGTCTCGCGTTGAGGTCTTGTTCCTGGATATCTCTATGCCTAAGACAAATGGAATGCAGCTTGCAGAGGCTCTTCACAAGTTGAAGAACCCTCCTCAGATTGTGTTTGTCACTGCATATAGCGAGTACGCACTAGACGCCTTTGGCGTTAATGCCGTTGATTACCTGATGAAGCCCGTTGAGACCGAGCGCCTTGAGCAGGCCCTTGATAAGGTTGAAGAGCGTCTGCGTCCTCAGTCTCCTATGGCAACTATTGAGCGTATTCCTGTCATTAAGAGCGGCAGCAAAGTTCTTGTTCCTATTGATCAGATTCGCTTCATTGAGGCAAAAGACGATTATTCTTGCATCTACACAGAAGACGATCGCTTCTTGTCTACTATTTCTCTGCAAAAACTTGAAGAGCGCCTTGCTCCGCACGGATTCTTCCGCATTCATCGTAGCTTTATCGTGAATCTTGAGTATGTTGACGATGTTGAGGTTATCTCTGCTGGTATCCTACAGTTGACTATTCAGGGATTTGAGGAGCGTCACATTTCGGTTTCTCGCCGTCGTGTGGTTGCACTCAAGCGAGCACTGGGACTGTAGAAGCTCAAAGGGTTTCTCGCCAGAGGCTTAAAAGCGCACGTAGGAGTTTGGTATGGCACTGGTAAGGTTTGATGTAATTTCAGATACGCATGGGTATTTGTCATCTGAGTTGCTTGAAGCTCTGCAGGGCGCCAACTACATTGTGCATGCAGGAGACATTACCTCCAACGCCGATTATCAGACACTGCAGAAGATTGCTCCCGTTAAGCTTTGCCTGGGCAATAATGACTTCTGCTACAACTATGGTCCCATGGTAAAGAAAAAGATTATTTTCTTTGCAGCTGGTCTCAAGTGGCAGGTATGTCATTATCGCGAGAGGCTTGACCTAGTCAAATGCAATATTGCTATCTGCGGTCACACGCACAAGCCTTTTGTACAGCGTGACGAGTGGACCAATACGCTTGTAATGAATCCAGGAAGCCCTACCTATCCTCGCGGTCGCGAGGGTGCAACTATGGGACGTATTGTTGTTGATGAAGAAGCGGCTCAGGTAGTCAGTGCAGAGATTATTAGTCTGTCTTCGCTTGAGGTACTTTCTTCTTGTAAATAAGCGATGGAATCATCAGCTTGGTAAAAAGCACTAGCCATACAAGGGCAAGCGAGAAACCACCAATAACGTCGGTGGCGTAGTGTACGCCCAGATAAATTCTGCTGACACCAATCATAATGATGACCGCGGAGAAAAGACCACACCAAATCCAGCGCTGTAGTTTGTCTTTCTCGTAATGCCAGACAAGCCAAATAAGCAGGCCATAAAAAGCCATCGAGAACATCGAGTGGCCCGAGGGGAAGCTATAGCCGGTTTCAACTACCAGTCTAAATCCATCGGGACGAGGACGCTGGACAATGGCCTTAAAGATAAGGTCAACAATGACAACACCGCCAAGGTTAATAGAGGCGAGCCTGCCAACACTTGGTCCTGGCGCAAACGCGGCAACCACAATAAGCATGACAATAACGGTGACAGGACTTGCAAGTCCAGAGAACCCTTCCATTATCTCAGTGAGAAGGGGAGTTCTCAGGTGGACAACAAAGAGCCTGTAGGCAAAGTGATCAATGCCGATGACGTCACCTTCAGAAACGTCAATCAGCAGAAAAATAAAAATTGCTGAAGAGACAAGCAGAATGATGGTAGAAAGGCTAGAACGTAGACGCTGTAGAAAGAGGCGCTTACGAACTCCTTTTAAAAGTCCTGTCTGTTGGGCATCAAGGCTTTTATCGGCCATTAGTTCTCCTTGTAACAAAAAGGCGGCACGCCGATAGACGTACCGCCGCTTAGTTCAATGATAAGCCAGCGCAGCCGCGTGGCACACAAGAACTTACAGGTTAGCGTTGAGCTCAGAAACGAGGTCAGCCTTAGGAAGGTTGCCAACCATGGTGTGAACAGGCTCACCGTTCTTGAAGAGGATGAGGGTAGGGATGGAGACGATGCGGAAACGAGTTGCAAGATCTGCCTCGTCATCAACGTTTACCTTGTAAACGTCAAGCTTGTCTGCCATCTCATTGCCAACCTCCTCGACAACTGGACCAAGAGCACGGCAAGGACCGCACCAAGATGCCCAGAAATCAACAAGAACAGGCTTGTCTGCGTTTGCAAGAACAGAATCGAACTCTGCAGTAGTAAGCTGCTGTGCCATAACGAACCTCCAGTTACATACGGCCTTTAGGCCATTTAATTTCAAGCACTAGCAAACTTATCCCCAAATTAGAAAAGTGTATACACATAACTTTATAGACTTGCTCAAATTGTGAATTACGTGCATAGTTGGCATATAAGAAAGAGGTGCGCATGCCAAGCGAAAGATCTATGCGAAAAGAAGCCTACATGGCAAAAACAACGCATGAGTTTGGAGATTTTGCTGCTCAGGGGGTGTGTATGACAGGCAATGCTTTTGCATCGGTTTTGTTAGTAAAAGGGCAAGAAGACTTTGAGGAACCAGAACTTTCTGCACTTAAAGCTTCTTTAGAGCATTTAGGCTATGCACCTGAGGCATGGGCCACCTTGCTTACCACAACAAAAACAGGCGAGCCCATAAATCCAGAGCTCGTTAGGCAGGCGATAAGTGCTTTTAGTCCTGACACGGTGCTCTTGGTAAATGATGCAGCAGTTGCGTCGGTGCGCGAAGCGTATGCAGACGAGCTTGACCAGCTTAAAACTGATGCCGAGAAGACCTTCTCGCCCCGTGTTCTTGTCCATGTATGTGGAATGCGCGTGGTTAATCTTGATAACTTTGCCGGTGCGCTTGATGACCCTCATCAGAAGCAGATGCGCTGGGCTGCAATTAAACAGGTTCCACCTTTGGGAGAACCCTATTAGTAATGATTTGTCGTATTTTTTACGAAAAACGACATTGTGACGTTTCATGAGCGCTGCTCAGATTATCCTTGAGGTAGTCAAAAGAAGGAGACTGGTATGGCATTACCTACAGCACCAAGCATTTTGCCTACTGACGCAACACAGACTAAAGCTTGGCAAGCACTTACAGAGCATTACGCCAACTTAAAAGATACTAAGGCTACGCTGAAGAAATGGTTTGCAGAGGACCCACAGCGCGCCAAGAATCTTACGTTCGAGCTAGACCAGTTCCATATTGATCTTTCTAAAAACCTTGCCACGCAAGAGACGCTTGATCTTCTGTGTGACCTTGCTAAAGAGGTCAAGCTTGAAGAGCGTAGAGACGCTATGTATGCCGGCATGCATATCAACACTACTGAAGACCGAGCAGTTCTTCATACAGCGCTTCGTCGTCCTGCCTCTGAAGCAGGCACGCTTATTGTTGACGGACAAGATGTTGTCGCCGATGTTCACCAGACTTTGAACAAGATGTATGCCTTCTGTGACCGAGTTCGCTCGGGAGAGTGGAAGGGTGTTTCTGGCAAGCCTATCAAGACTGTTGTAAGTATTGGTATTGGTGGTTCTGACCTTGGTCCTGTTATGGTTTACGAGGCCCTAAAGCCTTTTGCAGACGCCGGTATTACTGCTCGCTTTGTCTCCAACATTGACCCTGTTGACCTTGGCGAGAAAACCGAGGATCTTGATCCAGAAACAACACTCTTCGTTATTGTTTCCAAGACCTTTACTACGCTTGAGACTCTTACCAATGCCCGTTGTGCTCGCACATGGCTTTTGGAAAAGCTTGCTGAGCAGGGCGTTATTGATGGCTCTGATTCTCAGAATGCAGAGGCTATTCGCAAGCATTTTGTTGCTGTCTCCACTGCACTTGATCTGGTAGAAGACTTTGGCATTGACCCAAAGAATGCCTTTGGTTTCTGGAACTGGGTTGGCGGCCGTTATTCGGTTGATTCTGCAGTTGGTCTTGTGCTGGCTATCGTTTTTGGTCCACAGCGCTTTGCAGAATTCCTCAGTGGCTTTAATACAGTTGATGAATACTTCAAGAACACTCCATTGAGGCAAAATGTTGTTGCTCTCATGGGTCTCTTAAACGTTTGGTACGTTAATTTCTTTGGCGCAGCATCTCACGCCGTTCTTCCATATAGTCAGTACCTGCATAGATTCCCTGCATATCTCCAGCAGCTCACCATGGAATCCAACGGTAAGTCTACTCGTTGGGATGGTACGGCGGTTACTTCAAAGACAGGCGAAATCTTCTGGGGAGAGGCTGGAACTAATGGTCAACATGCGTTCTACCAGCTTATCCATCAGGGAACCCAGATTATTCCTGCTGACTTTATTGCGTTTGTAAATACTGCCTTTGCCACCAAAGATGCAGACCTAGACGTCCATGAACTCTTCCTCTCCAATTTCTTTGCGCAGACTAAAGCGCTTGCTTTTGGTAAGACTGCTGATGAGGTCCGTGCTGAGGGAACACCAGAGTGGATGGTTTCTGCACGCGTCTTTGAAGGAAATAGGCCAACTACTTCTATCTTTGGTAAAGAGCTTAATCCTCGTGCTATTGGTACGCTTATTGCACTCTACGAGCACATTACCTTTGTTGAAGGTGTTGTGTGGGGCATTGATTCCTTTGATCAGTGGGGCGTAGAGCTTGGTAAACAGCTTGCAAAGCAGATTTTCCCTGCAATTCATAACGACGAAGAACTAGCAAAACAAGACGCTTCCACTCAGTCTCTTGTTGATTTCTATCGCAGAAACAGAACATAACACGTTACATAACATAAAATTATTTTTTTATTTCATGTTAAGAAGGTCATCTTGTATGGCCTTCTTTCTTACTTTTAGAAATGTATTTCGAGGAGTGCTGAGCGGACATTTCTTTATCTAATATATGCAATATTGCTACTTTTATGTTCATATATGCAAAAAATTTCTGCATATTTATTTATGCTGTTAGAACGCCTGTTCATCTAAAAGAAACTGAATCAATTGAATTTTTTAAATAAAATTTAAAAAAATAATACATCAAGAATATTAAAAATTTGCGAATGCCAATAGCGCATGTATACCTTTGTGTTATAACGGCTAGGCAAGTGACACTTGGCTTGGAATGTAAGTTTTGATGCATAGCAATTTACATAACAGGCTGGAAATTTTGTATTGGCGTAGTACGGCTGTTAATACAGGCGAAGTACAGCCACAGTGGTGATGTCTGGAATGGAGCAGTAATGAAGTACCTTTTGCTCGTAAGTCATGGAACGTTTGCACCAGGTCTGCATAGCGTAATGGACATGCTGATGGGACCCAGAGAAAACATCTTGAGCTACAGCATGGAAGATGGCGTGGGAGCAGCTGAATATAGAGAGAATTTGTCAAAAATTCTTGAGCCACTTACTGCTGACGACGAGGTTGTTGTTCTTGGTGACATTATCGGTGGTTCTCCACTTACTAATGCACTTGATCTTCTCGCCAAAAAAGGCCTGCTTTCCCATACCGTGGCTTTTAGTGGTGCCAATCTTCCCATGGTAATTGGTGCTTTGATGGCTATCGATGATGGCCTAAGTGGTGAGGCTCTTGTGTCATCAATCCTGAACGAAGGAAAAAATGGCGTTAATCAGATCGTCTTAGCTCTTGAAGACGATGACGAGGAAGACCTTTAGTAATTACTGCAAGTACGCGTAGCTGCTTGCGTAAGAAATATGTTAGGAGAAAACATGATTTCATTTGTTCGTGTTGATGACCGCATGATTCATGGTCAGACAGTCACTCGTTGGGCCCTTGAGGTTCCTTGTGACGGAATCATTGCAGTTAATGATGCGGCTGCATCAAATCCTGTCCTTAAGTCTGCTTACAAGTCAGCAGCACCTGACAAGAAAGTATTTGTTTGGACATTTGATCACTTCAAAGAGAGCGCTCAGAAGGTTCTAGACAGCGATTCTCGTTATTTTCTTATTACTAAAAACCCAGTTGACATGAAGAAAATTCTTGTTGACTTTGGTTTTAAGCCAGGAATTAACACGGTCATTATCGGTCCTGGTAATGACCGTCCTGGTGCGGTAAAGCTGGGCAACAACCAGTCCTTTACTCAAGAAGAGGGACAGGCATTTGAGGATATAACCAAAGCTGGTTATACCGTTCAATTTGCTCTTCTTAAAGAAAAGGCAATTGGTGAGTGGCCTAAATTCCGCGAGAAGTTTGACGTAAAGTAGTATTCGGAAGGCGATTTTTATGGCAATTAATGCGTTTCAAGCTGCCCTTTTGGGTTTGTTTGCATGCCTTGCGTCACTACCTGGCATGGCTGGTACTACCGTAGGTAACTATACCCTCGGTCGTCCACTTGTTGCAGGTCTTGTCGTTGGTGTCATTCTTGGCGACGTCCAGACTGGCATTATTGTTGGTGCAGCAATCCAGTTGGTCTACATTGCACTCGTAACACCTGGCGGAACTGTTTCCGCTGACGTTCGTGCAGTTTCCTACATTGGTATTCCTCTAGCAATTCTTGCAATCAAGGCTTATGGTCTTGATCCAAGCTCTGTTGAGGCTGCATCTCAGGCAGCTGCTATTGGCGCAGCTGTTGGTACTCTTGGTACCGTCTTGTTCTACGGCACCGCTACCATGAACCTTGTATGGCAGGGTATTGGCTGGCGTGCAATGGAGAGCAAAGAGTGGGGTCGTATTAAGAAGACCATTCCAATGGTTGACTTTGTATTCCCTTGGGTTTCTCACATTCTTTTCTCGTTCATTCCAACATTCTTCATTTGCATGGCTGGCGAGAGCATGGTTGGCATCATGAAGGAATACCTTCCTATGAACGGTATCCCAATGATGACCCTCTTCACCGTTGGTACCCTTCTTCCTACCGTTGGTGTTGCAATTTTGTGCAAGCAGGTTATTACTAAGCCTCTTGATTGGGTAACTTTTGCCTTTGGCTTTATCCTTGCTGGCGCACTTGGCCTGAACCTCATTGTCTCTGCAGTCGTAGCAGTCTTCTTTGCTGTTCTTAACTATCAGCTTCAGCAGGCAAAGAATGTTCGTTTGGCTGCTGCAACATCAGGCAATGTAAGCGCAGACGATGAAGAAGAGGAGGATATTTAATCATGGCTGAAAAGAAAACCATTTCTCAGAAAGCACGTAATAAGTCTTTCTTGAGCTGGATTTACGGCAATCTTACCTGCTTCTCTCAGGAGCACATGCAGACATTTGGTTACCTTGCATCCATGCTTCCAATCGTTGACGAGCTTTACGATACTGATGACCAAAAGGTTGAGGCACTTTCTACCTATACAACCTTCTTTAACACCGAGCCACAGATTGGTTCTATGGTTGTTGGCTTGACCGCTTCTCTTGAAGAGGCTCGTGCAAACGGTGAGGCAATCGACGACGAGACCATCAATGGCCTTCGCGCTGGTCTTATGGGCCCTCTTGCTGGTCTTGGTGACTCCATTATCGTTGGTACTTTTATTCCAATTCTTCTTGGAATTGCACTTGGCCTTTCTAAGGGCGGTTCCGTTCTTGGCCCACTGTTCTATGTTGTGGTCTGGAACCTCATTATGTACTTCGGCATGAAGTTTGCTTACGACCAGGGCTATAGCCTGGGTTCTTCTGCTGTTGAGGCACTTGTTGGTCCTGAGTCCGAGGCTCTCCGTAGCTCCATTGTTATGATTGGTACTATGGTCATTGGCTCTGTTGCTGCTACATGGATTAACGTCACAACTTCTCTGAATATTGCTGGTGTTGACATTCAGACAACGCTTAATGGCATCTTCCCTAAGGTATTGAACCTTCTGTTTGTATACCTTTGCTGGTGGTTGATGACTAAGAAGAAGCTCAGCCCAACAGTTGTTATGCTTATTCTTGTTGTTGTAGCACTTGTTGGCGTTGTTATTGGCGTCTTCAACCCAGGTCTGTCTTACTAATTTTTTGCGCAAAATCCTGTCTGGCGCAGAAAAGACAAACGTAATAAAGTGGCATCGTCATACGGCGATGCCACTTTTGATTGAGAGTTTTTATGAGCAAGAAAAACTATGTAGGAGCAGCTTCTCATTCACACGAGGATAACCCTTTGGTTGTCGAGGCTCGTATGCAGACAAAAGCCCTTGGAACACTAAGCGTTTATAGAAGAGCTGCTTATTCTGGCATCGCAATTGGAGCATGGCTTATATATCTCAGTGTGTACGGGAGTCTTTCTACAAGTTCCATGGCAACGGCTGTGCTCGTGGGCGGCATAGTTCTTCTCGTCATATCTGTTCCTATAGCTGGGATTTTGCATGTAGGTATCTCAAGAGGAAAAAAGAACGTCGAGAAGATCATCAAAGCAATTGAAAAAAATTCGTCAAAAAATGCATAGAAGCGATATTTGACTTGTGCAAAGATTACTCTAATAGGGTAGAGTATCTACAGCGCATTGAGCGGGTGCGGATGACGTGACACCTCGAACCTGGTCAGGATCGGGAGATAGCAGCCATAAGGGGTCACTTGCGGGCATCCGTTCCCACTCAATGCGCTTTTATTAGGCGTTGACTATGCTTGCCGCGACATTTGTCACGACGATTGGACTTCGATGGGTTTTGTAAACTACATCATTGAGCTGCTTAGAGATCCTCGCGCATTTATTGCTTCAATGATTGCCACTGGTCCTCTCGCTGCGTACGGCTTTGTTTTTCTGATTGTTTTTATTGAGACCGGCGTAGTCTTTTTCCCATTTTTACCAGGTGATTCTCTGCTTTTTGCAGCAGGATTTTTTGCTCACAACGGTGGTTTTAATATTGTTTTTTTGCTTGTTATTACGTGGGCTGCTGCAATTCTTGGCGATCAGATGAACTTCATGATTGGCCATTTCTTTGGTCAAAAAATTATTGCTTCTGGAAAGGTCAAGGCACTTACTCCAGAGCATCTTGAGAAGACTCAGAAGTTTCTGAATAAACACGGTCATCTTGCAATTTTCTTAGGTCGCTTCTTCCCCTTTATCCGCACGTTCGTGCCTTTTATTGCTGGTATGGGCGGTATGCACTGGAGAAACTTTGGCATCTACAACATCCTTGGCGGCCTTACGTGGTCCACGATGTTTGTACTTCTCGGCTATTTCTTTGGTGGCATTCCTGTAGTTCAGGAGCACTTTGAGCTGCTGATTGTGGGTATTGTTGCCGTTTCAATTATTCCAACAGTTGTTGGCCTTATCCGTGGCCGTATGAGCAAGGGCGAGAAAAACAACGAAGAAGCCACAGATACAAACGAAGACGAGGCTTAGTAACAAGCTTTCGCACTTTTCGTAATTTGATGATAGAAATCCCGTCAGGAACGACTCGGCCTGACGGGATTATTTTTACTCTTTAGAGAGCTGATAGGTATCAGTAAAGGTAACTGTCTGACCATTTTCTGTGTAAGTGGAAATAAGCTGAGCCACAACGCTTCTGTTGGCAATATCAAAAGTGACCTTCAATTGTGGCTTTTGAGGTGTGGCGAGAGCCGCATTAGAAGCAGAATGAGCATCCAGGTTTGCATTGGTTACATCGACCGTTCCAGAAACCTGAATTTGTTCTCCGATAGTTCCTGAAGTTGCAAGAGAGACAGAAGCGTTTTTGAACTCAGTATCACCGGGATACCAACGATACGAGGTGGTGAGTGCTCCATGGTTGTGCACAACACCCCCTGCGGTTGCCGTAAGCACGAGCTGATCGCGAGAAAAACCTGCAGCCGTTACCGTCAACGTTAAAGGATTGGTTCGACCAGCATAGCAAGGGCTTCCGCTGCTTGCTTCGCAGCTGACAAAGGAACCCTTCCACGTTCCTACGAGTCCGCTGTAGTCGTACTTAAGTCCTGCCGAGGGGTTGGCTGTGTCCAACGCCCAGGTACCCGTAGAAGCATCAAAGGTAAATGAGGCGGTAATTTCGCAGGTGAGCGAACCAAAGAAGGTTGGTGAAACACCCGACATTCTTACCCAGCAGGTTTGCTGTTCACGGTCAAAGCCCGCATCAAGAACAGTAAAGGTTGCGCTAGAGAACTGCGAGCTATAAGAAATAGCTTCGTTAGGATTTTTCTCATCAAGTTTTGCTAGCACATCGCCAATAGCGTCAAGGACTTTTGTGGTGGAAACGCCCGAAGTTGCCTGGTAGGTAACAGATTGTGATTCTTCGTCACCGATAGCGTTCCAGCCCTGGGTATTTGCGTATCCAAGTTTGGTCATCTTTGTAGCAGCAATTGCATTACCTGTATAGGTAAGGCGTACTACAGAGTTGGCGTAGCCCGTCGCACCAAACTGCGCGGCATCACTTGAGATTGCCGTGGTACTTCTTGTGCGAGACACAACTTCAATGCCCGTAAGGAGTAAGGACTCATCAGCATCATATTCACCAGGAGTCCAGGCTGGTGCCTCAACGCGTGTGCGCGCATCAGCAATAACAGTATCAGTTGAAGGAACGTTGCTCACGCGAATAAAGAACACGATAACTGCAGATAAAAGAGCAAGACTTAAAAGAGCAAGAATGCCAGAAAGCAGGCTGTAGCGGCGTACAAACCTAAACAGCGCACGACGCCTGCTGCGAAGATAGCTTGAGAACGTATCAGCAACATCTTTTATAGACGTTGCGTCATCGTCAGAGGTTGCATTACTCGTGTCAGCAGCATTTTTGACAGAAGCTTCAGTAGCTTCAGCCTCTGCATGTTCGTGAGTGTTCTCTTCAAGCTCTTTGAGGCGAGCTTCTACAGCAGAAAGGTCCTGTGTCAGAGCTGCATCGTTTACGATTTTCTCCAGGTCAGTGGTGCTATCTGCGTCGTTTTCAGGAGAGCTCTCATCCGAAGCAGAGTAAGTCTCATCCTCTTCACCATCTTCGTCTAGACCAGGAAAGATAGGGCTGACAATTTCCATGATGTAGTCTTCATCAGCAGCGGCCATATCGGCAGCAATAGGGTCGGTGACCTCTTCAAGCTCGTCGGTCTTCTCGCCATCAGCGGCGGGTGCCTCAACGGCCTGAGCGTCAAGGGTCTTCTGATCAGAGGAGATGTCCTCTGCAGCAGGCGTGTTATCTGGTTGTGAAGTTTTATTCTTAGAAGTCATAGCGCCTCATTACCGTATGAACCTGCTGTAATTTTCTCACAATTATGTAACTTGTGTACCCTCATCCTGTGCAGATAGGGAGGTATCGGTTTAAAAACCGCCTAGTGGTGGTACACTTCTTTAGTTGAATTCTCACCTCGCAAGCAGCTTTGCAACAGTTTGGCCGCATGTCAATGAGCCAAGCGCGCACGAGGCACTTATCTTAGGAGCAAGAATGCGTGACAAGCTAGAAAAAATCGTCGAGGCCTATGCTGAGCTTGAGCAAAAGCTTGCAGACCCAGCTGTTGTCTCTGATCCAAAAGAGTATGCTCGCGTGGCAAAAGAGCACTCTAATCAGGCAGATTTGGTTGCTCACGCCAACAAGTACATCACTGCCCTTGATGACATCGAGGCTGCAAAAGAGCTTCTCAACGCTACTTCTGATCCAGAAGAAAAAGAGATGCTGCAAGAAGACATTGCTGCTAATGAAGAGATGCTCCCTCAGCTTGAGGATGAGATCAAGGTCATGCTGATTCCAGGCGATCCAAATGACGAGAAGGACACTATCGTCGAGATTCGCGCTGGTGTCGGCGGTGATGAGGCAGCAATCTTTGCAGGTGACCTCTTCAAGATGTATGAGCGCTTTGCTGAGGCTCGCGGTTGGAAGACAGAGATCCTGTCCAGCTCTCCTTCTGAGGCAGGCGGCTTCAAGACTATTGAGTTCAAGGTCACAGGCGATAAGGTCTATTCAGTCATGAAGTATGAATCCGGTGTTCACCGTGTTCAGCGCGTCCCGAAGACTGAGTCTCAGGGTCGCATTCAGACCTCTACCGCAACTGTTGCAGTTCTCCCAGAGGCTGACGAGATTGATATTCAGATCAACCAGGAAGACCTGCGCATTGATACCTACTGCGCATCCGGCCCTGGTGGTCAGTGTGTTAACACCACCTATTCCGCAGTTCGTATTACTCACCTGCCAACAAATACGGTTGTTCAGTCTCAGGATCAGCGTTCTCAGATTCAGAACCGCGAGGTTTGTATGCAGATGCTCCGTGCGCGCCTCTACGAGATGGAGCTGGAGCGTCAGCAAGCTGAGCAGGGTGCAGAGCGTCTTTCCCAGATTGGCCATGGCGCACGTTCCGAGAAGATTCGTACCTACAACCAGCCACAGGACCGTGTAACCGACCACCGTGTCGGCTTCAACGGCACCTACAATGGCGTTCTTCTGGGCGATACGCTGCCATCCGTTATTGAGGCTCTCGCTGCAGCAGAGCGTGCCGAGAAACTCGCTCAGGCTGTGTAAGGCGCAAACTTCATGACAGATGAAGTTTGGACAATTCAGAAAATTTTGACGTGGACTACTCAGCACCTTGAAAAGAAGGGTGACGAGCATCCACGTCTTTCTGCAGAATGGCTCCTGTCCGCAGTGACAGGCCTTTCTCGCGTTCAGCTCTACACCAACTTTGACAAGCCACTTTCCGCTGATGAACGCACTCGTATGCGTGAGGCAATTAAGCGTCGTGCAGAGGGTGAGCCGCTTCAGTACGTGACGGGCGAGATGCCCTTTAGGCACCTGGTACTTACGTGCGAGCCAGGCGTGCTTATTCCACGACCAGAGACAGAAGTGCTGGTAGACGTTGCGCTCGAAGGCGTTGATGCAGCAACTCAAAATGCTGACGGGGAAGTGCGCGTACTTGAGGTTGGCGTAGGAACGGGCTGCATATCCCTCTCTATTGCTACTGAGCGTCCACAGACACGCGTCCATGCTACAGATCTTTCTCCTCAGGCGATTGCGCTGGCAACTCGCAACAGAGATGCCCTGGACCTCCAGGAGCGCGTGGAGCTCATTGAGTGCGACCTGGTAGATGGCTTGCCTGCAGAGCTTGCACAGTCCTTCTCGGTGTTGGTGTCTAATCCGCCCTACATTCCCACACGCGTGCTTGAGCAGGAGGTACCTGCTGAGGTCAAGGGTTTTGAGCCTGAGCTGGCGCTTGACGGGGGAGAGGACGGTCTGGACGTCTATAGGCGATTGCTCGAGGCTGCTCCACATATGCTTCTACCTGGTGGAATGCTCTGCGTTGAGCTCTATGAGGGGCACCTAGACAAGGCGGTGCACCTTGCCGAGGAACAGGGTGTGTGGGAGTCCGTTGAGGTCAAAGAGGATCTGACGCACAGGCCGCGTATTCTTGTAGCGCGTCTAGCAAAGTAGCACTTCAGACGCTTGGCGAGAAAATCTGTGCAACGCGTATCAGTGCGCATCAGGCAATATCGCGCAGCACACAACAATGAGTCGAGGGTTTCATGGGCGAGTACATCAAAGTTGATCAGATGAATCCGGATGCATCTGTAGTTTCTTTAGCAGTTGAGGTGGCGCGTCGTGGTGGCGTGCTTATCATGCCTACCGATTCTGTCTATGGCGTTGGTGCAGCTGCAACTCCTCAAAACCCTGGTCATAAGCGTATTTTTGAGATTAAACAGCGTCCCTCAACGCAGACGCTTCCCTGGCTTGTGGGCAGTAAATCCGACCTGCAGAAGTACGCTCACATTACGCACAGCTGGGCAAATAAGCTGGTAGAAGCATATTGGCCAGGAGCTCTTACGCTGGTGGTTACCGCATCAGAGAACGTTCCTGATGAGTACGTCTTGCCAGATAACAGAACCATTGCACTCCGTATGCCCAACTCACCTCTAGTATGTCAGATTGCACAGCAGCTTGGATGCCCTTTGGCTACTACCAGCGCCAACACGCACGGGGCTCCTTCTGCAGTTGATGGATGTGGCCTTGAAGCAGGCCTTATTGAGCAAGCGGATCTGACGCTTGATGGAGGTCCGGCACCCCTTGCTATTGCGTCGACCATTGTCGACTGCACAGGTGATGAACCGCGCATTTTGCGCGAAGGCGCCATCACAACCGAGGCCATTCTCGCCACTGCGGGATTTGCAAAATAGATAAAAAATCCTATCCCTTTTATGTGTTTTGGCTGCAGCTTTTGCCTGCATGCGGTACTCTCTATAGGAGTGAATTTTCTGAGGAGGATACGTATGCGTATTGCAGTTGGTTCCGATCACGCTGGCTTTATCCAGAAAGATCCTATCGTTGAGCACATCAAGTCGCTTGGTCATGAGGTTTTGGACTTTGGACCAGCAAATGACGACCGTGTTGATTACCCTGATTTTGCAGATAAGGTTGCTCGTGCAGTTGCAGCAGGCAAAGCAGATCGCGGCGTTTTGATTTGCGGTACCGGCATTGGTATTGCTATGACTGCTGATAAAGTCCCTGGTATTCGCGCTACTCCTGTTCAGACTGTTCAGTTTGCAGAGCTTGCTCGTGAGCACAATAACGCAAACGTCATTGGCCTTTCTGGTCGATTCACTGATCTTGCTGTTAACGAGGCTATTGTGGATACCTTCCTAAGCACCGAGTTTGCAGGCGGCCGCCACGCTGGACGTGTCGAGAAGATCATGCGTGAAGATGATCCTAACTTTAAGGGTGTTGACGCTGAGTAAGTAAGCGGCACATAAACAGTGCCGCATAAGTAATACATACGCAAACCTGCAGGGAATGTAGAGGCTAGTAAAGTTGTTCGCATTCAAATAAGGCGCAGGTCAAGCTCTTGGAGGGAGCATTATGGCAGATTACGATGAGTCCAGACTTACGGTTGTTGACCACCCACTAGTTCAGCACAAGCTTCACATTCTCCGTGACAAGACAACCACCACTAAGCAGTTCCGTGAGCTTGTCAACGAGCTTGCAATTCTTGAGAGCTACGAGGCAATGCGTGACTTCCCACTTGAGGATGTCGATGTAGAGACTCCTCTTGAGACTATGACTGCTAAGCGCATTGCTGGTAAGAAGGTTGCTATTATTCCAATTCTTCGCGCTGGCCTTGGTATGGTTGACGGCATTCTTGAGCTGGTTCCCTCTGCTCGCGTCGGTCATGTTGGTATGTATCGCGATCCAGAGACCCATCTTCCTCACCAGTATTACTGCAAGTTCCCTGCAGACATCGAGAACCGCACCTGCCTGGTTGTTGATCCAATGCTGGCAACTGGCGGCTCTCTAACTGCTGCTATTCAGTTCCTGCGTGAAGCAGGTGTCAAGGACATTCGTTGCCTGACCATTGTCTCTTGCCCTGAGGGTGTCAAGGCAACTCTGGACTTTGACCCAGAGGTACGCCTCTACACCTGCACCGTTGATCGTCAGCTGAGCCCAAATGCCTACATCCTTCCAGGCCTCGGCGACGCAGGTGACCGTATTTACGGCACCAAGTAAGGAGTCCCTCGTCCTTCTCGCAATTTAATATAGTTGCGAATACGTACGTTAGTACTTGATCCAGCGCTCACATAACGTGCGTACTGGATCATTTTTTTCAAATCATCACTTTACGAGAAGAAATAACGGTTGGCATATATCAAAAACTTTGCGAATACCAGGGGATATTGATGCGACTATTTTTACCTGGACATAACTGTGTTTCTCAAGAAAATAGCAACGTAACAGCAGTTTATTAGTGTTATAGTTGAATGAAACAATAACGGCAGCTAACACGAAATGTGTCAGTAATGTGAGAGTTTGAGCATAAGTCAATTATTTGATTTTGTAATCGTGACTATGCATTCATTTAGTGCTAGTATCGCCGTTCGTCGCAAATATGCACGCCGAGTGGTAGATAATACACTCCAAGTGGCATATTCTTGGCATCTTACGTTGCGTTTCAAGTATGCTGAGCAGTGACGGGCAATCTGAAATGGTTGCAGATTGTATGGGGAGGTTGAGACAGAGTGGATGTTCTTGCGCAGTTGCCAGCAGAGATGGCCGAGCTGCTCGAAAGTTTTTTGCCACACGCATTGGTTGGTAACACCACCTTTGGTTTCACTAACTACATTTTCTATTTCTTGATCGCTGCTGTGATTTTCCTGATTGTCTGCTTTAAGTTTAAGAAGAAGCAGGCAGAGAGCATCGTCCCTCAGGGACGCTTCGTTAATGGCGTTGAGTACCTGATTGAGTACATTAGAGATGACGTCTGCAAGGCTTCTCTTGGAGAAACTTGGCGCACTCACTTCCCATTCTTGATCACTATGTTTATGTTCATCCTGATCAACAACATCATTGGTCTTATTCCTGGTGCACACCCAGGCACCGGTACTATTGGTGTTACTGCCGCTCTTGGCCTTTGCTCCCTTGGATACTTTATGTATGTAGGTGCAAAGAAGATGGGTGTTATTGGCTACATCCTAAGCCTTGCACCAAAGGGCGTTAACCCTGTTATTGCAGCAGTTATCTGGGTTATTGAGGTCTTCTCAACATTCCTTCGTCTGGTTACTCTGGCCGTCCGTCTGTTCTGCAACATGTATGCAGGTCACATCGTTATGGGTACATTTGCAATTCTTGCATCTATGTACTTTATGCCAGCTATTGAGAACTTCTCCGCATCAACAGCTGCTCAGGCAGGCTTTTCGATCTTCTGGGTTCTGCTGTTGATTATCATTTATTTGGTAGAAACTATTGTTGCCTTCATTCAGGCATACGTTTTTACCCTACTCTCTACTGTCTACATCCAGCTGGTAGAGTCTGAACACTAAGCAAAACGCTTAGTTGGTGGCATTGCCACACTGTGGTGCCAAACGGCACAAAAGATGAAGTCATCTGAGCCCACGCTCAGTTGATGATAGGTATGTATATTGGTCGCCTTGAGAGGGGCGAGCGAAAAAGGAGGAATCGTGGGTATTTTCGGATATGCTCTTTGCGTTATGGGAGCAGCAATTTGTATTAGCGTCGTAGCAACGAGTGCCGCTAACAACATGGCTCGTCAGCCAGAGGTTCAGGGTCGTCTCTTCACAGTCTTTATTCTTGGCTGCGCATTCATCGAGGCACTTACCCTGATTGGCTTCGTTGTTACCTTGATGGTTAAGTAAATTACTGTTTGTAACAGCGAAAACGCTACGTTGGAGGAATGCATGAATACGATTTGTAAGGGAGTTAAAAAAGCCAGCACAGTAGGCGCAACTGCTGCTCTACTTGTGGCAATGGCTCCCTCAGTCGCACTTGCTGAAGAGGGTGCAAGTGGTGCCGATATTCTTCTTCCAAAGCCCGCTGAGTTTGTTCCTGCTCTGATTGCGTTTCTGATCATCTTTGCTGTTGTAGCAAAGTTTGTATGGCCTTCCGTTCTACGTATGCTTGACAAGCGTCAAGAGAAGATCCAAGGCGATCTGGACGCTGCAGCAAAGGCTCGCGAGGAAGCCAACAAGGATCGTGAAATCGCAGCAGCTGGTATCGACGCAGCTAAGCAGCAAGCAGACGAGATTGTTTCTGCTGCTAAGCGTGAGGGCGAAGAAGAGCGTGCTCGTATTATCGAGCAGGCAAAGGCAGAAGCTGTCGAGATTATTACTAAGGGTAAGGGCGTTGTAGAGTCTGAGCGTCGTCACGCCATGGCTGAGCTTTCTGATTCCGTTGTTGATCTTGCCGTCGATATTGCCGGAAAGATTATTGGCAACGAGCTTTCAGTAGAGCAGCAGCGTGCTCTTGCCGAAAAGTACCTTGCGGAAGTAGGTACTCCAGATGAGCACTAATAAAGACGATCAAGACAGAAAAGTAGAGGGCTATACCAGGGCACTCCTGGAGGCTGGCCGCGCAGAGGGTCGTGCAACTGCAGACCTTGTACAGGTGCAGCACGCAAAGAAGTTCTCTCCAGAAGTTCTTGAGACTCTTGGTGCTATGCAGGCGAGTGAGGATGTCAACCTTATCAATGATGTTGCCGCTACGTTCCAGGAGCTTCTTGAAGAAGAAGACAAGACACTTACAGTAACGGTAACTACTACAATGCCTCTTGATGATGAGTTACGTGCAAAGGTCACCGAGAAGCTCGAGAAGAACTTCAATACTCAGGTGTATCTTATTGAGCGTGTTAATCCCAAGATTTTGGGCGGCATTGTAGTTGAGGCACGTGATCATCGTTATGATGCATCGGTAAAGACACAGCTCACTCACATTAAGAGTAGGCTCTCTTCAGATCACGTTGAAAGTGAATTGTAATGACTGATAAGACCACTATACAGGAAGGAACGCTGAGCTCAGATGCCGTCATGGCACAGCTTAGAGAGCGCCTTTCTAAGGTCAATTCAACTGTATCCCAGCAAGAGGTATCTGCTGTTATTGAGGTAGCAGACGGTATTGCTCGTGTTGCTGGTCTACGCAGCGCTATGGCAGGCGAGTTGCTGGAGTTCACTAGCTCCGTTACGGGCCACAGCGTATTCGGTCTTGCTCAGAACCTTGATGAAACTTCAGTCGGCGCTGTTTTGTTCGGCGAAGTTTCTGAGATTAAGGAAGGCGACGAGTGCCGTACAACCGGCCGCGTCATGGATATTCCAGCTGGTTTTGACATGCTTGGTCGTGTTGTTAACCCACTGGGCCAGCCTATTGATGGACTTGGCGCTATCCACGCTACACATCGTCGCCCTATTGAGTTCAAGGCTCCTGGCATCATGCAGCGTCAGCCTGTTTGCGAGCCAGTTCAGACTGGACTTCTGGCAATTGACGCTATGGTTCCTGTCGGCCGTGGTCAGCGTGAGTTGATCATTGGTGACCGTAAGACCGGTAAGACCGCTATCGCAATTGACGCAATCGTAAACCAGAAGAACACCGATATGGTTTGTATCTATGTCGCCATCGGTCAGAAGGCGTCTACAGTTGCAAACATCCGCGAGTCTCTTTCCCGCCATGGTGTTCTTGACAAGACCGTCATTGTTGCAGCTACCGCAGCCGATTCTGCTCCAATGCAGTACATTGCCCCTATGGCAGGCGCTGCTATTGGTGAGTTCTTTATGTATAACGATAAGGACGGCAAGCCTGCTGACAAAGACCATCCAGGCGGACACGTTCTTGTTGTTTACGATGACCTCTCTAAGCAGGCAGTTGCATACCGTCAGATGTCACTGACGCTTCATCGTCCACCAGGACGTGAGGCATATCCTGGTGATATTTTCTACCTGCACTCACGCTTGCTGGAGCGTGCATGTAAGCTCTCCGATGAAAACGGAGCAGGTTCTCTTACCGCACTTCCAATTATTGAGACGCAGGAAGGCGACGTTTCTGCATACATTCCTACAAACGTCATTTCCATTACAGACGGCCAGATTTATCTGCAGTCTAATCTCTTCTTCCAGGGCCAGCGCCCAGCAGTCGACGTAGGTATTTCTGTATCCCGCGTTGGTGGCGACGCTCAGGTCAAGGCAATGAAGCAGGTTGCAGGTACACTTCGTCTGGACCTTGCAAGTTATCGTGAGAAGCAGGCATTCTCGCAGTTCGGATCCGACTTGGATGCAACTACGCAGTACCAGCTCAACCACGGTGCTCATATGATGGAGCTTCTCAAGCAGCCACGTTATTCAGCTCTGGACGTAGTAGACCAGATTTGCGCAATTTACGCTGCAAAAGAGAACTTCATTGATGACGTTGATCTTGAGAACGTTGCTCTCTTCCGTGATGGCCTTGCTCAGTACATGAGTGAGTATCACCCACAGCTCCGCAACTCTCTGCGCAACGGAAAGATTTCTGATGAGCAGGCAGAGCGCTTGAGTGATCACATTAAGCACTTCAAGGCTAAGTTCTTGGAAGAGCATCCAAACAAGGTTGTGGATGAGGCAGAAGCTAATTCAGACACACCAGGCTCTTTTGACGCAGTAACCCAGGGTTCATTGCAGGAGTAATTATCAATGGCGAACCTTCACGAAATATCGAGGCGTATGAGCTCCATCAGGAGCACCATGCAGATTACGCGCACGATGTCGATGATTTCGACAGCGCGTGTCCGCAAGGCACTTGATAGGGCCGAGGCTGCTTCGCCATATAAGGAAGCTATTACCCTTATGCTTGCAAATGTAGCAGGCGCTGGCTTTAATCCTAAGAAACAGCCTCTTCTTGCTACACATAAAGTCGAGAAGAACGTGCTGTTCTTAGTCATCGCATCTGACCGCGGACTTGCAGGCGGATTTAACATCCTGCCTCAACGCGAGGTTGAGCATGAGATGGCACGTCTTAAGGCTAAGGGTGTGTCGTCCGAGATAATTACTTGCGGACGCAAGCCAACTGAGTACTTTACGTATAGAAATATCAAGCCCACCATGTCTTATGTAGGCATTTCCTCTGAGCCTACAGCAGACCAGGCTGATCGTATTGCCTCCTATATCATGGATGGCTATATCAAGGGTAAGATTGATCGTGTCGTAATCAAGTACTGGCATGCAAAGAACCGTGTTGACCAAGAGCAGGTTACAGAGCAACTTCTTCCTATTTCGCGCGATAAACTCACGATTCCTAATAAACCACGTACCGAAGAAGCCCTCTCACAGGTGAAGACGTATAACAAGAGTGAATATCAATTCTCGCCATCTGCTTCTCAGGTACTTGATTCGTTGATGCCCGCTTATATCAAGACGGTCATCTTCCACGCACTTCTTGATTCTGCTGCAGCCGAGCATGGTGCACGCCGTCGTGCAATGCAGTCTGCAACTGATAATGCTGAGAACGTCTTAGGCGCTCTTAGCCGTACGTACAATCGCGAACGCCAGGGCGCAATTACCACTGAGCTCAATGAGATTATCGGTGGTGCTGCAGCATTGGAGGATATGTAATGTCAGATATGCAAGTAGAGACTTCTTCCTTTGAGGAAGCTATTCTCAACAAGCGCAATCAGCACGTTGACGATGGCGTAATCGTTCGCGTAGTTGGACCAGTTGTCGATGTTAAGTTCGACGGACCTGTTCCAAGCATCTATACCGCACTGACGGTAGAGGATGACACGCCTGTTGGTCACGTCAGCACCGTTCTTGAGGTTGAGTCTCAGCTTCCCGGTGGTGTTGTTCGTACCGTCGCTATGTCGTCAACCGATGGTCTTCAGCGTAACCTTCGCGTTAAGGACACCGGCAAGCCAATGATGATGCCTGTAGGCGAGTCTACGCTGGGCCGCGTCTGGAACGTCATGGGTCAGCCAGTTGATGGTGGAGAAATTCCTGAAGACGTTGAGTTTTATCCAATTCACCACCCAGCACCTCTCTTCGAAGAGCTCACTACTGAGACAGAGATTTTTGAGACGGGCATCAAGGCAATCGATCTTCTCGAGCCTTATGTTCGAGGCGGAAAGACTGGCCTCTTTGGTGGCGCTGGCGTTGGTAAGACCGTTCTGATTCAGGAGCTTATTAACAACCTGGCTCAGCAGCACGGTGGTACCTCCGTATTCACCGGCGTTGGAGAGCGTACTCGTGAGGGTACTGACCTCTTCCTTGAGATGACTGAGTCCGGCGTTATTAACAAGACCTGCCTAGTCTACGGTCAGATGAACGAGCCACCAGGAGCTCGTATGCGTGTTGCTCTTGCAGGCCTTACTACTGCAGAGTACTTCCGTGATCAGGGCCAGGATGTTCTGTTGTTCATCGACAACATCTTCCGCTTCTCTCAGGCAGGTTCTGAGGTTTCCGCACTTCTTGGTCGTATGCCTTCCGCAGTTGGTTACCAGCCAACCCTGGCTACAGAGATGGGCGAGCTTCAGGAGCGTATTACTTCCACCAAGGAAGGTTCTATTACTTCCGTACAGGCAGTTTACGTCCCTGCAGACGACCTTACTGACCCTGCTCCTGCTACAACCTTTACGCACTTGGATGCAACTACCGTTCTTTCTCGTGCTATTACCGAGCTTGGTATTTACCCAGCAGTTGACCCTCTGGCCAGCTCCAGTTCTGCTCTTGATCCATCCATTGTTGGTTCAGAGCACTACCGCGTTGCTATGGCAGTTCAGGAGACCCTGCAGGAGTACTCCGACCTTCAGGACATCATTGCAATTCTGGGTATGGACGAGCTTTCTGAGGAGCAGCAGCGCACCGTTGCTCGCGCCCGTAAGATTCAGCAGTTCCTCTCTCAGTCATTCCACGTTGCCGAGAAGTTCACTGGTAACCCTGGTGTGTACTGCACCGTTGAGGAGACTGTCCGCTCGTTTGCAGAGATTATTGACGGTAAGTGCGATGACCTTCCTGAGCAGGCATTCCGTTTTGCAGGCACCATCGAAGATGTTCGCGAGCGCGCTGCAAAGATGTCCGCTTCGGATAGCTCACAGAACTAGGATTTCTCATGGCTGAGTTGACTTGTCAGTTTGTCAGACCAGATAAGCTCCTTTACGAAGGAACCGTTGAAAGTCTGATTCTTGCTTCAGCAGATGGAGAGTATGGTGTGTGGCCAGGCCACGCACCAGAAATCATTGCGCTTGGCGATGGTGTTGTAAGACTGCACATGCCTCATCCAGAGAATGAAGAATCTATGACCAAGATAGTGATTTCTGGTGGATACGCAGAAATCGATCCAACAGGAGTCATTATCTTGGCAGATCATGCTCGTCGCGTTGATGACATTGATGCAGATGTTGTGCGCGAGACAAGAGATGACGTCATTGACCAGATGCTTTCTCTTCCAGAAGACGATAATCGTCGTGCCTACTACGAAAAAAAGATAGACTGGTGTAATCTACTTCTGAAGCAAGTGGTTGAGGAGTAAAATTCTCTCACTGTCGTTTTCGGAGGTTTATGGACGTCATAAAAGTAGTAGGTGGCCGTTCTGTCACAGGAGAGGTCACTGTAGAGGGTGCAAAAAACTCTGCCCTTAAATTGATGGCTGCAACCATCATGGCTCCTGGTGTTACTACACTCACTAACGTTCCTAATATTGCAGACGTTCACGTCATGGGCAAGGTGCTCAAGACGTTAGGCGCTCGCATTGAAGTCGTTGGTCTTCACGAGCTCAAAATTGATACCACAGATATTACAAGCTGGGAGACTCCTTACAGTCTTGTTGCACAGATGCGTGCATCAACTGCTGTTTTGGGTCCCCTTATTTCTCGTTTTGGCAAGGCTGTTGTGGCGATGCCAGGCGGTTGTAATATCGGTGCTCGCAAAATTGACATGCACATCCTGGGCCTCGAGGCTTTGGGTGTTGAATTTAAGGTTGAGCACGGCAATATTCACGCAAGCGCTCCTCACGGCATAACCGGCGAGACCGTTTCTCTGGCCTTTGCTTCCGTTGGTGCAACAGAGAACCTGATGATGGCATCAGTTTTTGCCAAGGGTGTAACAGTCATTGATAACGCAGCTCGTGAGCCAGAAATTGTTGACCTTGCTAACATGCTCAACAAAATGGGCGCCAACATTCAGGGTGCTGGATCTCCTGTTATCGAGATCCACGGTGTCACAGAGCTGCATCCTGTTGAGCATGAAGTCGTTGGCGACCGCATTGAAGCTGGTACGTTCCTGGCTATTGGCGCGCTTACTGGTGAGCCTATTACTGTTCACGGCTTCGAGCCAAATCACCTTGGTCTGGTGCTTAAGAAGTACGAGCAGATGGGTATTACCATCGAGACTGGAGATAGGTGGGCAAGGGCTTCTCGTCAGCAAGATCTTAAGGCTATCGATATCCAGACGCTGCCATTCCCGGGTTTCCCAACAGACATGCAGGCACAGACCATGACGCTGCTTGCTCTGGCTAAGGGTACCTGCATCATTACAGAAAACGTCTTTGAGAATCGCTTTATGTTGGCGTCTGAGCTTTCTCGCATGGGAGCCGATATTACCATTGAGGGCCATCACGCTATTGTTCGCGGCGTCTCCGGCTTTGAGGGGGCGCAGGTCAAGTCACCAGATCTTCGTGGTGGTGCTGCGCTTGTTATGGCTGGTCTTGTGGCCGAGGGAGAAACAATCGTTTCTGCCATTCATCACATTGACCGCGGTTACGAAGGATTTGTCGAGAAACTCGTCGCGCTGGGAGCAGATGCTCAGCGCACTACCATTCCAGACGACGACTTTATCGAAGGATAGTTTGTGTCAACTAAACCAAAGCATGCAAAACTGCTCGACAACGGAGCCTCACAGGGCGCTTCAGCTGACACTGCACAAAATACTGCTACGGGAAGTACTCAAGGCACTGCGCCAAACGCTGCGGCCAATACTTCACAGAACGCTGCAGTTAGCAGCTCTCCTTTTAGTCGCACGCAGGCAGAGGGCTACCACAAGCGTCGTAAGCGTGTCTTCAGAAAGCAGATGGTAGTCAGGTCGCTTCTGGGCGTTCTTGCTGCTGTTTTTGTTGCCGCTGTGGTGGGCGCAGGTATCTGGTATGCAAGCGTTCAGGCACAGCTCAATAACTCACAGGTCATTACTGCTGAGCTTCGTCAGACGCTTCAGGAGCCTTCTGCACCAGGCGACCCCTATTATATGCTGCTTCTAGGAACCGACGGTCGACCTGGCGAGACTGAATATCGTGCGGATTCCATTATTTTGGCGCGTGTTGACCCTATCCATAAGCGTGTGACTATGCTCTCTATTCCACGAGATACCCGTGTCTTGTGGAAGGGTTCTTACATGAAGATTAACGCCGTCCACTACTATGACGGCGCAAATGGCATGGTACAAGCTGTAAATGAACTGTGCGGCGTACATATTGCCCACTATGCAGAGGTCAACTTTGATGGTCTCGCAGGCATTACAGATGCTCTTGGTGGCGTAACCGTAAACGTTGAGCAGTACATGCGTGACACAGAGAACTTCAGCGACGTTGTTGAACTGTACCCTGGCGTTCAGAAACTGAACGGTGCTCAAGCACTCTTCTTTACTCGTGTTCGCTACGCTTTTGCAGACAGCGATTACACCCGCATGCGCCATCAGAGAACCTTCATCAAGGCTATGATTGCTCAGATTCTGAACACAGGAGACCCTGTAGCCATTGCAAATACTGTCAATTCAACAGCAAGCATGGTTATTACCGATCTATCTGTCTCAGACATTATTTCTTTGGGCACTCAGATGATTGGCATGAACACTGACAAGGATATCTATACGGCATACGTACCATCCGAGGGAACAGAAATTGATGGCCAGTCGTATGTTATTGCAGATAAAGATGCACTTGCAAAGATGATGAAAGTAATTGATGCAGGAGACGATCCATCTAGTTTAAACGGACAAACAGATGCCGAGGCAAATGCTGAGGCTGCCGAGAAAAGTTCAGAAGAGTCCTCAGAATCTTCAAACAGCTCTTCTCGCCAGTAAAACTAAGCGCCGTTTTTGGGTATCATTCAAGTGTTAGAAATATTTTCGTTGCGTAGCGCAACTGATTTTGCATGAAAAAGACTGTCAAGCAGTCGTCGGAGGAGATTTATGGCCAACGATAACGTACAAAACGACCACACACTGACAAAAGCCGGCGAGGACTATCTCGAGGCAATTTATCGAATTGCACTTGAGCAGCCAGATGACGATAAGAGCGTCCGCTCCGTTGATATTGCCGAGAGTCTTGATGTTTCCAAGGCAAGCGTCAACAAGGCACTGTCCCAGCTTAAAGAGCAGGACATGGTTGAGCAGAGCCGTTATGGTCGTGTCACGCTGACCAAAGAAGGCGAGGCAAATGCCCGTACCACATGGCGTGCTCACCGTGCGCTTCGCACCTTCCTTGAGGAGGACTTGGGTGTAGACACAGAGACTGCAGATGCAGAGGCTTGCCTTATGGAGCACTCACTTTCTGTAGACACGCTGGCTAAGCTCATTGAATTCCTTGAGAAGCGTGGAATTGAGATTCCAAGCAAGTAACGTAACCTGGCGCTTATGCAAGCTAGGTACGTATAAAAGCGCCTGTCATTTGAGTTTATCGGCGGCAAAACCGTCATTCTTACAAGCACACGTTAGGTGTGCAGAGCCAACAGGGCTCATAGGTGAAAGGCAAACACATGAAGGCAATTATCCCAGCAGCTGGTCTAGGTACGCGCTTTCTACCTGCAACAAAGGTAACCCCTAAAGAGCTGTTGCCTGTTTTGGATAAGCCCGTCATTCAGTACGTAGTAGAAGAGGCTCTTGAGCCAGAAGAGGTTGATGAGGTAATCATCATCAATTCTCGCGAGAAGCCACAGATTGAAACCTACTTTGCTGAAGACCAGAAGTTTGAGGCAGACCTTTCTTCTCGTGGAAAGCAAGACCTTGCCGAGAAGGTCCATGCAGCTTCTGCGCTTCCTGTTTCCTTTACCTATCAGGACAATCCTCGTGGCCTTGGCCATGCCGTGCTTTGCGCTGCAGACGGTATAGGTGACCAGCCATTCTTTGTACTTCTCGGCGATTACTTTGTTCCAGACCGTCAGATGTGCATCCGCATGGCAGATATTTCCAAGCAGCACAATGGTGCTTCCGTCATTGCAGTTGCTCCAGTTCCTGCAGATCAGGTGAATCGCTACGGTATTATCGCAGGTGAGTGCATCTCTTCTCCTTCAGGCAACTCTGAGGGTGAGGGTGCTATTTGGAAGGTAACAGGCCTTGTCGAGAAGCCTCGTCCAGAGGACGCACCTTCTCACCTGTTTATTGTTGGTCGTTACCTGCTTTCTCCAAAGATTATGGAGCTCCTGGCAACTCAGGGTCCTGGCGCCGGCAACGCGATTCCGCTGACAGATG